>CAMBKU010000032.1 GCA_945868305.1 uncultured Lachnospiraceae bacterium | reverse complement strand
CTCATATTATTATGGAGTCTTTTTACAGAGGAAAGCTACCATAACCTCTTTTCGAGCCATTTCGCATAAAAATTCCCTGCAAAACAGAGACAAGATACGCTTTGCGGATCTCGCTCTGACTAGCGGTCGTCAAATGTCCTTTCGTGCAAGCACGATGTCCATTTTCCTCGTCGCCATAACAAAAAAAGCGCAAATCCGAATCTGGATTTACGCTTCTCGCTACTCGATTGTTATTATATTAACAAATTTTAATTGAATTTGTCAAATCATTATCAGGAAAAAATTTCTGCCATGAGCCTTGCCATCTCCTCCGGTGTTTCCCTGGTATCGTTTAATATCCAGGAAATATAAGTATGATACAATGCCCCCGAAAACGCCTGAAGCCTGTAATACAAATCTATGGAATCCGAATCTCGGTAATAGGTCTCCATTAAGTAAGAAGAAAGTTCACATAAAAGCCAATGTTCTAAGTGGCAGGAAACCAGCGATTTCATAAATTCTCTATGCTGATAAAAGTATTCAAAACAGTGGAGAAGATTTCTATAATCGTTGTAACATCCCTGATCCTTCCAGGAAGCAATATCACGACGGTAAGAAGAAAAAATATCTTTCAAGTGGGAACTCAAAATATCCTCCTTGGAAGTATAATTTCGATAATAAGTCATCCTGGAAACCCCTGCCTGCTCCGTCAGTTCGGTAATGGAAATGGCAGAAAGGCTTTTGCTTTTTAAGAGCTGCATCAGTGCAGTGAGCAACCGTTCTCTCGTCAGACAGTTAACTGAATTTTTTTTCTCCTTTTGCAAAATGCATCCTCCCTTCACCTACATGGTTATTATAACAAAAAATGAGTTCACAGCAAGAAAAAATTTGCCATGCTTTTCTTCATATGCTATACTGTATAATAAACAAAAAATGTAGACTGACTGTATATTCGCAGTTAAAATATAAGAAAGATACGGGGTGTTTTTATGGTTGTAAATGAATCTGCGGAAAATTATCTGGAAACAATATTGATTTTAGCAAAAAGTCTTCCGGTGGTTCGTTCCGTAGACATCGCAAACGAACTTGGCTTTACCAAACCAAGTGTCAGCGTGGCTATGAAGAATCTAAGAGAAAAAGGCTATATTACGGTTACTGATGCAGGATTTATCTATCTTACCGATACCGGAAAGGAAATCGCAGACATGATTTACGAGCGTCATGCACTGCTTTCCTCCTGGCTTATCAGTCTCGGTGTGGATGAAAAAATTGCCACCGAAGATGCCTGCAAAATGGAGCATGTCATCAGCAAAGAGAGTTTCCAGGCAATCAAAAAATATGTGTTAAAGAAATAAAGAGGATGTCCGGATGTTATTGACGCAATGTCTAACATCCGGACATCCTCTTTGTTCTTACACGCGATATATATAATTTTCCTTCCGGGGTTTTGCCGAAGCTGGAGCCTCTTTTGCATAGCCTAAAACGCAATGACCGATGCCCACGTAATCTCCGTCGATACCCCATTTCTTTAAGAGGTCTTTTCCTTCTTCGCTTTCAAATTCTTCCTTTGCACGGTGTATCCAACAGGAATCCACGCCTACTGCATGCGCCGCATTCATGAGATTTCCCATGACCAGACTTCCATCCTCTAAATATGTCGGACGATTCTTATCCGCCAACACAATAATGACAGTCGGCGCTCCATAAAATGGATCCGTATCTGTTCCCATAATTTTTGCATTCATTTTAGACAGCTTTTCAATCGTGTCCCTGTCCTGTACTACTATCATAATCGGGGACTGCATTCCCATCCCGGTCGGTGCATAAGTTCCAGCCTCCAAAATCTGGTTTAGCTGCTCCTCCGTAATCTGGTCTTTCTTGTAATTTCTACAGCTTCTTCTCGTTTTTAAATCCTGTAATGTCTCCTGCACGCTATCATCCTCCTAAGATACCATTCTGCCTAATTTATACGTCATTTCCTGTTTTCTGTCAAGCACCGTGGCAACTCAGAACATGAAGCATATCCATTAATCCGTCTTCAGTGCGACACCACTCTTTTTCTTTTTTAGAATTTCATCCAGCAAATCCACAATGTGTGCTGCCGCTTCAACAGGAGGAATACCGTGTTTACTGATGTTAGATACTACCGTGTAGTCCGATTCTGACATCTCTGGTCTTGCGTGATATGCGATATAAGCCGACATACTCTCGGAGGTCAGAAGTCCCGGCCGTTCTCCAATAAGGACACAAACCACTTTTGCATTTAAGAGCGGCCCTATGGTTCGTGCCGTATTTACTCTGCAATAACGGACAAAAAAGGGAGTTCCCACCGTAATCCCTTTATCCTCAAGTCCCAGCTTTATCGTTGGAAATAAATCCGGTATATTTGCCTGTATCGACGGTGAACAAAGTCCATCTCCAAAATAAATCTGCACATCGGGATTTTGTATACAATGATTTTTAATATATTCCTGGGTATCTTCTTCAAAAATCCGTCCCCAGTCCGGTCTCGTCAGCATCTCATATTTGCTCGCACATTTCGTCCGAACCTCAAAGACACCGAGATCTTTTACTACATCTTCTTTTACCTCCGAAAAGACTGCATCAGCCGCTGCCGCCTGTGCCGCCAGGAAACGAAGCATTGGCTCTGTTTTGTACCTTGCGCCCGTATGCCCGATTCCGATTCTTGCCGGAGTCGCTTTTTTCATCTTTTCCAGTTCCTCTATGTGTGCAATATTATCTGCATAGATTACTTCTGAGACTTCTTTTTCTGTGATATCCTTCATGGGAACCTCCTTTCTTCCTAAAAAAACATTGTAGGATCTCCTGCTTTCTCCGTTAATCTGTTATTCTCCCAGATTCCCCATTTTATCATCCAATCCTCAAATTCCTTGATCGGTTTTTTATGGAATATCTCTCTGACCGCGGCAATATCCTGAAAACCGGTAGATTGATACATTAACATGATATCGTCTGCCTGAGGCAATCCCATTACATAATGACATCCGGAATTTGCAAGGAGCATAAGAAGTGTTTCACTGTCATTTTGATCCACTGGCATATGATTGGTATAACAGACATCACAGCCCATAGGCAATCCATGAAGATGCCCACAAAATACATCCTCAAGCCCTGCCCGAAGAAGTTGTTTTGTATCATATATATACTCCGGTCCCATAAATCCGACCACAGTATTTACCAAAAACGGCTCATAATGCCTTGCAAGTCCATAGCATCTGCATTCCATCGTCTGCTGGTCACTGCCGTTATGCGCAGAGGAAGAAAGTTCCGAACCCTGACCGGTTTCAAAATACATTACATTTTTTCCTTTTGCCGACCCTCTGTCGCGAAACAGTGCATTTGCCTCCTCCAGCATATCAGTGCTGATTCCAAACGCTTCACATGCTTTCTGTGAGCCTGCTATAGATTGAAAGCACAAATCAGCCTTTCCTTTTCCGCTTTTTAGTACCTCCATCTGTGTCGTGACATGGGAGAGTACGCAGGTCTGTGTCGGTATTTCATATTTATCGCGGATTTCTCCAAGCAGATTCCATATGGCTAAGGTACTGTCAAACGTATCTATGGAAGGATTTAAACCGAGAACTGCATCACCGATTCCATAACTTAAGCCCTCTAACGTAGTGGCTGCAACTCCCTCCACATCATCAATGGGATGATTGGGCTGAAGGCGGCTTGCCAATACTCCCTCCTCCCCAATTGTCGTATTGCAGGTGGCGGTAATGTGCATTTTGTTTCCAGCATAAACTAAATCCAGATTTCCCATGATTTTTGAAATTGCCGCAATCACTTCACTGGTCATCCCTCTGCTGGCATGCAAAATATCGTTTCCTGTCGTTTTCCCATCTAAAATCCATTCCCGCATCTCAGCAATTGTCTTATGCTCTATTTTTTTGTACGCTTCTGCGTCCAAATCATCATCTATTAATCTTGTGACCGCATCCATCTCATAAGGCACAACCGGATTTTCCCGGATATCATGAACGGTAAGATCACTTAAAACTGCTTTCGCTGCGATTCGCTCCAAGGTATTTTCTGCCGCAATACCGGCAAGTGTGTCCCCAGATTTTAATTCACTGGCTTTTGCAAGAACATCTGTCACATTTTGAAATTGGTACACCTTACCATAAAGCCTGGTCTTTAAATTCATGTCTGTTCCTCCTATCCTTGAAAAACTAAGGTTTTTACGACAACAGGGATAACGCTTCCATTTGCAATCGGCTGCCCTAAATCAATATAATCTCCGCTGTTACATGAGATATTGTCAATACATACAATATCACGCCCTTTGCTGTTAATACGTTTGAGTGCCTGTCCCAATGCCTTTCCGATATCTGCTTCTAAAATCAAAATCAGCTTTATATTTTTATCAAATAACGTATCATATGTCTCCATAATATTTGCTGCAATTTCCTGAATCTGCAGAAAACCCGGACACGCCAATCCCTTCATGGCAAGCGCTATTTGCACTTCCTCTCCATCGTCTCTGAAATAATCGATGGCTTTTTGCATCTCTGTTCCGATTTTTTCAATATCAGCCTCATTCTCCAGACGAATTTTTCCGATTGGAAGATTCTTAATAGGAAAATCCTTCTGTGTATACTCAATCGTACTGCCCGATATATTCATACTGTAATTTCCCGCTCCGATTACGGTTGCCCGCATGGTTTCCATTGCATGGGCTGTCTTTATTTCCATAAAATATCGGTTTTTCATAATAGATTTTGCAAGCAGCACCCCGATATCTCCAAATTGCAGTACATCATATTCCTGATCCATACAGGATGCTACTCCACCAGAAAATGTAAGTATTTCTACCGGGTCGTTTACCGTTATCAGCCGATTCGTACGAAAATTTACAAGGTCTTCGGTTGGTTTACATAAGTTTACAGACTGAGCAAGAATCTCTGCCATCTTATCTGTCAATAATTCCAGGTGCTGCACATCTGCCCTCTCATGAATCTTAACCGGAATCTGGTACTTATTGATAAAATCCTGCACCTTATCCGCAATATAGGTAATCCTGCCATCCTCTATCTTTACCAGTCTTCCGCCTATATCAAGGCATGCCGTATCATAGACCTCGCCATCCTTAAAATAGCAGATGTTTGTTGTTCCTCCGCCAATGTCCAGATTTGCAACAACTTTTCCGCTTTTTTTTGAAATCTCTCCTGCTCCGGCTCCTTTTCCTGCAAGTATGGATTCCAGATCAGGCCCTGCCGTTGCGACAACAAAATCTCCGGCAATATCCGATAACGATTCTAATACCTGTTTTGCATTCTTTTTTCTCGACGTTTCTCCGGTAATAATGACTGCTCCGGTCGATAAATCCTTTGGCGAGATACCTGCTGTTTCATATTCCTTCTTTATAATCTCATGTACCTTCGCTCCGTCTATAATCTCCGAGGAAAGAAACGGGGTAAAATAAATTTTGCTCCGGTAAAAAATATCTTTTGATACAATCTCTGTCTTTGGCACTTTCCCGAAGCCCGCTGTATTTTTAATTGTCATTCTGCTGAAAATCAACTGTGTCGTAGAAGTTCCAACATCAATCCCTGCACTTAAAATGACTTCCTCGCTCATATCGTCCCTCGCAATCTGAATCATCCGTTTCGACGCATTTTTATGAAAACTGTGAAAAATCTAATCCATATATCTCACAAAGAATGGCTGTATAGCCTTCCACGCAGTCCAACATATCATCAATCACAACATGCTCTTTTGCCTGATGTGCCTGTTCATCATCTGCACAGGAATATCCAATCGTCGGAATGCCGTAAATTCCGCAAAAAGCACTGCCATCCGTACCGAACTGCCAATAATCTTTTTTCGGATGCTGACCTAATGACTCTAACACACGGCAACTTAACTTAACGTATTCATTGTCAGGATCCACTGCCCAGAACGGATGATGTTTCGGCACATCACTCTCATAACCGGTGTAACACACGCGATGATTATAGCCCGGATGCACCTCTGCCTTAAATTCCTTATCCTTTTCCGCCAGTGCATCGATAAATCTCTGCACCTGCGCAATGGTATCCTCTAACGTCATCGGCGGCACATAACGGCGGTCAATCCTGATTTCACACAAATCCGGAATACAGGAATATTTCCTGCCCGGTGTCAGAGCAACATCAGTAATCGCCATAGAGGTATTTCCTGCCGGATGTGACAGCGACGGCTCATAAAAATTGTGAAAAGAAGCTTCGATAAGAGGCAATGCCTTTTCCATCGCACTGATGCCGTCCTGCGGCGTGGAGGAATGTGCCACCTTCCCATGTACATCTATGACCAGTTCCACCTTTCCACGATGACCGAGACAAATATTCCCTTTTGAAGGCTCTGCCAGATAAACCAGATCAATATGTATGTTATGTTCTGGGAATGTATGCTCCAAAAGATAGATAGCTCCAAGGCTTTCTGCCGGTTCCTCCTGTACGATACCGGCAAAAACAAGATCTCCCGTCAATTTTTCTCCATTGTCGACTGCTTTCTTGATTTCTTTAAATGCAAAAAACGCAGAGGAAAGCCCGCCAAGCATATCACTGATACCGCGACCGTACAGTTTGCCGTCACAAACAGTACCCTGGAACGGATCATATTCTCCCCATGCTTCCGGATTTCCGGCGGGAACCACATCCATATGTCCGGTAAGCAGTACATTTGGACCTTTGCCCTCTCCACGGATGATTCCGACTGCATTTCCGCATTCGTCACGAAAACACTCCACACCAATTTCTTTCATTGCTTCCAAAAACAAATCTGCGCACTGCTTTTCCTCACCGGAAAGCGACCTGGCACTGATCGCCTTTGATGCAAACTCTACCCAGCTGTCTTTTAATCCCGCAAAATAGTTATTCATAAAAAAATCCTCCTAATAATTAAGTATTATCTCTATTCCATTCTAATCCATTCTAAAAACAGGTGTTCCTTTTAGCTTATTCATCCAGAAATCCAAACGCGGATCCTGCCATAAATGCTGAAGTCTTGCTATCTTCGTGCCATACCAGCTCATATAATCAAACGCAACATCCGAGTTGGCATTCTGCTGCAGTGCCCAATATGCCCATTTGATATCACCTACAATTTTATACAGCTTCATTTTTGCAAAGCCGATTTCATCAAATTCTCCATTGTTATAAACCTTTATCATCTCAACATCCATGTCTTCCGTAAAGTAATTATTACAGGATATAACTGCAAGATCTACATACGGATCATTCATCGAAGCATATTCGTAATCTATAATCTTCAAATCATCCATTTCCTCGTTGTACATCATGTTGTTTGTCCAAAAATCATTATGACAAGGTTTATAATCAATCGAGCTACTTTTCACTGCATCTTCGATAACGTGAAGCAGATATTCCATTCTGTCATTCCAGGGCGGCATATAACCGGCTTCTCTTGCCTTCGCGTTCATCTCCCACGCCTGTTCAAAAAGGCTCTGCGTCTGCGGCAACGTTTTCCCTTCCACATTGTGATAGGCTGAAAGTCTCTTAAAAATCTTATCAAAAATTCTTTTATGATAAACATCATCGTAAGTAACCTGGCGATATCCGTTCAGCCATTCAAACACTTCCACTCCGGTGTCTTCAAAGTAGTAATATACTTTCGGTCCGGCCCCGCATTCATCTGCAATAACATTCGCCGCATGACAGTTTGATCTGTCGATAAAATCGGTTCCTGCTCCAGGGATTTTTAAAAAGAAATCTTTTCCCTCCACAGTTACCTTATAATTCGGATTGGTAATACCGCCTGCTACGGGAGAAAAAGAAACATCTTTTCCTTCCCAGTCCTTAATCCTTGCAATCGCTTCATTAATTGTCGTAGTAATCATATAAAACCCCCTTGTGTAACATCAAAAAAGGCATCTCCTATGTACGCTGTCTACATACATATGGAAACGCCTTTGTTTCTGATTGGTTTATTTATTTACTAACACTTTAACTTGGTACCATGTTAGCGTCAAGTCTTTTTTTACAAAATTTGATTGACATAGACCTAATCCCATGCTATATTGCATTAAATACTTTCGATTTGATTGTGGAGGCTGCCATGCAAGAACAAGCTGCAAATACCGTTGAGCACCAGAGACAAAAAATCATAGCCTATGTAAAACGATATATCCGGGAAAAACACTTACAGGAAAACGACAAAATCCCATCCGAAAATGAACTCTCCAGACTTTTCCAGGCAAACCGTAATACCGTGCGCAGTGCATTAACCTTTTTAAAGGCGCAGGGAATCATTTATTCTGAAAAAGGGAGAGGCTTTTTTGTTGCAAAAAAACCGAATCCCATCGTATATAAGCACGACATTTCCCTTGGTTTTTCAGAAGCATTAAATCAGGGACGTCAGGAATATACCAGCGAGGTTCTCGATGTCCGGCTTGCCCTTCCTACCGCAAAAGAACGAAAGCTATTAGAACTAGATGAAAACGATAACGTATATTATCTAAAACAGCTTCGTACCAAAAACGGAAACCATTTTGCCGTCGGCCTTTCTATTTTACCGGAAAAATATGTTCCCGGTTTCGAAAACCATCTGAATGATTTCTGTGGCGTAAACAATATCCTAATCAACGCCTACAATTACACACATCCTCTCTGTAAGCGGATTCAACTGACTGCCAGCCTTCCGAAAAAAGAAGAACTGGAATTACTTAATATATCCGAAAATATTCCTATCCTTAAGCAGGAAGGTCTTTTTTATATAGAAGGAGTCGGTAATATTGAGTATTTTATCGTTCGTGCGAGAGGTGACTCCTTCCGTTTCTCCATGGATTTTCAGTAACTGATGCATCACTGTAATTTTTCTTCCCATGTGTGAATAATGTCCTCACAGGTATCCACATCAATTGCCTCTATTGCGCTCTGAAGCCGTTCAAACATCTTTTTTTGCCAACCGTCATAAGAAAACTGCTCCATCCGGGCTTCAACTTCCTCCATCTGATCCATATCCAGATTATCAAAAGCAATCCTCATATCCGCAAAACACTGTTTTAATATCTCCGGCCGGATTTCTTTCTTTTTGATATCTTCTTTGTCTTCCTCTTTTACATAAGGCTTTAAAATGGTCAGATAATGCCTGTATTCTTCCAACAACTCATCCGTACACTGATGTATAAGCGCAGCATCTTCTTCGTTTCCAGCTTTCTCCATTCGTTCCGCTTTCTCTGCAAGCTTTACTGCACCTATCTGCCTCGAAGAACTTTTTAATGAATGTACCTCAATCGTATAATTATGCCATTCCTCATTTTCTTCATATTTTTTGATTGATTCTGCCTTCTTTTCAATCGCACGATAGTAGGCCTTTAATACCGTCCAATACAACTTTTCACTTCCAAGCATTTTCAATGCTGATGCGGTGTCTAAGCCTTCTATTTCCACAGAATCCTCTTTTTTCTCCTGTTTGCTTTGTACCTTTTGGATTTTCTCCCTCGGAAGCCAGCGTTTTAGTTTTGAAACAAGAATACGAAGTTCAATCGGCTTTGCCACAAAATCATTCATTCCTTCCTCCAGGAACATATTTTTTGTACCCTCAATCGCATTTGCTGTCAGTGCAATAATTGGCACATTATTATATTCCTCATGGAATCGCCGTATGATACGGGTTGTTTCTACACCATCCAGTTCCGGCATCATATGATCCATAAAAATCAAGTCATATTTTTTTGTGGAAATCATATCGATGGCTTCTCTACCACTTAATGCCGTTTCAATCTTCATTTTTAAAGGCTCCAACAGCCCCTCTACCACCGTAAGATTGATCTTGTTATCATCAACAATCAAAATCTCTGCTTCCGGTGCAATAAACTCAAAATCTTCATCCGTGGAGTAGTTATAGCCGGAGTACAAATCCTCATGATTAAAAATCATTGCAAGATTTAAAGAATACAACGGCTTTTTTACCACCATGATATTCGGTATATCTGTCTGCATTTCTGTGAAAAAACCAAGCATCACAACTCCTGTGATATTTGGATGGGAAACCAGAAACTGCTCCACTTTATCCGAAAACTGCTCATATTCCACAAACAGATGTGTAATATTCTGCTCTTCGGACAAAAAAAGCTCCTCCTCACTGCCAAGTTCGACATAGTCTATCCCAAATCTTTTGATATCCATCTCTAACTGCCGCTTCACATAAGCATTGCCAATTATCCCAGCTGCCCTTATAGAAGATGCATCTCCAACTTCAATGCCCGGTTTCTCATTTACGATTCTCTGCGGAAGGGAAAAAGAAAATATACTTCCTTTTCCGTACTCGCTCTCGACCTGAATATCGCCATACATCATATTCAACAGTCTCTTTGAAATCGCAAGTCCCAAACCTGTTCCCTCGATATTTCGATTCCTTTTGCTGTCTAACTGCTCAAAGGAATGGAACAAATTCTCAAAATCTTTTTTCTTAATCCCAATTCCGGTATCCGCAACAGAAACACATAAATCTATTTCATCTTCATTTTTCCTGTGCGCATACATTTTTAATAGAACCTGCCCTCTGTTCGTAAACTTAACTGCATTGTTAGAAAGATTTATAATAATCTGTTTCAACCGGACATTATCTCCGAGCAGTTCCTTTGGAATATCCGGCGAAATATCCAAAATCAACTCAATATCCTCCCCACCGATACGGGTAATAATAATATTTGCCACATCATTAATAATGGACATCGGAGAATATTCAATAAAGTTGATATCCATTTTGCCAGATTCGATTTTGGAAAAATCCAAAATATCATTAATAATGGAAAGTAATGTTTTTCCAGAGGACTTTATCTGATTTATATAATTTCTGGCTGCTGGTGGAAGGTCTTCTCTTAAAGCCATTTCTGCCATTCCGATTACTGCATTCATCGGCGTGCGGATTTCATGGCTCATGTTTGCCAGAAAATCTGATTTCATGTGTGCTGCCTGTTCAATTTTCTGACTCGCCTGACAAACCAGATAGCGATTATATGCCAGACTGGATATCCCGTTGGAAATCGTACATAGAAAGTCTGCCCGTTTCTTTAATTCCTTCTCCGAGACAACCGGAACTTTTTTTATCTGCTCTGCGAAAAACGCAAAATCAATCCCCCATTTCTTTGCCATTTCCCTTGTCTGTTCTTCTGTTAATGGTTTTGATAGTACTTGGCCTCCGGTAAAAGTTCCCATAAAACTTCCATTTACAGTAATGGGAGTCGTATAATAAAGGAATCCTCCATTGCAGGCATAAATACTTGCTCCCCCTTCTTTTGCTGCCTGTTCTTTTTCAATCCGTACACATTTCTCCTTACATTCACGACCGAGCGCAGTTGTCTGGACACAATCTTTACAGAAATCAAAGGTGACAGAAGGTTTTGTCACAGGGACTCCATTGCTATCTGAAATAATAGCGGGAAAACCATATAATTCACAAAAAGAATCCTGCATGTTTTGTAATAATTCGACATCAATCAAATCTGTTATATGCAATTCCTCTCCCATAACACCCTCCTGTCTATCCAATGATTCCTTTTATCACGCTTATTAACTTCTCACGTTCAATCGGTTTTATCATGTATCCCTGAGGCTTTAAGGATAACGCTCTTTTAATTTTTTCTTTTTCCGTAGCTCCCGTCAGAAATACTGCCGGAATGTTTGCCATGCCAGGATTCTCACGCATCTTCTGCAATATCGAAGGTCCGTCTCCACCTGGCATATTGTAGTCCAGAAGTACTAAATCTGTTTTTTTCTTCTCCATAAAATTAAGAGCCAGTTTTCCATTGATTGCAGTAGCAACCTCATACTCTCCTTCCAAATCCTGCTTTACGACACGAAGGATTAACGGGTCATCGTCCACCACCAAAACATGCTTGAGCGGAGCGCCCGGATCTTTTTTCACAATACTTTCTTCTTCTAATTCCTTTATACTCTGTTCTTTTTCTTTTACTTCTCCTAACAGACTGATTAACTTGTCTCGAATTGCAAACGCCGTCATTGGTTTTACCAGAGTTACATCTACCACTTCTCCCGCTATTTTCTCAAATTTTCTGCACATCTCCGAATTTCCTATAATGACAGATATACACATCTGAGAAATATACTTTTTGTAAATTGGTATCATTTTTCTGACGTTATCTTCGTGTACGTTAGAAAGCGCATATACAAAGAAATCCGGTTGAAAAACCTTTAAATGGCTTTTGATATCTTTTTCGCGCGCAGACGTACACTGACATTCAAATCGGTCCTCCATTCGATCAAAAAATTCATCCACAATTACCTGATTATCACCAGTTATTAATATCTTATGCTTCATCATAACCCCTCCTTTGTTGCCCCACCCACATTATTGGCATTTTTCAAACTTTTTTCTTTATTATACATCATTTGTCAGATTTGCGGTAGGTTTTTATCAGATAATTGTGAACATTTTATTTCTTATAGAGTCCGAACCTCCTGTCTAAGTTGCAAAACTGCAAAAACAACAAACAAGATAATCAGTATGGCATATCCCAAAAAATAAATACCAAGCCCATTAAAGGATTTAAATACCCCAATCAACGCATCCAGGAATCTGGCGCAATATCCATTCGGCTCATGGGATGCCTTTGCGCATATGCTGGAAAATCCCAGACACAATGCCATATAGCCAATCCACAGCACAAAAAACCCCATTCTTCCAAAACGAAGCACCAACATTCCCGAAAAAAATTTGATTACGATTGTCGCAATCAGACAAAATATCAGAATCCCCGGTCGAAAGAACATCTCCGGTCCATCTACAAATTCTTTTGCCGGAAATGCAGCTGTATAAACCAAACGTTCCAGCTGATACAACAGATACGCTGTAAAAAACTCCACAATCATAAAAACTGTTGTCGTCCCAAGATAAGCTCCCAAAAAACTCTTTCTGGTGCATCCCATAGTAACCGCCACGTTAAACTGCTGGCTAAACGACATTATAGAGGTGAAAATCACTGTAACAGCAATTGCCCCAAGTGCTCCACATACCCCAAGGGGAAACATCTTTGTCGCATCCCCTGTTCCGAAAGCAAATATTGCAATCAAAAAACCTATCAAAAAGACTCCCAGTTCAATTGCATAATCTAACAAAAAATTTATTTTAAAGTAGGAAAACCATTCTCCTAATGAAATCTTTTTTCTCATGATCTATCCTCCTATGCATGAATTTCGTATTTCTGTATCATCCGATACTGTAAAAAGCTACATACTACATATACAAGGATTGCCGCCACAATCAAAATCGAACCATTTCCAAGCAAAACTGCGGCTGCTTTAGGAAACGAATCACCATTACAAAGCATAACAAAACTAGCCCCAACGCCTCCACAAAGACCTAGCATAAGAATCAAAAATATTACGAGTCCGGCCTTCCCGAATCGGAAGCAAAACATACCAACAATATTTCCGACGCCTTCAATAATCAGTGTTCCCACGATATACATTAACAAAATACTTCGTTTACTTGTGTCCATATTCCAATCGTAAAAACCAACCGCATTCTCCGAGATTCGTTGAATCACAAAGGCAAGCAGATATAAAACTACCGGTATAAGAAGATTCGTATACTGCAGTCCGATAAATGCGTCTTTTCTCTTACATCCCATAGAGAAACACTGCTGTAAATAACATTGTGCCGCAGAAACCTGAATGGCAATACCCATCAGCATTCCAAATATGACCATATAATAACTGCCCATTCGAAGCATTTCTTCCAGCGAACCATCCATACCACCAAACAAAATACCGTATGCTACGGCAAAAGCAATCGCCAAACCAATGACCCTAAAGCCAATCCAGTTCCAGTATCGGATGCTCCTCTTTACTCCACTCATATCTATACCTCCCCGCCGCATAAAGCTACAAATAGTTTTTCTAACGTCATTTTCTGGACCGATACTGGATATTGTCCATTTAAGCTTTCTCCTTCTTTTAACAGAACTGTCGCACCCATACTCCGTCCAATCATCTCTTTATGATAAACCTCCAGACCTGCTGTTGCGGCCTCCACGTCCTCTGCCTTTCCGCTGACATGGTACGCACGCTCTAAAAGCTCCTGGGTGTTCTCTTTTAAAAGAATCTTTCCCTGGTTTAACATAATGACTTCCTCAAAAACCTCTGCCGCCTCCTCAATGATATGGGTAGAAATCACAAAGGTTCTTCCTGATTTTGTATATTCCCGGAGCAGCAACTTATAAAACTGGTCTCTTGCCACCACATCAAGTCCTGCTACAGGCTCATCCAGAAATGTGTATTCTGCCTCGCTTGCCAGTGCAATGATAATTGTTACCATAGAGAGCATACCTTTTGACAATTTACAGATTTTCTTCTTCGGATTCAATTCAAACTTTGCTACCAGTTCATCCGCCATTTCCTTATTCCACTTCGGATAAAAAATCGCTGCAGCTTTTAAGTAATCTTTAATCTTTAAGCTGTTTTGTCCGAAACCTGACATCTGACTGATTTCCCTGGAAAAACAGATTTTATCAATCACTTTCTGATTTTCCCATACCTTCTCTCCGTCCAAAGTAACACTTCCGCCGCTCTGTGGATTCTGAGAGGACATAATAGACAAAAGTGTTGTTTTTCCTGCTCCGTTCCTTCCAATCAGTCCGTAAATCTTTCCCTGCTCCAAATTGAGATTAATATCTTTTAAAACTTCTTTCTTATTATAGGTTTTCTTTACATTTTCACATTTTAAACTTCCCATGATTCTCCTCCTGCTTTATTATTGTTCAGTTGATTCCCCATTTCGGCGAATCATATCAATCAGTTCTTCTTTTGTAATACCCAGGCTGTCTGCCTCTGTCAGTAAGGATTTAATAAACTTATCTGCAAATTCTTCTTTTCTTTTCTTCATAATTGCCTCCTTTGCCCCTTCCTGGACAAACATTCCGATTCCGCGCTTTTTATACAAAATTCCGTCATCCACCAGCAGATTGACACCTTTTGCTGCAGTCGCGGGATTAATTGAATACAACTTTGCGAGTTCATTAGTACTTGGCACCCGTTCTTCTTCCAGTAAAATATCCCGCAGAATATCATTTTCAATCATCTCACGGATTTGGATATAAATTGATTTCTCCTGCGTTAAAATCTCATTCATTGGCTGCTCCTTTCCTCTATTATTCATGAACATTTCTGTTGTTTTGTTCTTTGGTTGTGTGGTTCATTACTTGTGTAATTAACCATAACACCGTTGAGGTATTCTGTCAACATCTTTTTGTATTTTTATTTGCATACAAAAAAAGATGTGCATTCATCCCTTTTTTCTGACCCTCGCCAATAGAATGATTCACATCTTCTTCATTTTCCACATAAAACATATATTACATACCTTGCATATAATATTTATACTAAAGCACATTTACCTTACATTTCTTAAGTTCATCGATATAGATTTCTGCCATCTCACTCAGTGCCGAACCTTTTCGTTTGATATAGCCGATACGCATCATATCTTCCTCTTTGAGCGGCACTGCCTTATAGTCATAACCGTTTAATTCCTCACAGATAATGCCCGAACAAAGGGTATAGCCGTTTAATCCTACCATCAGATTTAACACGGTCGCCCGATCACTCGCCTTGATAATCTTCTTATACTCATAGGTACTTAACATTTCCTCTGCCAGATAAAAAGAATTATTTGTCCCCTGATCAAAGGAAAGACATGGATACTCCTCCAGCTCCTTCATGGAAATACTCTCCTGATTCGCCAAAGGATGCCCAGTCCAAAGATAAACACAGGTATCACAGGGGAACAACTCCACAAATTCCAGACTGTTTTCATGAAGCAGTTTTTCCATAACTTTCTGATTGAACTCATTCATATAAAGAATACCAATCTCACTCTTAAATGTCTTGACTGCTTCCATAATGTCATAAGTTTTTGTCTCATAAATGGCAAATTCATATTCCTCCATGCCGACCTGCTTTACCAGCTCCACAAATGCCTTTACAGCAAACGTATAATGCTGCGTAGAAACACTGAACTTCTTTTTGACCTTCTTTTCAATGTAGCGGTCTTCCATCAGGCGGTACTGCTCCACCACCTGTCTCGCATAACCCAAAAACTCCTCTCCCTCTGGCGTAATGAGAATCCCACGGTTAGAACGAAGGAATATCTGCATATCTACTTCCTCCTCCAGCTCTTTGATCATTCCGGATAGGCTCGGCTGGGAAATAAACAGTCTTTTTGCTGCTTCATTCATGGAACCGCTGTCTGCAACGGCAATCGCATATCTTAACTGCTGTAATGTCATAATTCATTCTCCGTTTCCTCTGGTAATTTCTTTTTTCATTATAATCTCCCAGAGTTTTTTGCACAACCATAAATCACTGCATCCGCTTCATTCAAAATATCTTCTCGCTCAACAAACTCCTCCTTTTCCGGCAGCCAGAGCATACTTGAAAATTCTTCAAATACTATTTTTTCCTGCTCTTTTGGCTCTCCCTCCTGCCGGATTCCAGAAAATCCGCTTATAAATCCAATCTTTTTATAATATTCTTCCAAATTTTCACTTTCTGGCTGTAAAAATAACGGCATTCTGTATTTTTCCTGTGAATGGGTAAGAATTTTTGCTGCATAGCCTTTGCCCCGGTATTCCGGAAGTGTGGCTACCGCATAAACGTAACGCGCCGAAAAAAGTTTCCCGTGAAACACCAGCTCCGCCGGTAAAAAACTTGCCATAGAGACAATTTTTCCATCCTCATGTATCACTAGCATATTCTCCTGCGAAAACCAATTTTCCAGATAAAAGCGAATATCCTTCTCATCATCTCCAAAACATTTTTCCCAAATCTTCAAAATCTGCTCTTTTTCACCATTATGCGCAAAAACAATATCACTTTCTGCTGCATAGTATTTCTTTAAAAGAATATCAGGATAATAGGAAAGCTTTGCCTTCCGCAGTCCCAAATCTCCCATGTCTTCCTCCCGGTTAATATAAGAAAAGCCTTTACCGGCATGAAGCACAAACTGCTGATTGATCATTGAATATGCTCCCTGTATATCAGGCAAAGCTTTCTCGAAATGTACGACAAGAGTGTCCGAAGTCAATGGCTCCCCTATCGTAAAGGCCACTATCTCCCCTGATTTGCGTAACATTCCTCCGCTAAGCCCGAGTTCCTGGAAATACTCCAATGCATCCTGCAATGCATCCATTTCCTGCTGCATTCCGCTATTCCATTTCTTTTCCCGCCGTTCTCTCCAAAGTTCTGCCACCTTCATACATTCCATACGGTTTTCCTGTGTTATCGGTTCGTAACTCCAGTCTGCTGTATCCTTAAATCGTGCAATATGATTTCGCTTACCATGCAGTTTTTTACCTTTCAACTGCGTCAGTTTCTCAGAAGTGTAAATATAGTCAAAATCATCTCTATCCGTATCTATTTCAAATTTCCCCGGAAACCATGCTATCAGTTCTTCTCTCTGTTCCTCCACAATCGGATAAAAACATAGTTTTCTTTTCTCTATCTTACATATCTTCCACAACTTCTCTATTGCTTTTTTTCTGTCTCCGATGCCGAAAGGATAAGAATAAATCGTCACTCCGCTGTTTTTATATCTGCATACGCCACAGCCATAAATCTGCGCCACCTCAAGCTGATATACCCGTCTCCAGATAAAGTTATTCACAAAGCAAAATTCGCAGGCTTTCAAACCTGATTCCTTAAAACGCTGCTCCATCCATGTCTTGTCTTCTAATGAAATTGCATGAAAAGCAATATAATCCTGTTCTTTCATGTTTTGTACTACCTTTTGTCTCTTTCAGCCTCCCAGCGTTATGTCCTGCGTGTTATACCACTCCAACGCCTCTGTTAAATCACTCTCCCGATAATCCGGCCACATATGGGGAACCGAATAAAAGTCCGCATAGACGGACTGAATAGGAAGAAGACCAGAAAGACGATTCCGTCCTCCCCACCGAATAACCAGATCTATTCTTGATATATCCTCCGATTGGGGCGTTCCATCCAGTTTCATATGAGCCAGGTCCCATTCCCAGCCATAATTCACCAGAAAGTTTAAACGGATACCGCCTTCTTTTATCTGTTTTCTGGGTTGATATACTTTTAGCTCCTCCGGAAAACATTTCGACTCTGTGTTTCCCAGTACCAAAAGCTCCGCCCCTTCTTTTTTTAATAACTCAACTGCCTCCACACATGCTTTCTGAAATGCAAGCACCTGCTCTTTTGGACGCTTACAGTTATCCACCGTAAAACCATAATAGGTAATCTCCTCCACTCCAAGCTCTTTTGCCTGGCGAAGCAGGGATAATCCCGGTTTCAGTCCATAGGCATATCCATCCTTTTTTTCCATTCCATGTGATACCGCAAAACGTCTGTTTCCGTCTGGTATCACTGCAATATGTTTTGGTATCCTCATTTCGGTCACGCTCCTGTTTTCTATACAGTATTTGTGACCTTTCGTGATTCTATTCTTTTTCCATTACATCTTAGTAGTTTTGCGCCTTTAACTGGAAGTAAGCCTGCGGATGATTACATACCGGGCAAACCTCCGGTGCTTCTTTACCGATTACGATATGACCACAATTTGAACATTGCCAGATCATATCTCCGTCTCTGGAAAATACCAGCCCGCCTTCCACATTAGCAAGTAATTTGCGGTATCTTTCCTCGTGCTCTTTTTCGATTGCCGCAACGCCTTCAAACAATGCTGCAATCTCATCAAAACCTTCTTCTTTTGCTTCCTTTGCAAACTGTTCATACATATCGGTCCATTCGTAGTTCTCGCCCTCTGCCGCATCCTTTAAATTGGTGATAGTGTCCGGCACACTGCCTCCATGCAACAGCTTAAACCAGATTTTGGCATGCTCTTTCTCGTTTGCTGCTGTCTCCTCAAAAATATTGGCAATCTGCACATAACCGTCCTTTTTTGCCTTAGAGGCATAGTAGCTGTACTTATTTCTTGCCTGTGATTCCCCAGCAAATGCTGCCATTAAGTTTGCCTCTGTTTTCGTTCCTTTTAAATTTGCCATGATTTTTCCTCCTTTAACCTTCTTCTATCTGTTTATCTGTATATAAAATGTGATCTACTAACCAATTTGTCAAAAATTCCAGGATATTATCAATCATCTCATCGGAATTTTCATCAATATCTTCCAAATGAAGTTCATCCAGCTTGTCACAGAATGCCTGATGCTGAATTTTCTGGGTAAACATCTTTTTGTACTGGATGCTCTCCATATATTCTTCCTCGTGCTGAAAATGCACTTTGGTATAGTCTCTTAGCTCCATTAAAATATCACGAATATTATCATATTTATCCGGAATCATTTCATTCTGACGAAGCTCGTATGCCTCCTCGGCAATTTCAAAAAGCCGTTCATGTTCTTCATCAATCTGAGGTATTCCCGTATAATATTCTTCTTTCATTTCATACATAATTATGTGCTATCCCCCTGTTTCTTTTTGATTTTTCATTTTTTCTTTTGTATTTATCAGTTATTAAGAATCGTTCTTGATAAAGAAAATATATCACACTCTCTTCGCGTTTTCAAGTATTATTTTGTTAAGATTGACAAAACTTTTCCACTTCGTTACTATCAATTTATCAGGTTTCACAAGCACCTACATTATGAAATAAAGGAGAAAGTTATGTACGAATGTCCAAATTGCGGCGGAAATCTACGGTTTGACATCCCATCACAGATGCTTGCCTGCGACTTCTGCCATACATATCACGACCCCTACTCTGTCACAAAAGAACATGACGCAGTAGAGCAGGATATGTACAATGTTACTGTTTTTACTTGTCCACAGTGCGGTGGTGAAATTTTAAGTACAGAAAATTCTGCAGCTGAATTCTGCAGTTTTTGTGGTGCTTCCACCATTTTAACAAGCCGCATCAGTAAAGAAAAACGACCAAACTACATCATTCCGTTCAAAAAAACGAAGGATGATTGCAAAAATGCTTATGAAAAATTTGTCAAGCATGCTCTTTTTGCTCCGAAGGAATTAAAAGACCCACAGTATCTTGACCGTTTCCGGGGTATTTATATGCCTTACTGGGCCTACTATGTTACCCAGGAAGGGGAATTGAACCTTCAGGGAAAAAAGGAATACCGGAAAGGTGATTACCTTTATACTGATACGTACCATCTGGGCGGGCACATGCATTCCTACTATAAGGGACTTTCCTATGATGCCTCGTCCTCTTTTTCTGACACTATCAGTCAGAATATAGCGCCTTATGATGTCAGAGAGATGAAAGCTTTTACACCATCCTATTTAAGCGGTTTTTACGCAGATACTGCAGACGTAGACGGCTCGCTGTACCGGGACGATGCCATCCAGGTCGCAAATAAGCACAGCTATGACAGCGTCAAATCTTTACCGGCTTTTCATGGATTCAACATAAGCACGCCACCAAACAGCTTTTCGCTTTCTTCTGCTTTTGGCACAGATATCAAACAGACTGACAGCGCTATGTTTCCAGTATGGTTTCTATCCTACCGCAAAGGCAACCGCGTTTCCTATGCAACCGTCAACGGACAGACCGGAAAAATTGCAGCAGACCTTCCGGTAGACATTGGAAAATATTTTCTCGGTTCGCTGATTCTTGCCCTGCCTTTGTTTATCATACTGAATCTGTTTTTTACATTTAAACCGATGATAACCCTTATGTGTTCTTCTATTCTGGCATTGATTGCTGCAATTATTTATGTGGCAGAGCTTTCCCAAATCCAAAAACGGGATGCAAAAGAAGACGACCTGGGTTACCTGTCCAAAAAAGAAGGTCCAAACTCCTTCCATATTGATCAAAAAAGACAAAAACAACGTAAATCCGGTACACAAAAAGGATTTCGCAATTTTTTCAATGTTGTAAATATTTTTATTGTTATTTGGCTGTGTGTCACCTTTTTGGGTGCTTTTCTTGCACTTGTCAGCAGCCTCTTACACAGTGCATTCCTTATTTATGGAATCATTTTTATTGGCGCCGCCATAACAACAATATATGGTATAAAAATTTCTCAAAAGGCCGACTTAAAAAACGGTGTTCTCGGCTTTATCGGCTCTTTGGCTGCCATCGCAATTTCAGGCTTTATTGCACTTATTAATCCTGTTTCCGATTTGTTTTACTATGGCGGAACCATTGCGTCCTACCTTGCGACACTATTTACACTTCTTTCCATCATACAAAAATACAACATCCTGGCAAGCCAAAAGCTGCCGCAGTTCGAAAAACGTGGAGGAGAAGAATATGAAAATCATTAACTACTTAAGAAAAGGCAGTATCTGTATTGCTTTTGCCTTATTTTTCTTTTTGGGCACTACAAAGCCATGCATGGCTGCCATTACCTACGAAAATCCGGATACTGCTTACCAGGTATCCATAGAGGATGATGCTGATCTTCTTACCGATGAGCAGGAAGAACTTTTAAGTGAACAAATGGAGGAAATTACCGCTTACGGAAATGTTGCCTTTAAATCCGTTGATACCAATTACGATTCCACAGAAACACTTGCAAAGGAGCATTATCGCGACTTATTCGGAACCTCCAGTGGAACTTTATTTGTTATTGACATGGATAATCGGAACATCTGGATTTTCAGTGACGGTTCCATTTACAAGACCATTACGAAAAGCTATGCAAATACTATTACGGATAATGTATACACCTATGCTTCCAGATCAGATTATTACGGCTGTGCTTCCAATGCCTACAATCAGATTAACACGCTGCTCTCCGGCAGGAAAATCGCTCAGCCAATGAAATACATCGGCAATGCTCTGCTAGCGCTTATTTTAGCCCTGCTTATCAATTATTTTATTGTCCGCGTATTTTCCCGCTCCAGAAAGCCATCGGAAAGGGAATTGCTACAAAATATTTATGCCCAGTGCAATGTAGACGCCCCACACACTGATTTTATCAATCAATCACGCGTATACAGCCCCCCAAGCTCCAGCAGCGACGGAAGTTCCGGCGGTAGCAGCGGAGGTGGCGGCGGCGGAAGTTCAGGAGGCGGCGGCGGTCATTCTTTCTAGCTTTTTGCCTAAATTTTATAAAAATTTTATTTTTTCTCTTGACAGCAAAGAAAAATAGGACTATTCTATGAAACAAACAAAATAGCAAATTCACAGACGAGAAAAAGTAGGTTTCGAAACTGTTCCCAGAGAGTCAGCGGCAGGTGAAAGCTGATGTTCAGCCGAAAATGAAAATCATCTCAGAGAAGTGCAGCCCAAACAACAGTAAGCTGCAACGGCGGCTCCCCGTTACAGGAGATGCGTATTATAATGTACGTTATGAGAGTCATCTGTCAGACAGATGAAATCAGGGTGGTATCGCGGATTATAACTTCGTCCCTTAATGGGACGAAGTTTTTTTATTTTATAAATCAATTTATAAGGAGGGTGCAAAATATGAATGCACTAAAGAAAATCAGTCGTTTTTTATCCAATCACACATCGCTTTTTGTGATTGCTGTCGCTGTCATTACTTTCTTCTTCCCAAGTCTTTTCACCTGGGTACGCGGCACAACACAGACAGTGATTATCGGTATTATCATGTTCGGGATGGGTCTTACCCTCACCACAGAAGATTTTAAAATCCTCGCCAAACGTCCTTTTGATATCTGTGTCGGCGCACTCGCACAGTATACTGTAATGCCTCTGTTAGCCTTTTGTATTACAAAATTGCTTCATCTTCCGGATGATATCGCGATTGGGCTGATTCTTGTAGGCTGCTGTCCGGGCGGTGTCTCCTCCAATATTATGTCCTATTTATGTCACGGTGATGTTCCTTTTTCCGTAGGGATGACGACAGTTTCTACGCTGCTCTCCCCGATTCTCACACCGCTTTTGGTACTTTTTCTGGCAGGACAATCTATTGAGGTCAATGCAGCAGGCATGTTTATTTCTATCTGTGAATCTGTACTGATTCCGGTTGCTTTGGGTTTTCTTTTAAATACCTGGCTGGGAAAAAAGCCAAAATTCAAAGATGTGCAGGCTCTGATGCCTGGCGTATCCGTTACCGGACTTGCTTTTATTGTCGGTGGTGTTATCTCCCTACAGGGCGCTAATTTCTTTAAATCCGGTGTACTTATTTTTGTTGCTGTTCTTTTGCATAACTTTACCGGCTACTTTTTAGGCTATTTAGCCGGACGCCTTACCGGTATGTCTACCGCTAAAAAACGTACGATATCCATCGAAGTCGGCATGCAGAATGCAGGACTGGCAACCAATCTTGCTACCGTACATTTTGCGGCTTTCCCACAGGCAGCTTTAATTTCTGCTGTCTCTTGTGTATGGCATTCTATTTCCGGAACCATACTTGCAGGGTTCTTTGCCCATCTGGACAATAAAAAAAGGGAAAAATCAACAGAAGATAACGTTTCAAAGGTCAATGAGGCCGCTTGACGTTTATCGATAAATACGCGGCAGACCTGTCTGCTGCAGGAAAACCATTTTAACGTGCAATTTCACGTTTGCTCACGTAAAATTGCTCACGTAACAAAAAGAGAGCATGCCGGAATGTTATGGCATACTCTCTTTTTTATTTTAACGACCGCTAATCAGAGCGAGATTCGCAAAGCGTATCTCTTCTCTGTTACCTACCGCTCAACTTTATTATTTTAACTTGTTATTATATAAAAATGCCGTTCCCAGATAACCTCCTGCTAGTGCAATGGCGTTGTAACGCCGTACAGGGGCGATAGGGACAAAATGTACGTTTCCCGGCATATTTTCCTTATTGCAGGAACAAACGTCCTTTATGGTGTCATTTAAGCGCACACGGCACCACACATGTGCCGCCTCTTTTGTCTTTTCTTTTTTCTCTGGACTCGCATAAAAGCAGGCTTTTTTTGTATATACCAATTCCGAACGGATATTGACACGTTTTAAAATATAATGTACACACCATGCCTGCTGCCAGCAATATCCCTTTCCCTTTGCAAAAGCCATTCTCGGTGAATCCGTTGTATTGTCCAGGGAATATTTCATGTGCTTATTAACATACTTCTGTACAAAAGTCACCATCTGCCAGCCAGTATACTGGCTTTGCCGGCATGCTTTTACCGCTGTTTCAATATCCATCTCCACCGCTCCTTTTCCGCCTTTGGCCTTTTATTTTTCTTTTCGGATCAATCCCTCTTTTTCCTCATCTGAGAGTCCGCTGTAATAAGCCTCGACCATTTCTATCTGTCCTGGGTTTACATAAATATTGCAAATTTCCTTTGCATTGTTATATTTTTTTCTTTTAAATACAGAAATTTCTTCCCATCTCTGTAAATAAGATATCTCCTGTTTCTCTAATCCTTTAACAAAACTTCTTGCCTTTGTCGGATCCGTTGTGCTGCAAAATAAAATTTCGTTCAATATATTCATTTCTTAATCTTCTTTTCCATTTCTAATTATCTGATATTTTTCTTTTATTTTTACTATGTTATTTTAACACAGAATTATGTATACTTGTTTTCTATTATTTGCCAGTTTTTGTTTCACGCGTAAGCAAAATTGACTGTTAATCAGTCATCAAAAACACCCTTACGTGGGCCATTTGTTTTCTCGCGCTGCTGCTCCTCTGAAATAATATGATTTAAAAATGTCGTGGAATTCATTCCGTGCATTGCCCCTCCGCGCTTTAAAAACTTTGCGTTGGATTCCTTTAATACCAATGCTACAATTGTAGAATTTTGACCTCGGCGGTAATTCATATCGAGATTTTCGGTAATATCTCCCATATCCACTGCTTGTTCACTTTTTTCTCGCACTACTTCTTCATCAATCAATAAGTTTACATAATCTTGTATACTCATTCCAAGCTGCATGGAACGCAAACGGATAAACTTGTTATTTTCCACCAGTAGTGCCATGCTGGTACGTTTGGTTTTCTCTTTTGACTTTTGGACATTTCCTTCCAGTTCTTTTCCTGTCTTTACTTCAGCCTCTGCTTCCGGTTCTTCTTTCTGCACAGGTTCCGGTAACGTTTCCGATTTCTCTTCTGACTGCCATTCTGCTTTCGCTTCCGGTTTTGGCTGGTCTTCCTGCACTTCTTTTATTGGTACTTCTTTCTCCTGTACTTCTGTAGCATTGTCTGCTGCACTTACCTCTATTTTCCTCTCATTTTGAGGCTCTGACACTGTCTGCATCTCTGCCTTTAATGTTTCCTTCTGGATTTCTCCCTGATTTTCGTAAGTTTCCAGTTCATTCAATTTATCTTCCGCAGGCGAAGGCATTTCCCGGATCGGCTGTGTCGTTCTGCTTTGTTTCAACTTTTTTAACTGGTCTCTCTTACTAGACATTACTTCTCCTCCTCTATATCACGTATTCTTTTCTCAATTTCTTTCATTAATTTTTTGTAATCTTTGGCGCTGTTATTTCCCTTTGCATAATCATTAATGCTCTGTCTGGCAGCCTTTGCCTCCGCAACTGTAATGGACTTGCGAATCGTAGTTTTAAACGGCATTCCACCAAGTTCTCGACCAATTTCCTGCATTTCTTCATATGCCAGATTATGCATGACCGTATTTTCGCTCTTATTTAACAAAAGTCCGAGCACCTTTACATTTGTCTGTTTTCTTTTTTTGAAACGGTTAATGTCCGCTCCAAGCTCTCTTAATCCCTCTAAAGCTCCATCATCACATTCCGCTGGTGCAATGATATAATCGCTCACAATGTAACTCATATAAAGCAGCGGGCTTCTTGCCGGAGCATTGTCTATAAATATGTAATCGTACTCCTCTACATCCTCCAAAATATCCTGAAGCAAGTAGATATCATCCGGTTCTCCAAATGTCTTGGAAGCTTCTGCCAATGACTTGCTACCCACAAGAATATCGAAATTTTCCAGATGTTGTACTGCGTTTTCCAACAATATCTCGGCATTCAACACTTCGTTAACTGTTGGGACATCTTCTAATTCAGCACCTGCATACATGGAAAAATTGCGCTGGGAATCCAAATCTATTCCCAGAACCCTATATTTTTTGCCGAACAGAGAGCAAAGTTCCAATGTCGTTGTTGTTTTTCCGACGCCACCCTTTTGATTTGAAATCATAATGACATGCTTCATCCTTTTATTCCTCTCCAATCCCTTTCATTTCTCATATGTTATTTGCTTATCATATGCTACATATGTATTGTATGGTCTATTTTAACATAAACAATCGCTTTTGAAAACTATTTTCTTTATGAAAAATACAGTTATTATTTTATCTATATTCATTATATGAATTATGTGATTTATTTATAGTATGTTATTTATTGAACTTATTTTAGATATTCAGATTGTGTAATTTATTTTTTCTATATTATGTAAATTAGATATGCTATATATTTATATTATGTTTAATATGTTTTTCATTTTCTTTATTTTAGATATGTTTCATGATTTATTTACATTATATATGTAGTTTATTCTTGTTATGCGTACTATGTTATTTATATTGAATGTATCACTTATATTATTTATGTTATATGCGAACTTTATGTTTGATATTATGTGTATACCTCACATTTCTCGTATTTATTTTAAATATTTTATTTTAATTATTTATCATATGCGGCATATGTCTCTTATTCATATTATTTTGTATATTATCATTATATTACACACTCTTTTTATTTTATTTGCAATACATATTATACATATGTTTCTTATGATTGTATCAATCTGTCTTTATATTATACTTTTCTCAACATCACATTACTCAAATATGAATTTTATGTATCATATGTATTTCCTTGTTTTGCAAAGCTTCCATCACTTTTTTTTAAATTTCTTTTCATTATTACACTCTTACTGTTCTAATATAATTTCCAGAATATTTTCATC
>CAMBKU010000031.1 GCA_945868305.1 uncultured Lachnospiraceae bacterium | reverse complement strand
TCAACTACTTATTAATATTAAATTGGACGTTAGTTCTTTCCTATTACTGAATAAATCATGAAAAATCACTCCTCATCTTACGACACAGCGTGAGATTACGTTTATTTATAATAATCTAAAAAAAGAAAGGATACCTATAAAGATATCCTTTCTAAAGGTCGCAAAATAATTAATTTTTAGCCTATTCTAAACGATTTCCAAGCCAAAATTCGAACAATTGTTCACTATTTGCAGCTAATCGCTGCCTGTGCTGCTGCAAGTCTCGCAATCGGCACACGGAACGGCGAACAGGAAACATAGTCCAAACCAATCTTGTGGCAGAACTCTACGGACGAAGGATCTCCGCCGTGCTCACCACAGATACCAACATGGAGCTTCGGATTTACCGGTTTTCCAAGCTTAATCGCCATCTCCATCAATTTGCCGACACCGGTCTGATCCAGTTTTGCAAATGGATCATTCTCGAAAATCTTAGTGTCATAGTAAGCACCTAAGAACTTACCAGCATCATCACGGGAGAAGCCGAAGGTCATCTGCGTCAAGTCGTTGGTACCAAAGCAGAAGAAATCTGCCTCTTTTGCGATTTCATCAGCGGTAAGTGCCGCTCTCGGAATCTCAATCATAGTACCTACTTCATATTCCAAATTTGCGCCTGCTGCCTTAATTTCAGCATCTGCAGTCTCTACGACTACTTTCTTGACATATTTTAGCTCTTTGATTTCACATACCAGCGGAATCATGATTTCCGGTTTCACATCCCAGTCCGGATGTGCTTTCTTTACGTTGATTGCTGCACGGATAACTGCTTTCGTCTGCATCTTTGCAATTTCCGGATAAGTAACTGCAAGACGGCATCCTCTGTGACCCATCATCGGGTTGAACTCATGTAAAGAAGCAATGATGTTCTTAATTTCTTCCACTGATTTATTCTGTGCTTTCGCGAGTTTTTCAATATCTGCTTCCTCAGTCGGAACAAACTCATGCAGAGGCGGATCCAGGAAACGGATAGTTACCGGGCATCCTTCTAATGCCTCATACAATTTTTCAAAGTCTCCCTGCTGATATGGAAGGATTTTTTCAAGCGCTGCTTCTCTCTCCTCTACGGTGTCCGCGCAAATCATTTCCCGGAATGCAGCAATTCTGTCTTCCTCAAAGAACATATGCTCTGTACGGCAAAGACCAATACCTTCAGCGCCAAGCTCACGGGCTTTCTTTGCATCTGCCGGAGTATCTGCATTCGTACGAACTTTTAACTTTCTATATTTATCTGCCCATGCCATAACACGACCAAACTCACCAGCAATCGTAGCATCAACAGTCGGAATCTGACCATCATAAATATTACCTGTCGTACCATCCAAAGAGATGTAATCTCCTTCATGATATTCTTTACCTGCCAGTGTAAATTTTTTATTTTCTTCATCCATTGCAATATCGCCACAGCCAGATACACAACAGGTACCCATACCACGTGCAACAACTGCCGCATGAGAAGTCATACCACCACGAACAGTCAAAATACCCTGGGAAGCCTTCATTCCGGTAATATCCTCCGGAGAAGTCTCAAGACGTACCAATACAACCTTTTCTCCTCTTGCTGCCCAATCTACCGCATCTTCTGCTGAAAATACGATTTTACCACATGCAGCACCCGGGGAAGCTCCAAGTCCTTTTCCTGCTGGCGTAGCTGCTTTTAATGCAGCCGCATCAAACTGAGGATGAAGCAACGTATCCAGATTACGCGGATCTATCATAGCAACCGCTTCTTCTTCGGTTCTCATTCTCTCATCTACCAAATCACACGCAATCTTCAAAGCTGCCTGCGCAGTTCTCTTACCATTACGTGTCTGTAACATATACAACTGGCAGTTCTCCACAGTAAACTCCATATCCTGCATATCTCTGTAATGTGCCTCCAACGTATTGCACACAATTTTGAACTGCGCATACGCCTTCGGGAATTTTTCTTCCATTTCGGAAATCTTCATCGGAGTACGGACACCTGCAACAACGTCCTCGCCCTGCGCATTCGTAAGGAACTCGCCGAACAATCCCTTTTCTCCGGTTGCCGGGTCACGGGTAAATGCAACACCAGTACCACAGTCCTCACCCATGTTTCCGAATACCATCGCCTGTACATTTACTGCAGTACCCCAGGAATACGGGATATCATTATCACGACGGTAAACATTGGCACGTGGGTTATCCCATGAACGAAATACCGCTTTGATTGCTCCCATGAGCTGTTCCTTTGGATCATCCGGGAAATCACTGCCGATTTTTGATTTATATTCTGCTTTGAACTGATTTGCAAGTTCTTTTAAATCCTCAGCAGTCAAATCCACATCCTGTTTTACGCCTCTATCTGCTTTCATCTTATCGATGAGCTCTTCAAAATATTTCTTGCCAACCTCCATAACAACGTCGGAATACATCTGAATAAAACGTCTGTAGCAATCCCATGCCCAACGGGGATTGTTGGATTTCTCAGCAATAACATTTACTACGTCTTCATTTAAACCAAGATTTAAAATTGTATCCATCATACCAGGCATAGAAGCTCTTGCTCCGGAACGAACCGATACAAGAAGTGGATTCTCTTTATCTCCAAACTTCTTTCCTGTAATTTTCTCCATTTTTCCTATGTACTCATTAATCTGACCCTGAATCTCATCATTAATTTCTCTGCCATCCTCGTAATACTGCGTACACGCTTCTGTCGTAATCGTAAATCCCTGCGGTACAGGAAGACCGATATTTGTCATCTCTGCCAGATTAGCACCTTTTCCTCCAAGAAGTTCGCGCATATTGGCATTACCTTCTGTAAATAAATACACCCACTTTTTAGCCATTTTGACAATTCCTCCTAAAATTAGTTGTTGTTCATCCGCTTTTTGCCACTTTTGAACAATATATTGTGTCCGCTTTCCGTTGCACATTATTTATTTTAACACATTTTCCAATTATATCAATACATTTTTGTTATCTTTTTACGAAAAAAGAAACAACCGTTTTCACAGTTGTTTCTTTTTTATGTACAATTTGTACATTTTCGTTTGATTTACTTTTTAAAGCCAGTTCATTTCACCAATGCAAGAACTGCCTGCACACAGGCATCAATGCCCAGTCTGGAAGAATTCAATGCAATATCGTACTGTTCCATATTTCCAAAGTCCGTATTGGTATAATACGTACAGTACTTTTTGCGGACACGGTCAATTGCCTTGATTTCATCCGCTGCCTGGGCTTCTGACAAATTGTCCATTCTACCCTTCATACGATTTAATCGCCAGTTAAAGTCGGCACGGACAAATACATTCAGACATTCATCATATTCCCGCAAAATAGCATTCGCATTTCTGCCCACAATGACACAGTGACCCTTTTCACCAATTTTACGAATCACCTGCTTTTGTGCCTCAAAAATTTTTTCACTCAGGGGCTTATTGTAAAAATTAAACAAACTCTGTGTAAAGCCGAAATTGATTGGAACCTTCTCGTCCCATTCTATAAGGCTTGATACATCAATATCCGCCTGTGCCGCCGCCATAAGAATCAGTTCTTTATCATAGTAATCATAGCCAAGGCTGTCCGCCAGCCTTCTCCCGATTTCTCCGCCTCCGGCACCAAATTCCCGGCTTATGGTTATAATTTTTTTCATAAATTCCTTTGCTCCTGCTATAACACTTTATTCAAAAAATCAATGGTTCTAGGTTCCTTCGGATGAAGTATAACTTCCTCCGGTGTTCCCTGTTCTACAACATACCCGCCATCCATAAAGACAACACGGCTTGCAACTTCCCTGGCAAAACCAATCTCATGTGTCACAACCACCATGGTCATTCCATCTGCAGCAAGTTCCTTCATAACATTCAAAACTTCTCCTACCATCTCCGGGTCAAGAGCACTGGTTGGCTCGTCAAACAACATAATATCCGGATTCATGGCAAGGGCTCTTGCTATTGCTACACGCTGTTTCTGCCCACCGGAAAGCTGCGGAGGATAAACGTCAGCCTTAGAATCCAGACCAACACGTTTCAATAGTGCCATTCCTTTTTCCTTCGCTTCTTCCTTCGTCATCTTTTTTAATTCTACCGGCGCAAGCATGATATTTTCCAAAACAGTCATATGCGGAAACAGATTGAAATGTTGAAAAACCATTCCAATATTTTCTCTGAGCTTATTGATATCCGTCTTTTTATCATCCACATGGATGCCATCCACAATCACCTCTCCCGCCGTAATTTCTTCCAGACGGTTCAGGCAACGAAGAAACGTAGACTTTCCAGAACCGGAAGGTCCAAGAAGTACAACAACTTCCCCTTCTTCGATCTCCATGTCAATGTTTTTTAAGACTTCCAGCTTGCCAAAGCTCTTTTTCAAATTTTTTACTGATACCTTAGTTTGCCTCGAGTTTTCCAACGTTTATCCTCCTTTCAATCCGTTTTGCAACACGGGATAACGTAATGATGACAACCATATACATAATCGCCACGATTCCCCATACCTGAAGTGCCTTAAAGGTATTGCCGACAATGATATTGCCTGCCTTTGTAAGTTCCGGGAATCCAATGACCGAAAGAATGGATGTATCCTTTAAGGAAATGATAAACTGATTGATGATAGACGGAATCATGGTCCGAATTGCCTGCGGAAGAATAACTTTTCGCATGGATTTTCCATAACTGAGTCCAAGGCTTCTTGCCGCCTCCATTTGTCCCTTATCCACAGACTGGATACCTGCACGGAAAATTTCTGCCATGTAGGCACCTGCATTCATGGAAAGGGAGATGGTTCCCGCTACCAGAGCACTTAATTTGAAATCTGTAAATCCTATAGCCTTTACTGCTGCCGGAATACCAAAATAAATAAAATACGCCAGTACGATGAGCGGCACCCCTCGGATGCCGTCCACGTAAATCGTACCGATACAATTTAATATCCTGGATTTGCTCACGTTCATAAGTCCGAATATCAAACCTATGATAAACGCAAAAATAAGAGATAATAAGGTCAGAAGAAGCGTCTGTCCCAAAGACTGCAGCAACATAACCTTATATGTTTGTATAATTGAAATCATATCTGTCTGACCTGCTTTCGTTTATTTTCTGTCGCTTATTTTGTGTATTTATCCACGATTTCCTGATAAGTACCGTTTTCTTTAATATTTGCTAATCCATCATTAAACATCTGCAAAAGTTCTGCATTCTGTCCTTTCTGTACGGCAAATCCATAAGAAGAACCTGATGCGGTCATACCTTCCGGTATTTCCATTCCTGCACCCTGGGCAATGTTGTATGCCATAACCGGATAATCTTCGAAACATGCTACTGTATTTCCTGTGATAACATCCTGATACATGGTCGGAGAATCCTTAAATTCCACAATTTCAAAGCCATACTGATCTGCAATGGATTTTGCATAATCAGAACCATTTGTTGCTGTCTTTACCGCTACTTTCTGTCCCTTCAAGTCTTCATAAGATGCAATAGAAGAACCTGCCGCTACTGCCATTGTTACATCTGCATCATAATATGCATCTGAAAAGTCAAAAGTCTCTTTTCTTTCATCAGTGATAGACATACCGGCAATGACACCGTCTGCCTGACCGGACTGAACTGCTACCAGTGCTGCATCAAAACCCAAAGACTGCAGTTCATATTCAAATCCCTGATCCTTTGCAATGGCATCTAAAAGATCTACGTCAATACCTACAAAGTCATTGTTCGCATCTGTAAATTCAAACGGAGCAAATACAGTATCCGTTGCAATCACATATTTTTTACCATTAGAAGAAGCAGTTGCATCACTGCTCTCTGTAGATGCCGTTTCCTCATTTGCAGCAGAAGAAGCTGAATTGCTGCCCTCTGTTTCCTTTTCTGCAGATGAACCGCATCCTGCAAACATTGTTGCTGCCATACCTAAAACCAGGCATACTGCCATCATTCTTTTTTTCATAATAGTTACCTCCACATGTTTATTCTATCCATATTCATTAACCAAAAAACAATAATTATACACTGCCTTTTGGACGGATACGGTATCAATTATATCGAAAAATCAAAATCCTGTAAAGTCCTTAACCTAAAGAAAAGAGCTTATCCAGATATTCCCGGATCAGCTCTTCTCTTTTAATTTTTATCTCACTGTATTAAAACACAAATTTTTCTGCAAAATATGCATCAAGGTCTTCAATCTTAATGCGCTCCTGCTCCATGGTGTCACGATCACGCACAGTCACAGCATGATCCTCCTCAGAATCAAAATCGTAGGTCACGCAGAACGGTGTTCCGATCTCATCCTGCCTGCGATAACGTTTACCGATATTTCCTCGGTCGTCAAACTCACAGTTATATTTCTTGGATAACTGTGCATATACCTTTTCCGCACCTTCATTCAATTTTTTGGAAAGTGGAAGCACACCAATCTTTATCGGAGCCAGTGCCGGATGGAAATGCAGCACGGTACGCATATCCGGTTTTTCCTCAGTGCCAATATTTTCCTCATCATATGCCGCACAAAGAAATGCCAGTACCACACGGTCTGCACCAAGTGAAGGCTCAATAACATACGGAATATATTTTTCGTTCTTTACATCATCAAAATAAGTCAAATCCTGTCCTGAAGTATTCTGGTGCTGTGTCAGATCGTAATCAGTACGGTCTGCAATACCCCAAAGTTCTCCCCATCCAAACGGGAACCGGAATTCGATATCTGTCGTGCCCTTGCTGTAGAAGCAAAGTTCTTCCGGTGAATGATCCCTAAGACGGATTTCATCCTCTTTAATGCCAAGACTGTATAACCAGTCACGGCAGAAGGCTCTCCAATACTGGAACCATTCCATATCTGTTCCCGGCTCACAGAAAAATTCCAGCTCCATCTGTTCAAACTCTCTGGTACGGAATGTAAAGTTTCCCGGCGTAATCTCGTTACGGAAAGATTTTCCAATCTGTCCAATTCCAAAAGGAATTTTCTTTCTGGAAGTTCTTTGTACATTCTTAAAGTTTACAAAAATACCCTGTGCTGTCTCCGGTCTTAAATATACAGTATTCTTTGCATCCTCTGTTACACCCTGAAAAGTTTTAAACATCAGGTTAAACTGACGGATATCAGTAAAATTATGTTTACCACAGCTTGGGCAGGCTACCTTATGTTCTTCAATAAAGTTCTTCATTTCCTCCTGAGACCATCCGTCCACAGATCCGCCATAATCAATCCCGTTTTCATCACAAAAATCCTCGATCAGCTTATCTGCACGAAAACGCTCATGACACTCTTTACAATCCATAAGCGGATCAGAAAATCCGCCCAGATGCCCTGACGCCACCCATGTCTGCGGGTTCATTAAAATCGCACAGTCAACACCCACATTGTATGGGTTTTCCTGGATGAACTTCTGCCACCAGGCTCTTTTTACGTTATTTTTCAGTTCCACACCAAGATTGCCGTAATCCCATGTATTCGCAAGTCCGCCATAAATATCGGAACCCGGATATACAAAACCTCTTGCCTTTGCCAAAGCAACAATCTTATCCATTGTCTTTTCCATGTCACTAACCTCTCATTTCGTTATTTGTATATGATATATGCTAATCCTGCATCCGTACTGTCTGCACCTTCCCCGTAAACTTCTGCCGTATTTTTCCCGGTCACTCTTACGTGTTCTGATACATAAAGGATTTCACCTTTCACCTGTACATTCGTATCATGTTTCAAAATCAGCACCTGATTGTTATCCTCTCCAAGCACCGTATCCGCCGACACACTGTCTGCCATACTACCTGTATTCTCTGCAATTTCTTCGGTACTCTCACCCAATGCAAAGTCTGTTTCCGTATCATTCTCACCACTTTGTTCAGGTGTATAAAAATGAACATCAAATCCATACCCTGCAGCCTGAGCCTTCAAGACAGTTCCCACATAAATTTCTGTCTCATTAAATGCTGCATAACTGTCACAGCTGTCATACTCCACTAGAAGCTTTGCCACCTGGTTCTTTACCTCATACTTTTTTACTGCAACATCTGATTTTCCATTCTCATTCTGATAGGATTCTACTGCATCATCAATATAAGTTTTTAATTCATCCTCATCATAATAGTCTTTCTCAAAATCTTCCACAATAACTTCCGTAAGTTTCCCATTGGAATCTACATACAAGGTATTTGCATCTACATCCATAGAAACTTTTCCACATCCTGAAAGACAAAGCGCTGCTATCATGAATACCGGACAAAGTCCTGTTCCCTTCTTCATAAAGTTCCTCCTCACTGCCGCTTTCAAACAGTTTTCTCTACTGTCAATCTTATGTATTATACTATTTTCACATACTGATTTCAACCCGCAAACTCATTTTGGGGTAGAGTCCGAAAGAATCTCTAAAGATTTAAAGTGATGCGGAATATAACTACTCCAATAACTTCTTAAAATCTGTTCCAGTACCAAAAGTACTTGTTCTGTCACCGTAAAAGTATAAAGTTTCTTTAAATCGGAAGAAATAATATACTGCAGGGTATACAGTACCGATTCATTTAACAGGATACCACTTTCTAAAGAACCGCATTCCCGGCAGAGCGTCCCCCGATATTTCACGCTAAAAAACGTAAGTTCCTCCTTCCTGCCACACTTCATGCAGGAAAAAACATTCGGATATTCTCCATTAACCACTAAAACCCGAAGTTCATAAATTACCTTAACCAGGCGGTTATCCAAAGAGGGATGTTCCAGTGCTCTGATTGACTGATATAAAAGCTTTAACATCTCCCTCTCATCATTATTTTCCTGAGTGTAATAGGAAGCAAGTTCCAAAAAATAAAAGCCATAATATACGCTGTCCAAATCATTTAGAAGTTCTCTGAAATAATTGGCAATCGTTGCTTTTACAAGTGTATATGTAGTTTTTCCTTCAAACAGTTCAAATTCCCCGAAGGAAAAGGGATTCGCTGCCGCAAGGAGCTGGCTGTTCTGCCGTCTTGCCCCTTTTGCAAACGCTGTGATCTTTCCCCGTTCCTTCGTAAGTATGGTCAGTCTCTTGTCATAATCACCCATGGGCATTGTCTGCAAAACCATTCCCGTCAGCACGATGGTCTGCCCCATAAACACTCTCACCTCTTACTTCTGTATCCGCCGCATTTCCATTTTTCTCTTTATACCTGTAGGCAAGATAATCGTCCACTTTTCCTGTTGTCAAAAACGTATCCCAGGCTTCGTCTCTCATTTGAAATCCCCCTTGATGTTATTTCTTTTGCAAGTAATATTAGGATTTCCGAATGAGAAAAGGATATACTAGAAAAAAAAGCCAACTAAATTTCATCCTCTTTATATCCGAAGTTCTTGATTAAGATATTGCTGTCCCGCCAGTCCTTCTTCACCTTCACCCACAATTTCAGGTTCACTTTGCAGTCTAAAAGTCTTTCAATTTCATAACGGGCGTTGGTGCCAATTTTCTTTAGCATGGCACCTCCCTTGCCAATGACGATTCCCTTATGCGAATCCCGTTCACAAATGATAGTTGCCTCGATATCCACCATGTTCTGCCCCTTACGATCCTTCATGCTCTCAATCGTAACTGCAATGCCATGAGGAATTTCTTCATTTAATGCATGCAGTGCTTTCTCACGAATCATCTCTGCCACAATCTGCCGTTCCGGCTGGTCTGTTACCGTATCCTCATCATAAAACATAGGACCATAAGGCAGATATTTAAAAATCAAATCTATAATAAGATCCGTGTTCTGCCCTCTCAATGCAGATGCCGGTACAATTTCTTCAAAATCATAAACCTTACGATATGTATCAATATAGGTAAGCATCTTATCTTTTTCTGTCAAAGTGTCTGCCTTATTGATAACCAAAATCACCGGAGTATTTATTTTTTTTAACATTTCGATAATGTGCTGTTCACCAGCCCCGATATAATCTGTCGGCTCCACCAGCCAGAGAATCAGATCCACCTCATTCAAGGTATGCTCTGCCACATTTACCATATATTCCCCAAGCTTGTTTTTTGCCTTGTGGATACCAGGAGTATCCACAAAGATAATCTGACCTTTCTTCTCATCGGTATAAACCGTCTGAATCCGATTTCTGGTTGTCTGAGGCTTATTGGACGTAATTGCGATCTTTTGTCCAATCAAATGGTTCATAAGCGTTGATTTCCCCACATTCGGTCTTCCGATCAAAGTTACAAATCCCGATTTCAATTTATTTTCCATGCAATACTCCTTTAATATAAATTCTCTATGGTTTCAAACATATCTTCTTCCTTTTTGATCGCATCTTCGTTTCCGATGACACAAAAATTGTTACCGCTTAACACAGCTTCCATCAACTCTGCGAGTGCCCGGATATCCTCTGTCTGTGCATTAATAATTTCATCCCGCTCCCGCTGCACATCTTCATAGGAAACTTCATCCAGATATGCACTTAAAGAACGCATTCCCTTTGCAGATGGATTTAATGGTGTATCAAGTTCACTTATAGTTCCGATAATATATTTTGTCATATCACGTTCATCTGCCGAAAAGCTCCGCAAATACTCCGGCGTCTTTTCATATATTTCATTGGTCTTGCGAAGATTCGGATCACGGTAAGAAGTAAAATAAGCATCCCCATTGCGCATAAAACCACTCATGCAACCATAAGCACCACCTTTTACCCGAATATTAATCCAGAGATAATCATAACTTAAAATCACCTTTAATATCTTTAATGCTCCAGTGTAAGCAAAGCCTTTTTTTGCAAAATTTCCGGCTCTGGAAACATACTGTACCTGAGAAGCATCCAAAAATCCTTCATTCTTCTTTGTACAAATAAACTCTCTGGTAGTTTTTTCTACCGGATCCGTGTACAAAATATTCTTTAACGATTCGATTTCACCATATACCGCATCATATCCTGCTCTGTCTGCCGTAAGGCTCACCATCAGACGCTCTGGTCGGAAAATCTTTTTCATCAATTGTCCTAATCTGGCAATCAGTTCCTCTTTCTTTTCATCAAAATGCTCCTCATAATCCGCAATCACACGATAAAGGGCAATTCCGCCTGTCATATCATTATAATATGCCGATTTTGAGAAATAGGACATGGCACGGATGGCAGACACCGAATGTCCCGCAGAACTTAAAGACATCTGCAGCCTGGATTTAATCTGCGCTAAAATTTCATAAAGCCGTTTTTCATCCGAAAGTTTTGTTGTCGACAGAATATCCCGGATAATATTCATTGCTTTATCTGTATTTTCATACAGCACTTTCGTGCGTATCTCAAATTTTGCCTGATAAACATCCTCTTTTTTCGCATTAGGATACACTCCAATGGAAGAAGATACACCGCCTGTATAAATATTGATTTCATTCGCCAAGTCTATATAGGTAAATTTTTCTGTATCCATATACCCGAGAACCGCTTTTAAAATTCCGAGGCAGGGAATTTCTTCTTCAGACAAATCCGTTACATCAAAAAGCAAATTTAAATAATTGATGCCACCGGAAAACATCTCGTGGAACAAAATCAGTGTATCACCACAATATTTCTCTTTATTAAAAAATGGTGCTGCTTCTTTCTTGATATCCGCTCTTGTAAGCATCGGAATTTTCTCTAAATCTTCCTTCGGAGACGGTTCCTCCTGATATGCCTTTAAATGCGCCGTATCCTCTACCAACGCTTCAATCTCTGCTTCATTTAATGTCTTTTTGTACTCTGCTAGCTTTTCTTCCAACTGCTTTTCTTTTTTTGCATTTAACCCACATTCCGGCTCTATCATTACGACAGAAACGTGGGTATTGTCCAGCATATATTTCTGAATCAACTGCTCAAAATAATCTGTCTGTGCCATTTCCTTCAAAAAAGCAAACGTCGGTGCCGCTTCCAGATGCATGAACGGTTCATTTTCATCATAAAGCCAACTATCCAGACTCTGCAGCCCGTAAATAAGCCCCTTCGGAAATTGTCCAAAATCCGCTTCCCGATATTTAAACTCTGAGCTGTTAATCCCAGCCAGCAGTGCTTTTTTGTTAATCCCATTTTTCACCTGTTCCGTCAATACCTCACGGATAATGCGCACAAACTCCTCTTTCTGTTCCGGATTAGCATTTTTAGCCGCAACCGAAAAAATCGGCTGATAAGTGCTGCTGTCATAAGACCCCATAATGTCCTTACCAATTTTCGCATCCAGAAGTGCTTTCTTAAGCGGAGCTCCCGGAGCGTTCAACAGGGCATAATCAAGCACATCAAAAGCAAGATATAGTTTTGCATCGAGTGTCGTGCCGATTGCCATATTATAGGAAATGTACGTATTATCTTCCGTAGATTCACCACTTGCAATAGAATATTTGGTCTTTACCTCTCGTGGCTCGTCAAACGGCTTTTGCAGCGGAATTTCTGAGTCCACAGTGATTTTGTCATAATTGCATAAATATTCCTTATCCAGCCATTCTAACTTCTCTACAACATCCATATTTCCATAGAGATAGATGTAAGAATTAGACGGATGATAATAACTCTCATGAAATTTTAAATAGTCCTCATAAGTAAGTTCCGGGATACACTCCGGATCTCCGCCAGACTCATTGCTGTAAGGCGTATCAGGGAAAAGAGAATTTAACACAAGACGATCCAGCACACCCTCCGGAGAAGAAAAGGCTCCCTTCATCTCATTATAAACCACACCATTTATGGTAATCGGAGCATCCTTATCCTCCAATTCATAGTGCCAGCCTTCCTGTTTAAATATTTCTTTCTTTTTATAAATATTCGGATGAAATACCGCATCTAAATACACATCCATCAGATTTGCAAAATCCTTATCATTGCAGCTTGCCACCGGGTATACCGTCTTGTCCGCATAAGTAATCGCATTCAAAAAAGTGTTCAAAGAGCCCTTCACCAGTTCCACAAAAGGATCCTTCACCGGAAACTTATCCGACCCACAGAGTACCGTGTGCTCAATGATATGCGCCACCCCCGTACTGTCCTTAGGCGGCGTACGAAAACCGATATAAAACACCTTGTTCTCATCATCATTAGATATGACACTGATTCTTGCTCCACTCTTTTTATGCCGCAGCAAATACCCCTCTGAATTCAAATCCGTTAATTTCTGCTCCTTTATGATTTCATATGCATTTAAATCCTGTATGTTCAAATTCCATTCCTCCAACTTTTTTTCTATTGTAACCATACCCTACTATTTTCATACCTTAGGAGAAAAAAAGCAAGTCTTAATTACAGAGACGAGATACGCTTTGCGGATCTCGCTCTGATTAGCGGTCGTCAAATGTCCCTTCGTGCAAGCACGATGTCCATTTTCCTCGTCGCCATAACAAAAAAGAGGACGCTTTTCGGCATCCTCTCAGTTGTGGTTTTTTCTGTTGTTCACTTGCTTCAAATCTATGAATTAAGCTAAACGAACTACGTTAGCTGCCTGAGGTCCTTTTTCCCCTTCAACTACTTCGAATTCAACGGTTTCGCCGTCCTTTAATTCCTTGAATCCATCCATGTTCAATGCAGAAAAATGTACGAATACATCATTTCCATCTGCATCAGAAATAAATCCATAGCCTTTCTTTGCGTTAAACCATTTTACAGTTCCTTGCATAAATAATTTCCTCCTAATACTAAAAGATGCACACTCCTTGTGCTGTTCACAAAGTAAACACTAGCATATCTTACAAATTTTGTCAACTTCACTTTTTTAAGTTTACATCAATTTGCTGGAACGGAATTTCGATTCCGTTTTCATCCAGGGCATTTTTCAGATTTTCCGTCAACCGCCAGCGCGCTGGCCAGTAATCCTCTGTCTTTACCCAGATGCGACATCCCATTGTAATCTCACTTGCGCCCAATTCAGAAACAAACACATCTATCGTTTCTTCATTGATTCTTGCCTCCTCTGCCACTGCCACCGAGCGTATCACTTCTTTGGCTTTCTTCAAATCCGTGTCATATGCCACTCCGACCGTAAGATCAATTCTTCGCTTATCCATCTGCGTCAAATTTGTCAGACTGCTGTTTGCCAGTGTTCCATTGGGTATCACAATAATCTTGTTATCAATGGTACGGAGTTTGGTATATACCGTTGAGATGTGCATGACCGTCCCCTCGTTGCCATGTGTATCCTCAATGATATAGTCTCCCACCACAAACGGTTTTAATACTAAAATAAGTACGCCTCCTGCAAAATTGGAAAGACTCCCCTGCAGTGCAAGCCCAGCTGCAAGGCTGGCAGATGTAATAACTGCGACAATGGAAGTCGTCTGTATACCAAACAGTCCTAAAATAATGCAAAACAGGACAAAATACGCGATAATCTTAATAATCGAATCCAAAAACTGGATGACTCCGACATCAAAATTTAGTTTCATCATCCATTTTTTTATCTTTTTACGCGCAAAATGTATCAGTCTGTTCCCCACAAAGTAAACAGCTAACGCAATGATAATCTGGATACCAAGGCTCAAAACTTTTGGAAGCAATTCCTCTAAATAGCTTTTTATCAGGCCTGGATCTGCATTCTTTGCCATTTCCGCTTCCTGTTCCACGATTTCTGTAATCGTCATTTCCGTATCTGCTGATAATAATAGCATAGTTTCTCCCTTCTACCTATGTAACTTTAAAGCTCATGTATAAATAGTCCGCTACGCAGCTTTGGCTCAAACCAGGTCGACTTGGGCGGCATCAACTTACCCGCATCCGCCACATCAAACAATTCTGTAATAGATGTCGGATACATGGCAAATGCCACAGCCCAGCCATCGTCCACTTTCTGTTCTAGATAATCCAGTCCGCGAATACCGCCGGAAAAACAGATTCTCTCGTCAGTTCTTGGATCTTTAATTCCAAGAAGCGGCGCAAGAAGCTTTTCCTGTAAAATGTACACATCCAGATTCTCCACCGGATCCTTTCTTCTGTCTTCCGGACGAATATGGCATAAATACCACACTCCACCAAGATACATGGAAAAATTTCCTTTTCCCTGCGGTCTTCTTTCACTTCTCCCACATCTGCACAATTCAAAACATTCTCCCATCCGTATCAGAAATTCCCGTTCTGTCATACCGTTTAAATCTCTTATAATCCGATTGTAATCCATGATGAAAAGCTCCTCACCCGGAAACAGAACCGACAAAAAATAATTAAATTCTTCGTTCCCTGTATAATTTGGATGCTTTTTCCTTCTCATCTCTCCAACCTTCACCGCCGAGGCAGCACGATGATGCCCATCGGCAATGTAAATGGACGGGACATCTAAAAAGGCTTTCCGCAAAGTTTCTATCTGTTCTTTCGCTCTGACCACAAACACCCGATGCCTGACTCCATCCTCTGAGCTAAAATCATAAACTGGTCTTTCTCTTTTTACTTCCTCTGTCACCTGGTCTATTATAGGATTTCTCCGGTATGCAAGAAAAATCGGTCCGGTCTGGGCATTGCAGGCATCCACATGACAGATTCGATCCAGTTCCTTCTCCTCTCTGGTTTCCTCATGCTTTTTTATCACGCCGCTTTCATAATCATCAATTGACGCACAGGCAACAATTCCTGTCTGTGCCCTTCCATTTCTGGTCTGCTCATAAATATAATAGCATTCCGCTTCCTCTTTTTGAAATCTCCCCTCCGCAATCCACTCCCACAACAGATCATGCGCCTTCTGATAAACTTCCGGTGCATAGGGGTCTGTCTCCTCCGAAAGCTGTGTTTCTGCCCGGTCTATACAAAGAAAAGATTCCGGATGCCTTTTTGTTTCCTCTCTTGCCTCTTTCCGGTTATATACATCATAAGGCAGCGCTGCTATTTTTTCTGCCAGATCTGCCCGTGGCCGGATAGCCCGAAAAGGTTTGATATCTGCCATTCTATTCCCCTTCTTTTTGATATATGTTTTATTCTACCGTAATTTTTACTCTCACACAACGGAAAAATCTGCCTTTCTAAAAGCCTCTGGCAAAAGGCAAAAAAATCCAGGTGCCATACCTGGATTTTTTTGTTCTAATCGTTTCAATTATTTTACAACTCGTACACGCAGTACGCCATCAATTGCCTTTAATTTTTCTACAACATCGTCAGTTACCTTTGCATCCACATCCATCAATGTACATGCAAATTCGCCACGGCTCTTGTTTGTCATATCGGAGATGTTGATATCTGCATCCCCAAATACGGTGGAATAACGGCTGATCATACCTTTTACGTTCTTATGCAGAATCAGCACACGTCCGGTTCCCTGACATACACCCATGTTGCAGTCCGGATAATTTACGGAATGTGTAATATTTCCGTTTTCCAAAAAATCCATAATCTCATTCACTGCCATCACTGCACAGTTATCCTCAGATTCCTCTGTAGAAGCACCAATATGCGGAGTCACAATGGTTCCCTCTTTGCCAACAGTAGTAGGATTCGGGAAATCAGATACATACTTGTGTATTTTCTTTTCCTTTAATGCTTCTACCATAGCTTCCTCATCCACCAGTAAATCTCTTGCAAAATTGAGAACAACTGCCGTCGGCTTCATCATATCGATTGCTTCTTTATTGATCATCTTTTTGGTAGAATCCATAAGCGGTACATGAACGGTAATGTAATCACATTCTTTGTAAATCTGTGTCACATCCTGTATATGCTTGACACCTCTGGACAGATTCCATGCTGCATTTACGGAAATATAAGGATCATATCCCAGAACTTCCATACCAAGATGTGTTGCCGTGTTTGCTACTTTAACACCAATAGCGCCAAGTCCAATCACACCAAGCTTCTTTCCTGCAAGCTCTGTTCCGGCAAAATTCTTTTTCTGCTTTTCTGCAAGTTTTGCAATGTCTGCATTGCCTTCTTCCGAAAGTACCCAATCCATACCGCCTCTGATATCACGAGCAGCAAAAAGCATTCCGGCGATAACCAGTTCCTTTACACCGTTAGCATTGGCCCCCGGTGTGTTAAATACCACGATACCTTTTTCGGCACATTTATCCAGTGGAATATTATTAACACCTGCTCCGGCTCTTGCAATTGCCGTCAAATTGTCCGGCAAATCCAAATCGTGCATAGCTGCGCTTCTAACTAATACAGCATCTGCATCCTTCATATCCTCTGTCTTTTTATAATCATCTGTCAGTAAATCCAATCCTACATTTGAAATCGGATTTAAACATGTATACTGAAACATTCTGTCACAACTCTCCTTTATGTATTTGCCTTACGCATTCTCTGCTTCAAACTTCTTCATGAACTCTACTAACTTCTCAACACCTTCTTTTGGCATTGCGTTATAGATAGAAGCTCTCATACCTCCTACGGTACGATGTCCTTTTAAGTTTACAAATCCTGCCGCTTCTGCTTCTTTTACAAATTTTGCATCCAGATCCTTATCTCCGGTTACAAACGGTACATTCATCAAGGAACGGTCTTCTTTCACAACAGTTCCTTTAAACATCTTGCTCTGATCTAAGAAATCATAAAGAATCTTTGCCTTTTCTTCATTGCGTTCTTTCATCACAGAAAGACCACCCATTTTCTTCAACCATTTGAACACTTTACCACAAATATAAATACCATATGCAGGCGGTGTGTTGTATAAAGAATCTGCATCTGCATGAGTCTTGTAACGAAGCATTGTAGGTGTTCCCGGCAGTACATCTTCTGTAATCAGATCTTCTCGGATAATAACGATTACCACACCTGCAGGTCCTATATTCTTCTGAACGCCACCATAAATAACACCGTACTTTGATACATCTACTGGCTCTGACAGGAAACAGGAGGAGACGTCAGCTACCAGGGTGTGTCCCTTGGTATTTGGAAGTTTTTTATATTTTGTTCCATAAATTGTATTATTTTCACAAATATATACATAATCTGCGTCTTCCGGAATGTCCAAATCAGAACAATCAGGAATATAAGAAAATGTCTTATCCTCAGAAGATGCTACTGCAACTGCATCTCCGTAAAGCTGCGCTTCCTTGTACGCTTTTTTTGCCCACTGGCCTGTAATAATATAGGCAGCTTTTTTATTTTTCATCAGATTCATCGGAATCATTGCAAACTGCTGTGAAGCGCCGCCCTGTAAAAATAATACTTTGTAATTATCCGGAATATTCATCAAATCACGGATATCCTTTTCTGCTTCTTTGATGATATTGTCATACGCTTTAGAACGATGGCTCATTTCCATAACGGACATACCAGTTCCTCTGTAATCCAACATTTCATCTGCTGCTTCTTTTAGGACCTCCTCCGGTAAAACCGCTGGTCCTGCAGAAAAATTATAAACTCTGCTCATTGTACATTTCCTCCTGTAACTCTACCCTTTTATTTTTTATCCAAGTCTTCCTCGCAGAACACTTCATTTATTGCAGCGCCTGGTGCAACCATAGGCCACACTTTATCGTCACAATTTATGATACAGTCTAATACTACTGGTGTTTTGCTGTCAAGTGCTTTTTGGAAAGCAATGTCAAACTCATCCCTTGTTGTCACCCGTATTCCGGTGGCTCCCATGGCCTCCGCAAGCTTTACAAAATCAACGGAATCATTTAACACAGTAGCAGAATAACGTGCCTCATAAAATAAATTCTGCCATTGTCTTACCATACCAAGCACATGATTGTTAATAACAACCTGTATGAGCGGCAGTTTTTCACGGACTGCCGTGGCAACCTCGTTCATATTCATACGGAAGCAACCATCTCCGGCAATGTTCACAACCTGTTTATCCGGGTTTGCCACCTGTGCTCCAATTGCTGCTCCAAGTCCATATCCCATAGTTCCAAGGCCTCCGGACGTAAGCAGCGTACGAGGATTGGCATATTTGTAATACTGTGCCGCCCACATCTGATGCTGTCCTACCTCCGTAACCATAATGGCCTCACCTTTTGTCATCTCATATACCTTTTCTACAATATATGGACCGCTCAAGCCCTCTTTTGCATATGTTAAAGGATACTTCTCTTTATATTCCAGAATATGCGTCATCCACTCTTTATGTTCCATCGGCTCAAGTTTTGCATTCAATCTCGTAAGGATTTCTTTTATATCCCCAATCACGCTTGCCGTCACCACAATATTTTTGTTGATTTCCGCCGGATCTACATCAAGCTGTAAAATCTTTGCCTGAGAAGCAAATTTCTTTGCATTTCCAAAGACACGATCGCTGAAACGCACACCTATGGCAATTAATAAGTCGCATTCACTCACACCATAATTGGAAGTCTTCGTTCCATGCATACCAAGCATTCCGGTATACCGCTCATCTGTTCCGTCAAAAGCACCCTTTCCCATCAGTGAATCACATACTGGTGCATCCAGTTTATCAATAAATTCACGCAGTTCGGCACTGGCATCGGAAATCACAGCCCCGCCGCCCACAAAAATATAAGGTTTTTCTGCTTCTTTAATCAAGTCAAGTGCAGTTTTTAAATCTTCTGCTGTAATCCGCTTTATATCCCTCGGAACAACCTTTGGCTCTTTTGCCTGATACTCGGCCGTCTGCGCTGTGACATCTTTGGGAATATCCACAAGCACCGGACCCGGTCTTCCTTTTTTGGCAATTTCAAAGGCTTTCCTTATGGTATCTGCCAGTTTCTTTACATCCTTTACGATAAAATTGTGCTTGGTGATCGGCATAGTGATGCCCGCGATATCGATTTCCTGAAAACTATCCTTTCCAAGAAGCGGTACGCCTACATTGCAGGTGATTGCCACGAGTGGAACCGAATCCATGTAAGCTGTTGCAATCCCCGTGACCAGATTTGTTGCTCCTGGTCCCGAAGTTGCAAGGCATACGCCTACTTTTCCCGTACTTCTGGCATATCCATCTGCTGCATGCGAAGCCCCCTGTTCATGAGAGGTCAGCACATGCCTGATTTCATTTTTATGCTTATACAATTCATCATATACGTTTAAAATTGCGCCGCCCGGATAACCAAAAACAGTATCCACGCCCTGTTCTTTCAAACATTCAATTACAATTTGCGCACCTGTCAACTGCATATATGCTTCCTCGCTTTCTAACCCCTTATCATTTTTTATTTTTCTTCTTTACCGGGAATCTGTAAGATAGCTCCCCGGTTTCCTGAAGTTACCATAGAAGCATATCTTGCCAGGTAACCTGTGTTAACCTTTGGTTCTCTAGGCTGCCATTTTGCCTTTCTTGCCGCAAGTTCCTCATCAGAAACATCGAGTTCCAGTTTCATTTCTGGAATGTTGATTTTGATAATATCGCCTTCTTCTACCAGTGCAATCGGTCCACCTACAGCTGCTTCCGGTGACACATGTCCGATGGAAGCTCCCCTGCTGGCACCGGAAAAACGTCCGTCTGTAATCAGTGCAACTGATGAGCCCAGTCCCATTCCTGCGATAGCCGACGTTGGATTTAACATCTCTCGCATACCAGGACCACCCTTCGGCCCCTCATATCGGATTACGACCACATCTCCAGCCACAATCTTTCCACCCTTGATTGCTGTAATCGCATCTTCCTCACAATCAAAGACTCTTGCAGGACCCTCATGCACCATCATTTCGTCACATACGGCAGAGCGCTTTACCACACCACCATCCGGTGCGAGATTTCCTTTTAATACGGCAAGACCGCCTGTCTTGCTGTACGGATTATCAATCGGTCTTATAACTTCCGGATTTTTATTGACTGCGTTTGCGATATTTTCTCCAATCGTCTTCCCTGTCACAGTCATGCAATCCGTATGTAGCAAACCGGCATCCGCCAATTCCTTCATAACAGCATAAACACCGCCCGCTTCATTTAAGTCCTCCATGTAAGTCGGACCTGCAGGAGCAAGATGGCAGAGATTTGGCGTTTTCTCACTGATTGGATTTGCAAATGCAATATCGAAATCAAATCCCACCTCATGTGCGATTGCAGGAAGATGCAACATACTATTGGTAGAACAGCCCAATGCCATATCTACAGTCAATGCATTTAAGATGGCATCCTTTGTCATGATGTCTCTCGGCCGGATATTTTTGCGATACATATCCATAACTGCCATACCTGCATGCTTTGCCAATTTGATACGCTCGGAATATACTGCCGGAATCGTTCCGTTTCCGCGCAGCCCCATACCAAGTGCTTCCGTCAGACAGTTCATGGAATTTGCCGTGTACATACCGGAACATGAACCGCAGGTCGGACATACCTTCTCCTCGTATTCTCTCACATCATCCTCTGTCATCGTGCCTGCCGCATAGGAGCCAACCGCCTCAAACATGGAAGAAAGGCTCCTCTTTTGTCCACGGACATGTCCTGCCAGCATCGGTCCTCCAGAAACAAATACCGTCGGCACATTGATTCTTGCAGCCGCCATCAAAAGTCCCGGTACATTTTTGTCACAGTTCGGCACCATAACCAATGCATCAAACTGGTGTGCCAACGCCATACACTCTGTAGAATCTGCGATCAAATCCCTTGTGACCAGAGAATACTTCATTCCAATATGCCCCATAGCAATTCCATCGCAGACTGCAATTGCAGGAAATACTACCGGAACCCCCCCTGCCTCTGCAACACCAAGTTTTACAGCATTTACAATTTTATCCAGATTCATATGACCCGGTACGATTTCATTATATGAACTTACAATACCGACCATTGGTTTTCTCATTTCTTCTTCGGTAAATCCCAAAGCGTTAAAAAGACTTCTGTGGGGAGCCTGCTGCATCCCACATCTTACATTATCACTTTTCATTTTTTTCTTCCTTTCTACTTTTTTATTTTTATATACGTTCAGCAATTAAATCGCCCATTTTTTCTGTACCAACCTGGGTTACAGATGCTTTTTTGTCTGCTTCCTGTGGCATGATGTCGATGGTACGATAACCTTCTTTTAAAACCTGTTTTACCGCATTTTCAATCGCATCTGCTTCTTTATCCAGATCAAAAGAATAACGAAGCATCATAGCCGCACTTAAAATCGTCGCAATCGGATTTGCAATACCCTTTCCTGCAATATCCGGTGCAGAACCGCCACTTGGCTCATAAAGTCCGAATTTTGTATCATTTAAACTGGCAGAGGACAGCATTCCGATTGAGCCTGTCACCATGCTTGCCTCATCTGACAAAATATCTCCAAACATATTCTCCGTCAAAATAACGTCAAACTGACGCGGATCTTTTACCAACTGCATGGCACAGTTATCCACCAACATATGCTCATATGTAACTTCTGGATAATCCTTTGCCACTTCCTCAACGATTTTTCGCCAAAGTCTGGAAGAGTCCAATACATTTGCCTTGTCTACAGAGGTCACTTTTTTTCTGCGCTTCATGGCAATATCAAATCCACGCTTTGCAATTCTTCTAATTTCATTTTCATTGTAAGATAAGGTATCTGTTGCAGTAACCACGCCGTCTACCTCTTTGGTCTCTCTTGTACCAAAATATAACCCACCGGTCAGTTCCCGCATAATCATCATATCAAAACCCTCTCCAATGATATCATCTCGAAGCGGGCAAGCCTCTTTCAATTCCTCATACAGATATGCCGGTCTTAAATTAGCAAACAGATTCAAGGATTTCCGTAATTTTAAAAGCCCTGCTTCCGGTCTTAAATCCGGTGACAGTTTATACCACGGTGAAGTAGAGGTATTACCTCCAATGGAACCCATAAGCACTGCATCAGATGCCTTCGCCTGTGCAATCGCCTCATCTGTCAACGGCACTCCAGTTGCATCAATGGAACAGCCTCCCATTAAAATATCCTCATATTCAAATTTGTGCCCGTATTTTGCACCAATTTTATCTAATACTTTTTTTGCTTCTCTTACAATTTCCGGTCCGATTCCGTCACCGGAAATAACACCAACATGATAATTCATGGAACTTACTTCCTTTCTTTTTTCGAAACTCTGGCCATTATGCCTAATAGTTATACTATATAGTATTTTCGTGCCGATTTCAATAAGCATATCTATTCTAGTTTTTTATATTTATTATTCCATTTGATTATAGAAAATGTTTTTTCCATTATTTTATGGAATACCTTTTTCAGATTAAGAAAACCGAAGTACCTCTGATATGAGAAGCACTCCGGTTTTCTACCATTCTTTTATATCTCTTTCCTCTAGATTCTTTCTTCCACATCTTTTTTTACTTTATCCAGATTGAATTTCCGAATACCCGAGATCAAATCATCGGTAACATCTGTAATACGGCTTGTAGAGTTTTTACACTGGACAACAATAGCTTCTACCTCGTTCATCGAATCCAGCGTTTCTCTTGCGCTCTCCGTATTTTCCTCCGCAGTCTGCGTCAGCATAATAATACCTTTCTCCATTGCATTCTTATGCTCATTCAATTCATCCACTTCTGCTCCTATACCATGAATGGAATCACTGACTAGTGCAATCTCCTGATTCAGGGATGCAAAAATACTCTCTGTCTCATGGATTTTCTCATTCTGTTCTTCAAACGCCTCCGAAACTTTTTCTGTTATATCTACACTGACGTTGGAATTCTCAATCAGAGTATTGACAATCGCATTGATTTTTTCAGAGGACTCTCTGGACTGATCTGCCAATGTACGGATTTCCTCTGCAACAACCGCAAATCCCTTTCCCTGCTCTCCCGCACGGGCAGCTTCAATGCTGGCATTCAATGCGAGTAAATTGGTCTGGCTTGAAATTCCTGCAATAATTTCCGTTACAGTACGAATCTGCATTGCAGACTGATTCGTCAGGTCTGTCTGGTTGCGCACGTTTTCAATAGCAGTGCTGTTGTCCCGGCTGATAACAACCAATTCTTTCATTATATTCTCTGCTTCTTCATTGCACTCTTTCATCTTTCCGGCACTTTCCACCAGAACATCAATATTCTTCGCAATCGTTTCAACTGCCTGACTAATATCCATGATTTTCTGTTCAATATCTCTGGTCTTGTCCGCCTGCGAAGCCGTATTATCTGTGATGGAATTTACTTTTCCGCTCACTCTTTCCACTGAATCTGTCATATTTTCAAACGACTCTTTAAAATCTGTCGAAACCTCTCCCAGTTCTGTTGTCGCCTGATGGATCTGACTTACCACCTGCCCAAAAGAATGAACCATATCACTTACAGAGCGTGCCATATCTCCCAAGGCATCCTGTCTCTCCATCAGTGCATTTTCTTTCAGTTCAAAGGCTCCTTCATTCAAGTTTCCTATATTGTCTTTCATAGCACGTAATTTGTCCATGAGTTTTTTAACAACACCAAAAATAGCTGCAATCATCAGGAGAAACACAATCAAAATAATAATGTTCCCCATAACCGCACTTAAACTTCCCGCCTGTACAAAATACATGATAACTACATTTAGCAGCCAGATTATGAGCAAAGGCAATGCACAAATAGCACATAATTTCAACAATGCTGCTTTTCCCTGTTCTTTATTGGAATCCATATAAAGCCCCCTTATTCCACAATTTTACTCTATTATACAAAATAATAAGAAATTTTTAAAGTACATTTCACAAACTTTTATAAATAAAAAGACCAGAGCAATCACCCTGATCTTTTTTTGACCGACTATTATTTTTCAGCCTTTTTTTCTTTCTTATCTGCTTTCTTATCTGTCTTTTCCGCAACAGCATCTTCCGGTTTTTCTACTGCTGCAATTGCTGCTTTCTGCATCGGAATACGGCAGTTTTTATTATTGCCGAACTCAATGATTACCGTATCATCAGAAATATCAATGATAATTCCATAAAATCCGCTGGTGGTCAATACAGTATCACCTATTGCCAACTCGGAAAGCATGGCATCTTTACGCTGCTGTTCCTTCTTCTGCGGACGAATCATCATGAAATACATAAGTGCAAATAAGAGTACCAGCCAGAAAATCATAAAACCCATAGAGCCTGTCCCACTGGTACTGGTTGCTTCTGCTAAAATAGACATTACGTTCTTCCTCCTAAAATCGCCATAAAGTGGTTCTGTTTCTGAAAACACTTTACTTATTTTACACAATGTTGCTTTATTCATCAAGTAGTTTTGGATTTTTTCATAGAATTTTCATTTATTTTCCATTCTTTAATGATTATCTTTATTCTGTCCCATGCCATAAAGCTTATCCTCCATGTAGGACTGATATCTTCCGGCATCAATAGCATCCCTGATTTCTTCCATCATGGTATTGTAAAAATAAAGATTATGCATCACACACAGCCGCATGCCTAGCATCTCCTTTGCTTTCAACAGATGGCGGATGTATGCTCTGCTGTAGCGGCGGCATGCCGGACAGCCACAGCCTTCCTCGATTGGCTTATCATCCAGTTCAAATCGCTGGTTGAAAAGATTTAATTTTCCCTGATTGGTGTATACATGTCCATGTCTGCCGTTTCTGGTTGGATAAACGCAATCAAAAAAATCCACGCCCCGGGCTACTCCCTCTAAAATATTGGCAGGTGTTCCAACCCCCATCAGATAAGTTGGTTTGTTTTCCGGAAGATGCGGTACCGTAACATCAAGGATATGATACATCTGCTCATGGGTTTCTCCCACCGCAAGACCACCGATGGCATAACCGTCCAAATCCATCTCTGTAATTTGCTTCGCATGGTCGATGCGAATATCATCATACACCGCTCCCTGATTAATCCCAAACAAAAGCTGGTGCTTATTGATGGTATCTTCCAATCCGTTTAAACGCTGCATCTCCGTTTTACAGCGTGCAAGCCACCTTGTGGTACGGGCAACCGAATTTTCCACATAGCTCCGGTCTGCCAAAGCAGGCGGACATTCATCAAAGGCCATGGCAATCGTAGAAGCCAGATTTGACTGAATCTGCATACTCTGCTCCGGTCCCATAAAGATTTTTCTTCCATCCACATGAGAATGGAAATACACGCCTTCTTCCTTAATTTTTCTTAAATCTGCCAGCGAAAACACCTGAAATCCGCCAGAATCCGTAAGGATTGGCTTATCCCACACCATAAATTTGTGAAGACCGCCCATTTTTTTCACAACATCATCTCCCGGTCTCACATGAAGATGATATGTGTTAGACAACTCTACCTGGGTTTTTAACTGCCCCAGATCTTCTGTGGAAACAGCTCCCTTGATTGCTGCCGCCGTGCCTACATTCATAAACACCGGCGTTTGTATATCTCCATGAACTGTATGAAGCACGCCGCGCTTCGCCAGTCCGTCTTTTTTTAATAGCTCGTACATAAAATCTCCTTCTTATTTTTTGTCTGTCCTCCGGTAATCGGTCTGTTACCTATTATAACGACTTCTTTTCAAAAAGTACATAAAAATTTCAGGTTGTCTTTAAATGAAGAATCCTCTATACTAAGAAACATACGATAAAACATAAACCAGGAGGAAATTATGGCAGGTTCAACGTTTGGAAATATATTTAAGATTATGACATGGGGAGAATCCCACGGCAAAGGTGTCGGTGTCGTCATAGATGGCTGCCCGGCAGGCCTTCCGCTCTCCGAGACAGATATTCAGCAATATTTAAATCGCAGGAAGCCGGGACAGTCTAAATTTGCAACTCCCCGCAAGGAGGATGATGCAGTGGAGATTCTATCCGGTGTATTTGAGGGAAAGACCACCGGAACTCCAATTTCTCTAATTGTCTTTAATAAAAACCAACAGTCTAAGGATTACAGCGAAATTGCTTCCTACTATCGTCCAGGACATGCAGATTACACTTTTGATGCCAAATACGGTTTTCGGGATTACCGCGGCGGCGGACGTTCCTCAGGAAGGGAAACGATTGGACGCGTTGCTGCCGGAGCTGTTGCTGCAAAAATATTAAAAACACTGGGTATTTCTATTTTGACCTATACCCGCTCCATCGGTCCCGTTTCCATAGATATGGAACATTTCTGCGCCGATGAGATTTTAAACAATGCGCTGTTCATGCCAGATAAAAAAGCTGCTCAAGAAGCCTCTGCCTATTTGGAAGCATGCATGAAAGAACAGAATTCTTCCGGAGGCACGATAGAATGTGTCATCACCGGTATGCCTGCCGGAATCGGTGATACCGTATTTGATAAATTGGATGCAAACCTCGCGAAAGCCATTCTTTCCATCGGCGCAGTCAAGGGCTTTGAAATCGGAGATGGCTTTGCTGTTGCTGCTGCAACAGGTCTTACCAACAATGATGCCTTTTGTCTGGACGAAAGCGGAAAAATCGCAAAGAAAACAAATCATGCAGGCGGTATTCTCGGCGGAATGAGTGACGGAAGCCCGATTGTTTTCCGTGCAGCCATAAAGCCCACCCCTTCTATTGCTTCCACACAGCAGACCGTAAACAAAAGTGGGGAAGAAATAGCCATCAACATCAAGGGACGTCACGACCCAATCATTGTGCCTCGCGCGGTTGTTGTGGTAGAAGCTATGACAGCACTTGTAATTACTGACCTACTGCTCTCTAACATGGGCGCACGGATGGATTATCTGGAAAAAATTTATAAAAAATAAAATCCCTTTACAAAAGAGTCGAGGGGGCTCAGCAACAAATCAGTGGTCCCGGCGCGCGGGGGATTGAGCCACACAA
>CAMBKU010000030.1 GCA_945868305.1 uncultured Lachnospiraceae bacterium | reverse complement strand
ACATGTCCCGTATGGCAGAACTGATCCACCGCCTGCACCTTCTTTAACTCATATCCTTGCCCGCACAGATACTTTAAATCCCGTGCCAGCGTCGCCGAGTCGCAACTCACATACACGATTCGCTCTGGCTGCATCTGCACTATGGTTTCAAGTAGACTTTCCTCACAGCCTTTCCGGGGCGGATCCACCACGATGACCTCCGCCCGTGCTGCGTCGTTATGTTCTTTCACATAAGCCGGGAAAACTTCTTCTGCCTTTCCGGTAAAAAATTCCACATTGGTAATGCCGTTAATCTTTGCATTCTTCTTCGCATCCATAATTGCCTGGGGAACAATTTCCACCCCAAACACTTTCTTCGCTCTCCGGGCAAGAAACAGAGAAATCGTTCCGATGCCGCAATACAAATCCCAGACCGTTTCTTTTCCGGTAAGCCCGGCAAACTCCAGTGCCTTCTCGTATAAGACCTTTGTCTGCACCGGATTTACCTGATAAAAAGACTGTGGGGAAATCTGATATTTGATGTCACCGATATAATCTGTAATATAGTCCGAGCCCCAGATGGTTTTCGTCTTCTCGCCTAAAATTACATTTGTGTCTTTCTCATTGATATTGATAGAAATACTGGTCATTCCCTCTATCTCTGTTAAAGATTTCACAAACTTTTCCTGCTGTGGCAGTTTCTTACCGTTTAAAACAAAGCAGACCATGATCTCCTTCGTCGTAAAACCATAGCGAATCAAAATATGACGCACCAACCCTGTGTGCGTCTTTTCTTCATATGGCTCTATCTGCTCCTGCTCCATGATGGACAGAATTCTTTCTAAAATCGGCTCGTTTATTTCCACGCCAAGATAACATTTTTCGATTGGTATCAGGCTATGGGTTCTTGCCGCATAAAATCCGGCAGTCAGCTTTCCATTTTTATCCCTGCCGACCGGGAACTGCGCCTTGTTGCGGTAATGAAAGGGGTTTTCCATACCAAGGATTGGCTCCATTGGAAGTTCCGCAAAACCGCCAATGCGTTTTAAGTTATTTCTTACCTTATTTTCTTTAAACTCCAACTGCTTTTCATAAGAAAGCGCCTGTATCTGGCAACCGCCACACTGGCGGTTCACCGGACAAGGCGGCTTTACACGGTATGAGGACGGTGTGATAATGTCTAAAAGCCTGGCATAACCATAGCTTTTTTTCATCTTCATGACCTTTACCTGCACCACATCACCGATCAGGGCATCTTTTACAAACAGCGTTACACCGTCTGCTTTGCCGATTCCTTCCCCGTCGACTCCCATATCTTCTATTTTTAATTCTAATATATCATCTTTTTTTATCATATTCACAATACTCTCAAATACTGGTCTTTCTGATGTTGGAATCAAACAGCCGATTAAAGCCCAGCCATTCCATACTTCCCTCCGGTGCTTTGGCAAATGCCTCTTTCATAGTCTCCATTTTCGCATCCAGATTGTCCGCAAAGCTTAGGGCAACTGCTTCCACAAGTGCCGGCTTCTTCGGGGAACCAAATTCCAGTTCGCCGTGATGGGCAAGGATACAGTGTTTCAGTTCATTGGCAAGTCTGCCAGGAAAATCCGGAATCTGACGGATACGTTCTCCTACTGCTTCTGCTCCAATCATAATATGACCAAGAAGCTGTCCCGCATCAGTATAATCATTTTCCGGAAACGTGGAAAGTTCAGCCAGCTTTCCGATATCATGAAACATTGCCGCAGACACCAGAAGATCACGGTTTAAGATTGGATAAGTATCTGCAAAATAATCACAAAGCTTCGTCACTCCTAGCGTATGTTCAAGCAGACCGCCTACAAAACCGTGATGCACGCTCTTTGCGGCAGAGTGAAATTTGAAACGTTTTTCAAAATCTGCATCCTCCAGAAAAAAACTGCTGGCAAGCTGTTTTAAGTATGGATTTTTCATTTTTGTGATATATCCGGTCAATTCTTCATACATTTCGTCAATATCACGTTCACTGACCGGAAGATAATCCTTTGGATCATATTCGCCGGGCTGCACCTTACGGACACGTTTTACGTTAAGCTGCAATGCCCCCTGAAAACTGGTCAAATCGCCAACTACATTAATATAATCCAGACTGTCAAATTCATCGATACCCTGGGAACCCGGATCCCAGATTTTTGCATCCAGAATGCCTGTCTTATCCTGCAAGGTCAGGGATTCATACGGCTTTCCGTTTTTGGTTACCGCCGTCTGTTTATGTTTACAGAGAAAGATCTCATTAACTCTTTCTCCCTCACGCAATGTCTCAATATATCTCATGTCCAATCCTCCAAATTTTATTCCAAAACTCCGACAACTGCCGTACAGGTAATTTTTGTATAGCCGTCCGTTCCCTGTCTTTTTACTGTTATGCTTACGCTTTCATTCGGTGAGAGGGAAAGCAGTTTTTCCGTATAATCCGATACATCCAGGGTGGCAGTACCATTTAACTCCACAATCACGTCTCCGCTCTGCAACCCTGCATTCATCGCCGGAGAATCCATCTCCACCGATTTCACATAGACGCCCTTCGGCAAATCATAGGCGGCAGAAATCTCCTCCGTCACCGTGCTTAATTTCGCACCCAGATATGGGATTGACTGATTGTTGGAAAGTTTTTCAATCACTTCTTTTAGTTCCGAAATCGCTACTGCTGTCAAGGTATTCTGGTCTCCGTCGCTACTATAACCCTGCATGACAAGACCAACGACCTCACCGCTTAAATTAATAAGAACGCCGCTGCCGCTGCTGCTTCCCACAATATCCGTATTTAAGACATGATAGGTCGCATCCAGTGTGGAAACGCTGTTTCCCGTCGCTGTAATATCTCCGGTTAAAATAGAGAAATTTGAGCCAAGCGGACTTCCTAACGCAATCACCACTGTTCCGGTCTGCACTGCATAGGAATTACCGAGTACCGCCGGCTTTATTGCATTTAAGGTACTCTCCGGCACTCCGGAAAGTGAGACACTTAAAATTGCGACTCCGGTGTTTCCGTCATACTGCTTTAACGCCGCTTCTACAATGCTTCCATCCACAAAGGTCACACGAATCGCCTGTACATCCGTAATCACCTTCCGTTCCGTCAAAATCAAAAGTTCCTGCCCGTTATTTGCGATTATCACACCGCTGGCCTGCCCAGCACTCTCATAAGGCGTATTGAACCAGTCCATATCACTTTTCACACCCGTTACCGTGACAATGGACTTGTTTGCTTCTGCTCCAATGGCATAAATCTTATTCTGCAATTTCTGGTAATCTGTTGTTTCCAACTCCTGCGTTTCTGTTATGTAAACCGGAGCCTGACTCTCCGTCTCCGGTTCCTGTTCCGTTTCCTTTTCTGTCTCCGGTTCGATTTCATCTTTCGGAATCGTTACCTTGGGATCTTCCTTCGGATACAGCCACTCTTTCATATAAGGCTGCATAAAAGTGATGACAAAACATGCAACAAGACCGAACACCACCGCAAGAACCACCGTAAAACACGAATACTGCAGCAGTCTTCTCTTACTGACAGGCTTGTCTTTGATTTTTTCCTTGATAAACGCGAATTCGTCCTCTTTTTTCTCTGGCATAACAAAATCCCCATTTCTACAGGTCTGTTCCCATTATACGTTTAATTTTCAGCTGTTGCAACATTTCTTCAAATATTTTTTGCGCTTTCCCACTAGTTGGGGTATACTTACTTTGTATTAATAGAAACTAAACTGGAGATTTCACATGAACGAAAAGGTATTAAAAACTTTAGAATATAATAAAATTATCGAGCTTTTAACAGATCAGGCGTGTTCCGGTAAAGCAAAGGAGCTTTGCCGTTCCCTAAAGCCCATGACAGACAAATCGGCTATCGAGGCGGCGCAGACACAGACCGCAGATGCTTTAAGCCGTCTGTTCCAAAAGGGCAGCGTCTCTTTTTCTGGCATTCACGACATGGAAGCCTCTTTAAAACGACTGGAAATTGGAGGAACGATGGGCATTGACGAATTCTTGTCCCTCTGTTCTTTACTGGAAGCAGCAAAGCGGGTAAAGGCCTTTTCCAGAGGAAAGACCGAGGACGACGCACGGGATTCTCTGGATGAACTCTTTGACGGCATTGAACCATTAACGCCGCTTCTAGAGGAAATCCGTCGCTGCATCATCTCGGAAGATGAGATTGCGGACGATGCCAGCCCTACTTTAAAAAATATCCGAAGAAGTATACGCAGCATGAACGACCGGGTGCATTCCCAGATGACTTCCATGCTAAACAACACAAACATCCGAAACTGTTTGCAGGACGGCGTTATTACCATGCGGGGCGGCCGCTATTGCCTTCCGGTCAAAGCTGAGTATAAAAATCAGGTTCCCGGAATGGTTCACGACCAGTCCTCCACCGGTTCCACGCTGTTTATCGAGCCTATGGCAGTGGTAAATCTGAACAATGAATTAAAAGAACTCTATTTAAAGGAGCAGGAGGAGATTGCTGTTATTCTCGCAAATCTGAGCAACCTTACCTCTGAGTATATCCCTTATATCCGGGATGATTACCGGATATTAACGGAACTTGATTTTATCTTTGCGAAGGCTTCTTTAGCAAAAATTTATAACGGAACAGCACCGATTTTTAATGAGAAAGGCTACATCCGCATCCGAAAAGGACGCCACCCACTTTTAAACAAGCATAAAGTCGTACCGATTGACGTTACCTTAGGTGATGCATTTGACCTTCTTATCATCACCGGGCCAAACACCGGCGGAAAGACCGTTTCCCTTAAGACTGTGGGGCTTTTTACTCTAATGGGACAGGCGGGACTCCATATCCCGGCAAATGACCGCTCGGAGCTTTCCATTTTCCATGAGGTTTTTGCAGACATTGGAGATGAACAGAGTATTGAACAGAGTTTAAGTACCTTCTCCTCCCACATGACCAATATTATCTCTATATTAGATAAAGTGGATGAACACTCTCTGGTGCTTTTTGACGAGTTGTGTGCCGGAACAGACCCGACAGAGGGTGCCGCCCTTGCCATCTCGATTCTCTCAAAACTGCACGAGCGTGGTATACGCACTATGGCGACCACTCACTACAGCGAGATTAAGGTATTTGCCCTGTCCACGCCGGGGGTGGAAAATGCCTGCTGCGAATTTAATGTAGAAACTCTAAGTCCGACTTATCGTTTGCTTATCGGTATTCCCGGAAAGAGCAACGCCTTTGCCATTTCCGGGAAACTCGGACTTCCTTTAGATATTATTGAGGATGCAAAGACAAAGATTACCACAAGCGAACAGAACTTTGAAGATCTTATCGCAGACCTGGAGGCAAGCCGCATCACCATTGAAAAGGAACGATTGGAAATCAACCAGTATAAGCAGGAAGTCGCTTCCTTAAAGAAAAAATTGGAGACAAAACAGGAGCGGCTGGATGAAAGCCGTGATAAAATATTAAGAGAAGCAAACGAACAGGCTTATGCTATTTTAAAGGAAGCAAAAGAGGTTGCCGACACCTCGATTCGAAATTTCAACAAATATGGCTCCACCAATGCTCCTGTCAGTGAAATGGAAAAACAGCGTTCCAAGATTCGGGATAAAATGTCTTCTGCGGAAAAAAACATGGCAAATACAAAAAAGAGCACGCAGACTAATGGCAACGCACCGAAAAATCTGCGCATTGGCGACAGTGTAAAGGTCTTAAGCATGAATTTAAAGGGAACCGTCCACACCCTGCCAAACGCCAGAGGCGATCTCTATGTACAAATGGGAATTCTGCGTTCCCTGGTCAATATCAAGGATTTAGTACTGCTGCCAGATGATTCTTCCACTGCCGGGACAAAGAATACCAAAGGGAAATCCGGTTCTGGAAAGATTCGGATGTCAAAATCCGCTTCTGTTTCCACAGAAATCAATTTGATTGGCATGACCACAGACGAAGCGATTGCCGTTTTGGACAAATATTTAGACGACGCCTATATTGCCCATCTTCCTTCCGTGCGCATTGTCCACGGCAAGGGCACCGGAGCTTTACGTGCCGCCGTTCACAAACATCTGAAACGTTTAAAATATGTAAAATCCTATCATCTCGGCGAGTTTGGTGAAGGCGATGCCGGCGTTACCATCGCAGAATTTGAATAAAAAAGAACTATATTAGGGAGCATTTTGCGAGCAACCAGAATGGGCGGAAACCACCAAATGGTTTCCGCCCTGATTTTACGTCTAGTATATTGGAAACAGCATCTCACATAGATGCTTATCCACCATTCTTTTCTGATACCGCTCAATCACCGGTTTTGAAAAATCCAGTTTAATTCCCTTTGACAGTAGCGTTTGAATTCCTTCCTGCCAAGCTAAGCTGATTGCTTCTGCTGTATGAGGAAGTTCCATTACCATATACTTTCCGGCTTGAAAAACTCCAGTCCTAATCCACTCCTCATTCGTTTCATAATTCCCCAATAGAACTACATCATATCTGCACTGCTCAGGTGGAATGATTCTCATATCATCCTGTGCAATGCCAAGAATTACTGTCTCATCTGTCATAAACCCGCAATCTGCAACCCAATGCTTAAATTTTTCCATTAATATTGCATTTTCTACTCCATATGTTCCTGTTCTTCGAGCATAGACCATCATCTGTTGCTTATATGATTCCTCTGTAATTTTGAAATCGTTGATATTCACTATGTTGTACCTCTTTTTCATCTAGTACGCGCGCCTATAGTGAAGATAAGCCTTATTAAAATGATTTTCAACAAGTATTTTAAATGTCAGCATATTGCACAAAAAGTTTACTTTTTTACTTCTCCAGTTCTTTTAATAATTCTTCTACCCGCTTTCCGAACAGCGGATGTCTCTTATAAGGTGCCAGCTCGCACAACGGCTGTAACACGAACTTGCGATTGTGCATGTCTGGATGTGGAATAATAAGTTCCGCCGTTTCCATCACCAGGTTGTCATAAAAAACAATATCCAAATCCAAAGTTCTCGGTCCCCAGTGAATAGTTCTCACCCGGTTTGCTTTTTGTTCCAGTTCATGTAAAAACACAAGCAGTTCCTCCGGTGTATAGAGTGTTTCAAGCTCTATCATTCCATTTAGAAAATCCTCCTGATCCTGCACTTCTCCATAAGGCGCAGTCTGAATCAGGGAAGACATCCGGATGTTTCGGATATTTTCGTTTGCTTCCATATCATGGAAAGCTGCCTCAATATAACGTGCCTTATCTCCCATATTCGAGCCCACTGCCACATAAGCCAGATGCCATCCTCTGTGAATTTTCACGGAAACCGATTCAAAAGGCAGCCCAACCGGTGCCTCAGGTTTTCGAATCTCTAACTCCATTTCTTTTATAAGCGGGAATTTCAACAGTGTCTGCATAGCGGTTTTCTCCGCAACTGTCTCTATTAACTTATAAGTATGTTTTTTGATATAGTCACTCATAAAATGACATACTTCACCATAATCTGTGGAACGTGAAAGGTCATCTTTCTGCCCTGCCTTCCTCGTATCTGTATAAAGCACGGCATTTACAAAAAAATCCTGCCCCTGTTCATTTTCCTCTTTATATACTCCGTGATATGCATATACCTTTAAATTTTCAATCCGAATTTCATCCATAATCTGCTTCCTTTATTCCCGACAACCTATTTGACACTGTTCAAAATCGCCTCTGCCATTTTTATTGCGCGCACATTCTCCTTGATATCATGCACTCTCACAAAGGCACAGCCCTTCAACACACCGAACACCGTCGTTACAACCGTTCCCTCTACCCTTTCAGATGCCGGCAAATCCAGAGTAAGACCAATGACTGACTTTCTGGAAGTACCAAGTAATACCGGATATCCAAGTTCTTCCAACTGCTCCAGGGAATTGATAATCTCCAGATTATTCTCATAGGTTTTTCCAAATCCGACCCCCGGATCCAGGATTATTTTATCCTTTGCAATCCCGGCCTGCTTTGCAATAGCTATCGTCTGCCTCAAATCGGCTTTTACATCTTCCATATAGTTTACATAATTTGCTTCTTCCCGATTATGCATGAGACAGCAGGGTACATTTGTTTTTGCTAATACCTCTGCCATCTTACTATGACAACCTGCTCCTGTTTCCCCGTTCCATTCTTTTTTATATTTCAATCCCCAGATATCATTAATCAGATCGGCTCCTGCCGCAATTCCGGCCTGTGCTACTTCTGCCTTATATGTATCCAGTGAAATCAGTATATCAAAATTTTCTTTTACGGCACGAATCACCGGTACTACCCTTTCTATTTCTTCTTCCTCGGATATCAAAGTATACCCCGGTCTTGTGGATTCCCCACCAATATCTACAATATCCATGCCATCTGCAATCATTTCTTCGACATGCTTTAACGCTCTGTCCAAAGAATTGTATTTGCCGCCATCCGAAAAAGAATCCGGTGTCACATTCAGAATACCCATTACATATGTTTTATTGTCGGTATCAAATTCCTTATTTCCTATCTTCATTTTTGTCTCCCGTTTTTCGTTAATATTTTATATTCAGCACTCTTTTTTCTTTTTCCCAGTTACACAAATCTGCCGCCTCACAACAATAACACGGTCTGCTCGCTTTATCCGCCAGATAAAGAATCCCGTTTAAATTTTCTTCCTCTGCCACCGTTTTATCTCTGTGTCTTTTGATTGCCTCTACAATACACTTTGTTTCTTCCTCGGAAAAACCACAGTCAAAAAGAATCTCCGGTGCCATAACAGCACTTGCCTGTTCGTGCGGGATTCCTTTTTTGTACTGCTTATATTTTCCAATGTCATGTAATAATGCAGCTGCATAAATCAGTTCCCTGTCAAGATTTAAGCCCTTTTCCAGATTTAATATCCATGCAATTCGCGCTACGTCCAGAAAATGCACCAGATTGTGACGGCAGAAAATCCTTCCCTTTTCTGCCTTTTTATTTTTCCTTAAACATTTTAAAAACTTTTCATGCTGCAAAATTTTATCCACGCGTTCCATAGCATACTCCTTATAAGCGTACAGCTTCAAAGAAGTGTCTCTGCAGCATTTCATCCTGTTCAAAGCTTCCACGCATGGCAAGCGTGACGGTCTTGCTGCCCGGCTTCTTTATTCCACGCATAGTCATGCACATATGCTCTGCCTCCACCATTACCATAACTCCCTTCGGCGAAAGACTGTCGTTAATGGCATCTGCAATCTGCGCTGTCATCTGTTCCTGAATCTGCGGTCGGCGTGCGTATACCTCCACACATCTTGCCAGTTTGCTTAAGCCCACTACCTTTCCGTCCGGTATGTATGCCACATGGGCTTTTCCGTAAAATGGCAGCAAATGATGTTCACAGGTCGAATAAAACGAAATATCTTTTTCGATTACCATCTCGCTGCCTTCTGCCGAAAAGGTTTTCGCCAGATGCACCTTTGCATCATCCTCCATTCCGGCAAATATTTCTTCATACATACGTGCAATCCGATTAGGTGTCTCGCGCAATCCTTCCCGATTGACATCTTCTCCGATTCCCTCTAATAACAATTTTACTGCTTCTTCTACTTTTTTCTTATCTACCATGAGAATCTCTCCTGATTGTACTTCTACTTTCCACTATGTTCATCAATTCACCAAGATAGGACAGGGAACCAAATGCCAGAATTATACTGTCTTCATCCGCCAACTGATAGCCTCGTTCCACTGCTTTCTCAAGGCTGCCTGCCACAGTCACATGCGGGTGATATTTTGCCACCACACGTGCCAGTTCATCTGCCGCCATCGCCCTCGGATTTCCGGGCGGAGTTACCGTAATAATCTGCTCCGCATAGGCTGCCGTGTTTGCAACGATTTTTTCATACTCCTTGTCCTTCAATATTCCCATTATATAGATTATTTTTTTATTTGTAAAATAAAACCGTATAGAATCTGCCAGTTTTTCGGCAGCATCCTCATTATGTGCGCCATCTGCAATAAACAAAGGTCTTTTGGCAAGTACCGTAAATCTTCCTCGCCATACAGCTTTTTTCATACCCTCATACAAGGCTTTTCCACTTACCGGAAATCCCTGCCCGGCAAGTACCTGTAAGGTTTCTATTGCCAAAATGGCATTGGAAATCTGGCACTTCCCAGCAAGTGTAATGACGACTCCCCTGTAGTTCTTATAATCAAAACTTTGTTCTTCAACGCCATAGCTTATATTGGACGCTTCTTCCCCTGAGGCTACGGTGAGAGCACAACCCATTGCTTCTGCCTTCTTTTTTATGACTTCCATCGCCTCAGGTTTTTGCTGTAACGATACTACCGGTACCCCTTTTTTTAAAATTCCCGCCTTATTTTCTGCGATTTCAGCTAACGTATTTCCCAGATATGCCATGTGATCCATGCTGATAGAAGCGAGTACAGATACCACCGTTGTCGTGATTAAGTTTGTGGCATCAAGCGTACCACCAAGTCCGGTTTCCAGCACCACAATGTCACACTCTTTTTCTTTAAAATAAAGAAACGCTAATGCCGTTTCTATCTCAAATGCAGTCGGATGTGTTTTTCCCTCCCGTTCCAGTTCTTCCACTGCATGCTGAATAACGGCAAGATGCCTGCATAACGCTTCTTCCGATATCATTTCCTCATTTACCTGAATCCGCTCTCTATATTCAAAAATCGTGGGCGAGATGTATCTTCCCACCCGGTATCCCGCTTCCTTTAAAACAGTAGAAATATAAGCTAATACAGATCCTTTTCCGTTTGTTCCCGCAATATGCACAAATTTCAAATCCTGCTGAGGATTCCCTAGTTTCTCGCATAAATTTATAATGTTATCAAGTCCCGGAACGCTGCCATACTTTGCTGTTTCTTCTATATATTTCATTGCCTGCTTATAATTCATATAAGCCACCTTCTTTCGACAAAATCTATGCCTATTATACTGAAAACGAATACAGAAATAAACCATAAATTTTAACGTACTTTAAATGGACAGAACGGCGACTCTGTTTTAAAATAGAGATATAGAAAGAATTTGGGAGGAATGTTTTATGGCAGCAAAACAGAAAATACTAATCGTAGATGATGATAATAATATTGCAGAATTGATTTCTCTTTACCTCACAAAAGAGTGTTATGATACAGAAATTGTAAATGACGGCGAAGATGCCTTAAAGGCATTTGAAACCTATAACCCGAACCTGATTCTTTTGGATCTGATGCTTCCGGGCATCGACGGCTATCAGGTCTGCCGGGAAATCCGCAGCAAATCCAATGTACCGATTATTATGCTCTCCGCAAAGGGTGAGATTTTTGACAAGGTGCTGGGATTAGAGCTTGGCGCCGACGATTACATCATGAAGCCCTTCGATTCCAAGGAACTTGTAGCAAGGGTAAAAGCCGTCCTGCGGCGTTTCCAGCCTACGAAACCGGACGCGCCTGCAGCAGACATCAAGTGCGTGGAATACCCGGATTTAGTCATCAACCTGTCCAATTACTCTGTTCTCTATCATGGGCAGGCAATCGACATGCCACCGAAGGAACTGGAACTTTTATATTTCCTGGCAGCTTCCCCGAACCAGGTATTTACCAGAGAACAGCTTTTGGATCACATCTGGGGTTATGAATATATTGGTGACACTCGAACTGTAGATGTCCATGTCAAACGTCTCCGGGAAAAAATCAAGGACAACAACTCCTGGAGCCTTGCCACAGTCTGGGGCATCGGCTATAAATTTGAAGTAAAAGACTGATAGATGAGGTTTACATAAAATGAAAAAGACGCTTTACCTAAAGCTCCTGCTCGGCTATCTGCTTTTTGGCATTCTGGGATTTATTCTGGTTTCCACCGTAACCGCACAGGCACAGCTCCGCTATCTGGAAAAGCAGGCGGCTTCCGACCTTTACCGGGAGGCAACGTTCGTGGCAAATAATTACGCCACAGAATATTATAAAAACACAACAACCTTAGATGATCTGCAAAGCCAGTTAAAAGCACTCGACACCTATCTTTCCGCCCAGATTTGGATGATTGATAAAAACGGGGAAATCCTTGTCAATTCCAGAAACGCGGTGGATATAGAAAAACCGGAAAACATTGATAGTTTTAACGCAACAGATTTCGGCAGCAATTATTATCAGATTGGACATTTTTACAATTATTTTTCACAGGATTATTTAAGCGTGTTCTCTCCAATCACCATCAACTACAAAGTGAAAGGCTATATCGTCATTCACAAGCCGTTAACGGAGATTTCTACCTTCAATAATCATCTGCTCAATCTGTCCTATCTTACCTTAGGACTGCTTTGTGCCTGTGCTCTGCTTCTTATTTTCATACTGGTAATTTTTGTGATTCGTCCCATCCATAAAATCGCTGCAAGTGTTGCAAACTATGCGGATGGAGACTTTTCTAAGAAAATTGATGTGCATACCAACGATGAGATTGGCTATCTCGCCGGTTCCATTGAATATATGGCAAATGAAATGAATACTTTGGAGGAAGATCAGCGGAAATTTGTCTCCAACGTTTCCCATGACTTCCGTTCTCCGCTCACCTCCATCAAGGGTTATGTAGAGGCCATGCTAGACGGCACAATCCCTGTGGAAATGCAGGATAAATATTTAAACATCATCCTCTTTGAGACCGAACGCTTAAACAAGCTGACCAACAGTATTCTGGAATTAAATAAATACGGCTCCCACGGCAGGACTATTTTAGATACGAGCAATTTTGACATTAACCATGTTATAAAGATGACGGTTTTAACCTTTGAGGGACGCTGCAAGGAAAAACATCTTTCCTTTGAACTCATTTTGACGGGACAGACGCTTTTTGTCCGGGCCGACATGAGCAAAATAGAACAGGTTGTCTACAATTTAATTGACAATGCCATCAAATTCAGCCACAATGATTCTTCGATTACCATTGAGACCACCGAAAAAAACGGCAAAGTCTTTGTTTCCGTAAAAGATACCGGAATCGGAATTCCCAAAGACAGCTTAAACAAAATCTGGGAACGTTTTTATAAAACCGACCTCTCCAGAGGAAAAGACAAAAAAGGCACAGGACTTGGTCTTGCCATTGTAAAGGAAATCATTCAGGCTCACGGTGAAAACATTAACGTCATCAGCACCGAAGGTGTAGGTACAGAATTCATTTTTACGCTGCCAGTAGCAAAATCAACTACAAATGAAGCAACTTCTCGCACAGTATGATTTCTTCCGGTGTCTCTTTGCTGTTTAAAATCTCTATATTTCCCTGTTCTTCGGAAGGATTTAAGATGCCGCATTCCCGCATCCGGCGGCGCAGTTCTCGCGCTGTGCCCGCCCCTCCGTCGAAAATAGCAACGCCGTTTCCAAACATCTGCTGAATCACCGGACGTACAAAAGGATAATGAGTACAGCCAAGTACCACAGCATCTACTTTTCCAAAATATGGTTCAAAGAGTTTCTTTAAATATGCTCTCAAATCCTCCCCATCCAGATTGCCTGCCTCCACAAATTCCGGTAGTCCCGGACAGGACAGGGGATAAATCGTTGCCCTGGATTCATAATTTTCCATCAGATGATGAAATTTTTCTTCCCGTATCGTCATCGGCGTCGCCATGACTAAAACTCTCGCGTTCTCTTTATGCAAAACCGCCGGCTTAAGAGCTGGCTCAATACCTATAACCGGCATATTCGGATATTTTTCCCGTAATAAAACAATCGCCGCACTTGTCGCTGTATTACATGCCACCACGATTGCCTTTGCCCCTCTTTCCACCAGAAAATCAATATGAGACAGGGTAAGCGTGCGCACTTCCTCCAGACTTTTGGGACCATAAGGCGCATTCTTCGAATCACCATAATAGATATAATTTTCATTGGGCATCAGCTTTACCAGCTCCCTTAAGACGCTGATTCCACCCACACCCGAGTCAAATACGCCCACCGGCGCCTGCGACATTTTCATATTTCTCCCTCTCAGTTTCATCTCTATTTTAAAAAAGCAAATTTATTGTAGCACTTTCTGATACGTTATACTAGCCCCATGAAACTGTACTTCCCTTTTCTGTCTTTTCCACGACAAGTTTTTTCTCGATACTGTCCTTTAACTCTGTCACATGAGAAATAATTCCCACCACGCGACTGTCCCCGGCAAGCTCGTTTAGCACACTGATTGCCTGAGTTCTCGCATTCTCGTCCAAAGAACCAAAACCCTCATCAATAAACATCATATCTAAATGCACAGCACCTGCCGTCCTTTGCACAATATCTGCCAGTCCAAGTGCCATGGAAAGTGCCGCCATAAATGCCTCTCCGCCTGACAGCGTCTTTACATCCCGCACCGTATCCGTCACCAGGCTGTATACTGAAAGATCCAGCCCTTCATTCTTTCCTTTGCCTGCGGCTTCGCTGTCTTTTAATTTCAAAATGAACTGCCCGCAGGACATATCAACCAGCCTCCGGTTTGCCTGCGCAATAATCTGTCTGAAATACTGTCTTTGCACATAAGTCTCCAAATCCAGTTTTGCAGCCCCGCTGATGCGTCCGTTGGCAGTCTTATTTAAAATTTGAACAACCTCTGCTTCCGATTCCAAATTCTCTCGCTCGGCTGCATATTTTCTCAGTTCTGCTAAAATTCCTTCGTTAGATGTCGACTGGCTATGCAACCCGGCAAACTTTTTCTCTGCTTCTTTTTGCAGCTTTATCTTTTGGGCAAGCGTTTGTTTTAATTCCAAAACATCTACTTGTGCTTTTCCTCTGAGTGCCTTTTGTTCTGCGGCGATATTGCCTTTTAAAAGGCTGCACTCCTCCTCCCAGTCCCTGTAGGCCTTTTGGGCTCTTTTTTCCTCTGCTTCCAGGTTCTTTAACTGCTTCTCCGCAAAGTCAAAAGCCTCCTCTGCTTCTTTTTTACCCGGAAATGCCAGCGTCTCTTTCCACACCAAAAGTTCCTTTTCTGCTTTCGCACAGGCAAGTTCTGCTTCCGTACACGCTGCCTTCTTTTCTTCAAATTTTTTGCGATATGCCATCAGAAGTTCTTTCCGTTTCCCCGCTTCTTCCTCCAAAGACCTCTTTCTGTCTGCCCTTTTCTTTGCGGTTTTCCGCGCTGCTACCGCCTCCTGCTCCTTTACTTTTGCCTCCGCAAGTGCCTGACGGACATCCTTCGCTTCACCCATGCAGCGTTTCCATTGTTCCTCTTTCTGCTGCTTTAATGCCAATGCCTGCTCTGTCTGTCTGACGAAAGCAAGATGGCAGTTTTCCCTTTTTTCTTTTGCCCTCTCACTTTCCTCTTTTTCCCGCTTTATCACTTCTCCAGAAGGCGCATTTTCCGGAAGGGCCGCAGGAGATGGATGCTTCATGGCTCCACAGACCGGACATGGCACTCCTTCTTTTAATTGCTCTGCCAGTATCCCTGCCTGTGCTTTTAAAAACAGCTCATAATCCGTCTCATAGCTAAAAATCAGGCGCTTTGCTTCCTCCTCCGCGAGAAGCAGTGCATTTTTACTCTGCTCCGTTTTTTCGTTTTCCTGTACTTCTCTCCGGTCTAATTCCTCTAAAAGCTCCAGTTCCTCACGTCTGCCAACACAGTTTTTTTCCTGCTCCGCCGCTGAAAAAAGCTCTGCCTCCGCATTCTTTAACAATTGTAGCTGTTGTTCTGAAAATTCCTGCTGTTTCTCTAATTCGTTCAATTCTGTCTCAATTACCGAAACTTCCTTTTTTAAAGCTTCCCATTCCGCTCTTAGCTTTTTTTCTGCCTGCTCCTTCCCGGTAAACTCCCGGAATTTTTCCAAAGCCTGCTTTGCTGCAAGCCGTTTTTCCTGTAAAGCAGGCTCTTTTTCCTTCCGTTTTGCCGTCGCCTGCTCTACCGCGTCTTTTAGCAGCTTTTCGCTTGGCAGAATTGCCTCCAGCTTCTCTCTCGCCCGGGCAAGCTGACAAGCTATTTTTTCCTGCTCCTCTGCCTTTGCAAGTGATGCGGTAAGTTCTCTTACTTCCTTTGCGGCAGCTTCCTGCTCTCTTTTTGCCTCGCACTCCGCCATTTTACCTCGCTTACAGATTTCTTCTGTCACTTCACAGTAACTTTGCGCAGAAAGCACCACATGTTCCCGCAGTGTGACAAGCTGCCCTTTTAATTCCTCATCTTCACATCTGATTTTTCCGACTTCCTGCAAAATTGCCTGCGTATTGTAGCCTAACTTTTCCTCCAGTGCAAAAAACCGCTTTTTTAAATTCTCCTGCACCCGGTAATAAAGTGTTGTCTGAAAAATCCTGGAAAATATCAGTTTGCGCTCCTCTGTTTTGGTATACAAAAGCTTTAAAAAATCTCCCTGCGCTATCATGGCAATCTGCGTAAATTGCCTGACATCCAGTCCAATAATTTCTGCAATCTTTGCATCCGTTTCTTTCTTTTTCTCCGGAAAAACCGAACCATCCGGCAGGGTAAGCTCCACAGAAGCTGCTACCTTCTGCTCCTTTTCCTTCCCGTTTTTTAATGTTTTAGAAATCCGGTATTCCGGATTTCGCCTTACGGTGTATACGTCTCCCTGATAATCAAACGCAAATTCTACAAAAGTCTTTACATCTGATGCCGCATACTGACTACGCATCATGGCACCGCTACGCATACCTCCGCTGGTCTCATCATAAAGAGCATAGGTTATTGCATCAAATATGGTCGTTTTGCCCGAACCGGTATCTCCGGTAATCAAAAACACTCCCTCCGCAGCATTTTTAAAATCGATCTCTGTCCGCCCGGCATAAGAGCCGAAAGCTGACATTACAAGCCTTACCGGTCTCATCCTTTCGCCTCTCCTTCCGCTGCTTCTGCAAATATTTCTTCCATCATTCGATTTTCCGCATCAGTCATGGAGCGTCCCTGCATTTCCTCAAAGAACTGTGCAAACACAAAAAACGGCTCTTTTTGTTCCAATTCTCCCGTATCCTCTGCCAGGATTCTTCTGGTTCGCTCATTGTCCACTCGTATCTCCAGGATATGGGAATAAACTTCCTCCAGCCGTTCCTTCGAATGATATGGTTCAATATCATCCGTCAGTGTAATGCTGACAAAATCATCCCGGCTGCTCTTTTCCGCCTGCTCCAACAATTCTTCCAGTGTTCCCCGAAGTGTGCGCACCTCCCGCAAAGGTTTTAGCGGAATTTCAGTGATAACAGGCTCTGTGCCTTTTTCTCCCAATTCCACACAGGTAATGGATTTTTTCTGTTTTTCTTCACTGACAGAATATTTTAAAGGCGTACCACAGTAACGAAACTGCTCTTTTCCGATTTTCTGCGGACGATGGATATGTCCAAGTGCTACATAATCAAATGGCGCAAGCACCGATACATCCACCTCATCTATCCCTCCTGCCACGGCAATCTCCGATTCACTCGTCTTTGGCTTATCCGCTCCCGCCACATAAAACTGATGGGAAACCAGTACATTTCGTTCCTTATCATTGATTTTTTCCCGGGCAAGTACACGCCGTACCGCCTCCGCATAACTTAATGCATCTTCCTCTTTCCAAAGTCCTCTGACATAAAACGGTTTAATAAAAGGCATAAGATAAAAATTCACCGCTCCATATGCATCCCTAAGCGTGACCTTTTTTAAATATTCTTCCTCCGTCCGCGGCGGCATACCGGAAATATACACCAGATTCTTCTGTAAGATTCCACTGGCATAATCTAACCGCTCTGCAGAATCATGGTTTCCCGCAATCAGTAAAAGCGGTATCTGCGGTGTAATCTCACAGAGTGCCGTAAGAAAGCGGTCAAAAAGCGTGACCGCCTCCGCCGACGGAACCGATTTATCATAGATATCCCCGGCTATTACGATTGCATCCGGCTGCTCCTTTTTTGCAGCGGAAACAATTTTATTTAAAATATCTTCCTGCTCAGACCGCATATTGTAGCGGTGAAGCTGTTTTCCTATATGTAAATCCGATAAATGAAAAAAACGCATTTTATTCTATTTCTGCGGATATGTTCTGTATCAGAGGCTCCGCCTGCTCCATCATATTTGAAATATCTTCATAAATAAAACCTTTTTGTGTCATCAGGCTCTTTAACTCATCAATATTCATTCTGACCTGTTCGTACTGCTTTTCATGAGCATCCATACTGCTTTGAATCCGTTCCACCTTATCCGTACAATGGCTGACAACCTCATTGATTCCCTGATGAACATCCTCTACACCAGACACAGAATGGTTGATTTTTTGAAATACTTCCTCTGTATTTTCCATCTGGCTTCGGGATTCATCCAGCGCCTCCCGTACACCACTTAAGGATTTTGTCAGATTCTCCGAGCTTACCTGAAGTCCCTCCATACTCTTATTTACATCTCCAGCAAGTTCCTTGATTCCAATTGAAAGTTTCGTCACTTCGTCTGCTACAACAGCGAAACCTTTTCCATGCTCTCCGGCTCTGGCAGCCTCAATCGATGCATTTAAAGCAAGAAGATTCGTCTGATTTGCGATTCCTACAATATTCTGCATGGTTGCCTTAATCTCATCGAACCTTGCCTGAAACTCATCGTAAATCTTTCCGATTTCCGAAAACTGAACTTCCACCTTTGCTGAACTCTCTTTTAATTCCTGGATATCCTCCAATGCTCCGCCGGATACATCGGTGACACTCTGAATCACGTCATTGAACTGACCGGATATTTCTCCGATTCTGGCAAATTCCGTTTCGAAAGCTTCTACGGCATCACTGACTTTTGCATTATGCTCAATCACTTCTGTATAGGAATCCTTTACCTTATCAATTTCACGAATTGCCTTTAATTCCTCCTCAACGAGTGCTTCCTTTTTTTCTATGACAAAACGGCTTAAAAAGGACAGAGAACTCAAATATTCCTTTACTTTTCCCTTTCCACTTGTCTGTTTCTCTATCATTACTTCCTGCTCTTTTGTTTTCCTTCTTCCAAACATAATACCCTCCTATTCAAATACCGCACATACCATTGTCTGATTCACATGCTGATTATTACACTGCTCTCCTCCGCCGACAATACCCATGTGGTTTCCCAATGTCGCCATATCCTTCGCATAGGTATTAAAATACCCCTCTCCATCATAAAGCAGATATCGGTAGATACAATCAATGGATATAACCAGTGAAATCTGGCGCATATCTTCTCTTATTTGTTCCCTGGTTCTTTGCTCTGTTTCTCTATAATCACCCAAACTCAAAAAGTAAATACAGTCATTTTTATTGATACGCTTATAATTAAGCAGCGTTCCGTCTGATTCCATAGACATCATGGAAGAAATAAATACCTGATCCCCGACAGCTCGTCCCATCGGATTTACCAACACATTATCAACGATTTTATCCTTCGGTATCCCAAGCTCTGTACTGTAAACCTCTGCCGCTGGTCTTCCGTCGAGTTCCATCAATGCTTTTCTCTTTACATCTACCTTCGTGGCAAAATGGTAGCTATTGGAATTTTTTTCATAAATATTTTCTTTGTATACCTTTACCTTGCCGGTAGTATTTTTAATGATGGCATATACACAGGCATCCTCATACAATGTTCCGTTATATGCCACAACCGGCTTCTTTCCATCCGGCACTCCAAAAACTGTTCCGCCTGCAAGCTGGATGCCCTTTTTCTCAAAACAGGAAGTAAAGGTCGTTACCAGTTTTTCTTCCTCTCCGGTACAATACTCAATACATACCGTATCCTCTCTGCCCGGAGATATCTCAGCAATCTTCCTTTCAATTTCGCTGGAATAAGCCACCGGACATCTACTTATATTTTCAATTACACCGCAGCTTACTTTTGCATCCTCAAACAATCCGAGAACTACAATACCCTTATCACTCACCTGCCCATTTGCAAGATTCGTTCCTACCGTCCCCATTGAAGGAACTTCCGGATAAGTCTCCTTTAAAACAGATGCAACCTCTCCTGCCATATCATAAGGTGACACAAATATAATTGCCTTCGGTCCACGCAACCCCTGCGTTGCCATTTTTACAGCCTCCCGTGGAGTTCCATGTCCTGTTCCAATAAATGACTTCATAATTTGTTTCCTCCTCCTTGCTTTTTTTTGACTTCCCCATCCAATATACCATTTTTCCCACAAAAAAAGAAGGTGCAAAATGCATCCTTCTTTACACTCCTATTTATTTTTCGGACATTTGGTTACCCGCTTCACATTACAATCCTGTACATCACATGGCTCGCAATCTACAAGACCTTTCAAATAACAGAACGCCTGCTGCTTTTCCGTCTTTGGCTCTTCTTTCTTCTTTTCTTCCAACGGACATTTGTTCAGTCTCTTCATGTTGCAGTCCTGAATTCGACCGGAATCACACTCAACTAATCCCTTTAAAAAACAAAACTTATTCTCCATATTATATTGCCCCTGTTCTTTGTCCTCTGTTCAATTTATAGCTTATAATAACATCCTCTACTCTAAATTGCAATGCGAATTTTCACATTTGATGACGCACGATTTTGTACTCATCATCATAAGAATAATACGGACACTCCCAGCGAGGATGCATCATAAAATGTGCCATATCATCCTCATCAAAATTCACCTCACACATATAAGCTTCTTCCTCGTCATCATACACATAATTGCTGCAGGTATCACAGCTCGTCTGCCTTGCCACCCTTTTTCCCTCATTCCTTTTCATGCGGGAACCGCATTTTTTCTATAAGATAAGTATAGCAAACTCTCAGGCATTATGCTATTCTTTTTCTTAAAGAAATATTCTACAGCCTGAAAGGAGCAAGCTCTGCCATGAAAAAAATTCTAATCTGCGAATTAAAATCTGTCTGCTATAATTCCTACTTGTATTTTGCAGACAAACTGGGGGAGCAGCTAAAAAGAAACGGCTGGGAGGTGTTTTATTTCCGGGCATCCGAAGAACCGCTTGAAGCCCTGGAACGCTTTGTGGAAACTTCCTTTGATGCAGTCCTTGAATTTAATTCCGACCTTCCGAAAATAAAGATGGACGACGGCTCATACTTTTTAGACCACATTCATGCGCCCTTTTACGATGTAATTCTTGACCATCCGCTTTACCACCATGATATGCTAAAGCAGAACTTATCCGATTTTCATGTTATCTGTCTGGATGAAAACCACAGAGAATATATCCTTGAAAATTATCCTCACATCCAGAGTGCAGATGTAGTCGCCATGACTGGCGAGGAAGCCCCTTTTATTCTTCCGACGAAGGATCGCTCTATCGAAGTGCTGTTCTGTGGCACCTACACTTCTCCCACTGACGTCTGGGACGCCATAGAAAACTGCCCTCCCTTCCTCAGTTCAGATATCAAAAGGCTGATTGAGATTATGCTTGCCGATTCTTCTCTGCCGCTGGAACAGGCGGTGAAAAAACTGATACCGGAAACCGACAGCCTGATTGCTGAAAATTTTCCACTCCATATGCAGGCTTATTTCCTTGCAGACACTTATCTTCGGGCATATCTGCGTGAAAAGCTGATCCGGACTCTCACAGACGCCGGGATTCCACTGACCGTTTATGGCAGTGAATGGGAAAAAATGCCGGGCATTGATGCAAAATGTCTTTCTCTTCACGCTGACGTCCCTTTTTCGGACACCTTCCGTCTTATGGCAAATGCCAGAATCACCTTAAACATCATGCCACTGTTTAAACGTGGTTCCCATGACCGGATTCCTGCCGCCATGCTAAATAAAAGTGTCTCCGTCACCGACAAAAGCCACATGCTTGAGCGGCAATACACTGACAAAAAGGAACTTCTTTTTTATAATCGGGACAAAATGGAACTTCTGCCGGAACTTTTATTCACCCTTCTCTCCGATGTACCACGGCTGGAGGCCATCGCAGAAGCCGGATATGAACATGCCAAAAAAAACGCCACCTGGGAAGTCCTCGGGCAGCGTTTTGCAGAAATCCTATGTTCCTGAAAAATTTGTCTTTTGTTCTGCATTTTTATAAAAACGGTAAAATATCCTCCGTATAAGCTCTTAAAATTTCACCGACACTCCATGCCTGTCCATAGCAGCCACGGGAGGTATGGGGTGCATCTCCATCGAAGATTTCTGCCACTGTACCGACACAGCCTTCGGTCAGATGCTTTCGAATCGGCTCTAACATGCCATTTACTTTTTCCATGGTCTGGGCAGAATGTCCGTAGACCTTCACATAAGCGGTAAGGAACCCACCAAGCAAAAATCCCCATGCCGTTCCCTGATGGTATGCCGCATCTCGTTTTGCCAGACAGCCGCTGTAAATACCATGATATTCTTCATCATCAGGCGCCAAAGACCTCAGTCCGCAGCCCGCGTAAAGCTCTTTATTCACCTTATCCACCACAGCCTTTTCTCTTTCCTCTGACATCATGGTATAAGGCAGAGAAACTGCATAAATCTGGTTTGGTCTTACCTTATCATCCTTCTTTTCCGATTCGAGAACATCATACAAACAGTTTTTCTCCTCATTCCAAAACTCACGGTTAAAAGACTCTTTCACTTTTTCGGAAAGTTCCCGGTAAGGTGCCGGATCATCGTTATAGTAAACTGCCAGACTCTCCATCACCTTTAACGCATTATACCAAAGGGCATTAATCTCCACTGGCTTTCCATGCCTTGGCGTAGCTACCCAGTCTCCCACGCGCACATCCATCCAGGTTACCTGATCCAATCCGCTTCCCGCAGAAATCAATCCGTCTTCGTCCATGTAAATGGAAAATCCTGTTCCTTTTTTATATGCTTCTATTATTTCTTTCAGTTTTGGATAAATATGCTCCTTTACATAAGCATAATTTTCCGGCGTATCGCTATAGGTCAGATATTTATGTACCGCAAAAAAATACCATAAAGAAGCATCCGCTGTATTGTAAAGCGGCTCCGTACCCTCGTCCGGGAACATATTCGGTACCAGCCCATCCTTTACATACATAGCAAAGGTCGTAAGAATATCCCTTGCCTCATCAAACCGCTTCGTACTCAAAGTAAGACCCGTCAGAGCAATCATGGTATCCCTGCCCCAATCTGTAAACCAGGGCAGACCTGCCAGAACAGTCGTAAGACCTGTAGACTGACGATAAGATAAAAACTGATCTGAAGCAAGCACCAGGGCGCTGGCAAAATTATCACTATATCCTGCCTTTGTCAAAATTTCATTCAGACGACAGTATTCATTCTTAATTGTCTCCTCCACATCCCGGCAGTAGCTGCTCTCCAACGTACAAATGAGCGCGATTTTTTTCTTTTTTCCTTCCGGAACAGTAAATTTCACCTCATAAGGCGTAAAATTATTATCGATACAATCCGCTTCCACGTTAATTTCTGTCTGAAGCTGCATATTCTCATCAAAACGCTCTGTTCGCTCTACCACCTCGCCATCTGTGGCAATCAGGCGTATCTTTACATCCCTATTTTTCTCCGGTGTCAGATACATATGATGTCTGGTATAGCGCGTCTCAAACTTCAAATCTGAAACACTGCTGCCGTCCTGATGCGCCCGGTAATTAAAAAGTGGCGTAAAATAGAACACGGCATCTTTCCCTGCATTGGTAATCTCGTAGGAAACCGCAATCGTATTTTTTCCATGCTCAAAGCACAAGGTCTTTTCCACGGTACATTTTCCCGCCTGATAGGTAAAATGAATCAACCCATCATAAACAAAATCTGTCAGATACTTCTGGCCTTCCACATAAGTGGTTTTCAAATCGGCCCCTTCTTTATAATTTTCTCCGCGCTGAACCGTCGCAAAATCAAATGTCTCTCCTTCACTTTCAAAACGTTCCGTGATGCCTGACAAAATCACATAACGCTCCACCGGCGGATGCAGGCTGGCAATCAGATATCCGTGATGTTTTCTGGTATTTGCTCCGATAACAGAACTTCCTGCATAGCCTCCAATTCCGTTGGTCATCGCCCATTCCCTGCTTATGCCCTCTTTAAAACTTCTCCAGTACTCCCCTGTAAAATGATATGGTCTCATAGTTTCCTCCATTTCCTTCTGCCTGTAAAATATATTACTTAATATATACTACTTAATAGAAAAAATCCAGCTTGCTGTTTTTGTTTTGCTGTTGTAAAGAAAATATTATTTCTCCCTAATCTAATTCAATAGAATCTGAAATATAATAATGGAATTGATTCTCCATGCAGTATTTTCTTATCTTCTGCTTTAGCGCATAGTTTGTTGTATATTCAAGCAAATATACATCCAATCCATAGCTACTACAAGCTTCAACATAGTCTGTAAAATATTCCCGATCGTTTTTAGTCTGGGCAGAAAATTTCCCTGTATCAAAATCTATTTTGCTCCAAACAGCTTCTTGATTTACCCCTGTCATGATACGTCGAGGAGAGCCACAACTATCGTGAAATTTCGTGACATAAGTATCACCGCCATTAATAATCACCGGCTTACCATATTCCATCAGGTGTTCCAAAATCGTTGTAAGTCCTTCAAATATATCATCTGTGGGATATTCGTAATACACATCACAATTATCTACAAAAAATCCATCTATTTCCTTGTCTAATAATTCCTCTTCCAGTGAAATGAGAAACTTTTGCCAGGCAATTGAGGATACATCTATCCACTGTTCTTCATCCCAGGTTTCATAATCTCCCAATGCCAGGTTTGAATAAGTATCATAGTATTCTCTAAAGTTTTCAAGCGCTCCAACATTAATATAGGAATATACAGTGCACCCCTGTGCCTTTAAATACTTAATATCTTTCTTTGAAAAGAATTGCGCATCAATAACAACCGTCTGATATCCTGCTATTTTAGCAATATCTGATGAATCTAAACTTAAGAACACTCCATAATCCTGCTTACTATCATCCTTTTTTAAACTCTTGCACCCAAATAATCCTAACAAAAGTATATTAAAAATTATAAATAAGCAGATTATGATGCAGTTTTTACTTCTAAGCATCCCAATCCCATCTCCAAACTGGATTTTGTCATCAAAAATTATATCATACGATTAATTAAAGGTTTATACTTTTTTTACTGGAATAAATAGAAAAAAAGTAATATAATGCATTACATAAGCTATATACGAATGAAAGGACTAAACGTTATGAGCATTTTTGAAAATACCGTCATGATTAAGAAACGGCCTTCCTATGGACAGTTATTTTTGCAGTATCTGTTCATCGCATTTGCCATCTTATGTGGTCTCGGAACCATTACTATCTCCCCGCTCGGCCTTTTTGTACCGACCGTACTGTTTGCATTTTTTGCATATCTGATGCATGGCTCCTGCGATGTAGAATACGAATACACCTATATTGAAGGCGAATTGGACATTGACAAGATTAAAGCCAAAAGAAAGAGAAAAAAAGTCGCAAAAATTGATTTGGATGAATTAATTCTGATTGCACCGGAAGGCTCTGGCGAATTAAATCAGTATTACCGCACCAGCGACTCCAAGAAAAAGAAAGCAGTTTCCGGCAAACCGAATGCGAAAATCTACGATGTGGTTTACCGTGAAAACAATACAACATCCATTATCTCCTTTGAACCGGATGAAAAAATGTTAGATACCCTTCGCAAAAGATATACACGAAAGGTTTTATTATAGGCTTTCTTTCAGCCGCAGAATATGATCGATTTGATGATCCCTGTTCATATATACAATGCGGTCTGCAACCATTTCGGCAAACGTATGATTATGCGTCGCAATAATCATCGTTTTGCCGGATTTTTTTAATTGCAGCAAAAAATCCGTAAGCCACTCAGCAGTCTCCGCATCCAGTCCGCTTAACGGCTCATCCAATACCAACACCTTAGGATTCATGGAAAGAATACTGGCAATCGCTACCTTCTTCTTTTCCCCGGTACTTAAATAGTAAGGAGCACGCTCCCTTAAATCTTCAATCTGAAGCAGATTGATACAGTGATCCACCCTTTTTTTTACCTCTGCCCGCTCCAAGCCCATCTGCATCGGCGCAAAAGCAATTTCCTCCTCCACACTGGCACAAAAGAGCTGCACTTCCGGATTCTGAAACACATACCCAATTTTCTGATGAAATACCTTCGCAAACCTCTCATCCTTCATACTCTTTTTATCAATCCGTTTTTCCTCAAATATATATTCACCCACATCTGCAAATTCCAGCGCATTCAAAATACGGATGAGCGTCGATTTTCCACAACCATTCGGTCCCTGCAGCATAACCGTCTCTCCGTCTTCAATCGTAAGGTTTATATGTTTTAAGACCGGTCTTTCCTCATAGGCAAAGCAAATGTCTTTTAAAGCTATCATAAAAAACTCCTTTCTTCTTTACCGCTTTTTCGATAAAGAGCGCCATCCCATTTACCGCAAAAATTGTCCGATGCAAATATACAACACGATTTCTCCCACAAGCAAAAAGATACGTAGCACATCAAGTACATTTATCTTATGCTCAGTATAATAATGGTAGGTCCCGTCATACCCCCGGCAGTGCATGGCCAGGTAAGTTTCTTCCGCCATATGCTGTGATTTCAGATAGGTAACTCCGAGAATACCGCCCGTCACTTTTCTTTTATTCTGATTTTTTCCAATGGAACGCAAAGCAAGAGCATCCAAAAGGTTCTTGCAAATTCGCCCAAGCACCACCAGATATTTCACCGTCATATCAAATACAAACAGCAGTGTATCCGACAAATGAAGCCGGCTTAAGGATGCACAGATCTGATTCCAGCGCACCCTGTGATTCAACAGGGCAACCGCCATCACAGTTACCGCTGTTTTTGCCGTAATGGTCTGCATCGTATGTACATTTCCAACCAAAGCTGCCGGTAATGTGAAAATAAATGCAAATGTTACCCCGCAAAATGTCTCCGCTAAAATCCCCCGTATGCTTGTTCCGTCAAAAAAGGCAAGCATCACCAGCATCACACCAAAAACCACTGCGAGAAACCGCATATCCCTTGCAGTGACTGTAAGCACTACCGTTACAAACAGCAAAAGCAGACCGATTCCGGCGGAGATTTCCCATTTTCCCCGCCGCACCGTCTGCATTTTAATCTTCCCCAGGACTTTTAAAATCTGTCCCGATGTTTTTTTTGAAAAGGAGTCTTTATCCCGACACGGTACATAGACTTCTTCCTGCATCATCCATTCCGGAATTTCTACCTGTTTTCTCAATCAAACTCAACCCTGCTTTTCTTTAAACTACTGATAATCTTAAAAAATATTACAACAAGTGCCGCTCCAACGACCGCTGATAACATATAACCGAGCCACTCCGGCATTCCCGCCACCGAATAGTCCGAAAACAACGCAGAGAACCGGAAACCCTCTGCCATGCCTTTCGGTGTGTAGCCTAAAGCCGTTCCGCCTGATACTACTTCTGCAATTTCATCCGTTCCCCATTCACCCCAGGCAGTTCCGGTTGCCAGAAGTCCGAGCGGCGTAAGTATGATAAGCGCTCCAAGCAAGAGATAGACAGGTTTTGCTGTTTTCCCCTTCTTCTCATACACCATATCCGGTGCTGCTTTCTGCATAAATACTAATACCGCCACCGTAAAGATTACTTCCGCTGCACCAAAAACAGTTAGATGTCCCAAAGCCATTGCCGGAATGGATACGCTGAGGGAATATGGACAGTACAGTGCATTCCCCGCAGAATCTTTAAACAATAATGGCTGGATGCCAAATTCAATCGCCGCACAAAGTGCCGCTGCATTGATGCCGAGATAAGCGCCGATTCCGGCAGCTATCTTATCGGCATGTTTCCCCTTTAAATATCTTTTTAATACCTCGGAAACCATATATCCCACAAATGGCAATACAAATGCCATATTAAAACAGTTCGCCCCAAACGCTAAAATGCCACCATCTCCGAACAAAAGCGCCTGCACGAAAAGCGCGATAGTCACAGAAATACAGGCAGCATACGGGCCACACAGCGCTGCAATTAAGGTTCCTCCCACCGCATGTCCCGTGGTACCTCCCGGCAGCGGAATATTAAACATCATTCCCAAAAAGGAAAACGCCGCTCCGATGCCAAGAAGCGGTATTTTCTCCTTCGGAATCTCCGCTTTAATCTTCTTAATGGAAGTTGCCCATACTGGAACCATAGCTGTCCCGAGAACCGCACATGTGGATGGACTTAAATAATTATCTGGAATATGCATGCTCCTCACTCCTTTTTATAGTTTGTTGTCAAAACGTGTCACAAAACTCCCTTTATTTACATAAAGTATAAGTTTCTTTTCTCCCATCCACAAGCCACCCGGGGGGATATTTTTCTTAATTATGCAAAATTGAATAGTTTTCTTTTATCCTTCCATTTCTACCAGAAATTTCCCCCGCCGCATGCTTGTAAAATTCGCCATAAAGTGATACTATACGAGTATGGTAAAAATTTAACAATCTGACTTTTCAGAAATATTGAAAACGATTCTAAGGAGGTTTTTCATGGATTATTCACAGGAATACAAACAGAAACTGGTTTCAGC
>CAMBKU010000029.1 GCA_945868305.1 uncultured Lachnospiraceae bacterium | reverse complement strand
AAAAAATATATATTTTTTTCTCATTTCTCACTTGACATCACACCGCTGGACTTTTTATATGCCTAATTTCAATTTTATTATAACTTTTTCGACTATAAGTTGCAAGAAAACAATGGGAGAAGGCAACATGTTCATTGACAAACAGGGGAAGGAATTTTAATATAAAACTAAAACAAGACAAAGGTGAAGGAAAATATGAGAAAATTAGACGATATTCGTGAAGAAATTGATTCGGTGGATGCCGAGATGGTATCTTTATACGAAAAGAGAATGGATTTAGCGGAACAGGTAGCGGAATATAAAATCAGCACTGGGAAAAAAGTTTTAGACAAGGAAAGAGAAAAAAGTAAGCTGGAAAAGATAAAAGCACTTGCAACTACAGAATTTACGAAATGTGGCGTAACGGAATTGTTTGAACAGATTATGGCAATGAGCCGGAAAAGGCAATATCAGATGCTGACGGAACATGGTATTATAGAGAAATCGGAATTTATGCCAGTCGACCGGATTACGGGGGAGCAGAAAAGAATTGTTTGTCAAGGTGCGGAAGGTTCTAATACCGAGGCGGCGATGAAGGCTTTTTTTGGGGAAGGTGTGGATGGTTTTCATGTGGAAAACTGGCGGGATGCCATGGAAGCAATTAAAAAGGAAGAGGCAGACTATGCGGTACTTCCGATTGAAAATTCTTCTGCGGGCATTGTATCACAAAATTATGACCTTTTAATGGAGTATGACTGCTGTATTGTGGGCGAGCAGATTATAAAGATTGATCACTGTCTGCTCGGAATGCCGGATGCGGAACTGTCCGATATTACGCAGGTGTATTCCCATCCTCAGGGACTGATGCAGTGTGCAGGTTTTTTGGAAGAACATCGGAATTGGGAAAGTATCAGTACTAAAAACACAGCTATGGCTGCAAAAAAGATTAAAGAAGATGGAAAGAAAAATCAGGCAGCAATTGCAAGCAGGATTACGGCAGATATTTACGGACTTAAAATCCTGAGAGAAAATGTGCAGGATGATTCTAACAACAGCACCCGCTTTATTATTGTTTCCAAAAAGAAAATGTATGTGAAGGATGCAAAGAAAATCAGCATCTGTTTTGAAATTCCTCATGAGAGCGGTTCTTTATACCATACGCTGTCCCATTTTATTTATAACAATTTAAATATGGATCACATTGAATCACGGCCAATCAAAGGTAGAAACTGGGAGTACAGATTCTTTATTGATTTCGTCGGAAACCTTGAGGATAGTGCAGTACAGAATGCATTGCGGGGCTTGAAAGAAGAAACAGTCAAATTAAAAATTCTTGGAAATTATTAAAGACGGAAAGAGGCAATAGACATGAAAAGCGCAAAGGAGCTTATTGTATACAAAAATTTTAAAAATGGTAAATTGTTTTACAATTTCACCTGGATTCTTGAAAATTACAACAATGAATATTATAATAAAGAAGATATAAAAGCATTATTCTATGAATGTTTTCATGATCTTTTGGAATTGGCAGGCAGCCATGGATTTGAGGGGAATTTGTGGCATAATTTTTTGACATTTCTTTTGATTAATAATGAAAATGCGTATAGTACAGCTTGTGAAAAACGGGGAAAAACAGGCGGAAGCCTGGAAGAAGTGGCGCTTCATGATTTTGCCATTTTCAAAGAGTTTTTTGATTTTGATTTGGATATTCTTGCAAATGAACTTGAGGTAGACGGTATTTCCATGCTAAAAGATTATGTCAGCACGGCAGAAAATGGAAAGATATTAAACCAGCGCATCCGGGATCGGATTGTTTCTTTGAGCAGGCAGTTGGAACAGGCGACAGATGTGTATGCATTTTTGGATTATGTTGCGGAATTTTATAAGGATTTCGGGGTAGGAACGCTGGGGTTACACAAAGCATTTCGTATTGAGCATGATGCGGATGGAAAAGCTGTTATTGCACCAATCAGCCGAATTGCCCATGTGAAACTGGATGATTTGGTGGGTTATGAATCTGCGAAGAAAAAGTTAATTGATAACACAGAAGCATTCGTAAAAGGAATACAGGCAAACAACTGTTTGCTTTTTGGAGATGCCGGAACTGGAAAGTCTTCCAGTATTAAAGCAATCATCAATGAGTATTATGATGACGGACTTCGAATGATAGAAGTATACAAACATCAGTTTCAGGATTTAAATGAAGTAATTTCCCAGATTAAAAACCGGAATTATAAGTTTATCTTGTATATGGATGATCTTTCTTTTGAGGAATTTGAAATAGAATATAAATATTTGAAGGCAGTCATCGAAGGTGGGCTGGAAAAGAAGCCGGACAATGTGTTGATTTATGCGACCTCGAACCGCAGGCATCTGGTAAGGGAAACATTCAGTGACCGTACGGAGCAGGAGGATGATTTACATAATAATGATACGGTTCAGGAGAAACTGTCACTGGTGGCGCGTTTTGGTGTTTCCATCTACTTTGGTGCGCCGACACCGAAAGAATTTAAAAACATTGTGAAAGTTTTGGCTGAAAAGCAACATGTTACTATGGATGAGGAAGAATTGCTCGCAGAAGCAAATAAATGGGAACTTTCCCATGGCGGGCTTTCAGGAAGAACAGCACAGCAGTTTATCAATTACCTGCTGGGACAGCAGGAGGCTTAACGAGAAAGTGCGGAAAGGATGAGAGCATGAATATTACAACGTTTGCAGCAATTTATATTGGTTCTTATGAAATCAGCATGAAAATCTTTGAATTGTCTTCCAAGCGCAAAATTCGGGAAATTGATCATATCAGACACCGGGTAGAGCTTGGAAAGGATGCTTATGCAAAGGGGTATATTGGCTATGAACTGGCAGAGGAGTTGTGCGAGGTTCTTTCCGACTATGCAAAAATTATGGCGGGTTATAAAGTAAATGCTTACAAAGCCTGTGCCAGTGCAGCTATCCGTGATGCAAAAAATGAACTGTTTATTTTAGACCAGATTAAGCTGAGGACAAATCTGGATGTACAGGTTTTAAGCAATTCCGAGCATCGGTTCATCAGCTATAAATCTGTGGCGGCAAGACCTGAATTTAACAAGATGACGGCAGAAGGGGCTGCTGTAGTGGATGTGGGGGGCGGAAGTCTTCAGATTACACTTTTTCAAAAGGGAAAAGCAATTACAACCCAGCATCTTTTGCTCGGAACCATGCGTATTTATGAAAAAATCTCTGAAATAGGCAATGAAGTCATCTATTATGATGATTTGATTAAAGAACTGGTAGATAAGGAGCTGGAGCGTTTTAAGGATATTTATCTGAAAAAGGAAAAACTGCAATATCTGATTATGATGGGAGATTACAGTACCGAAATTATCAGAAAATTGGAAAAAAATCTTGACCGTACAACGGTAGACGCAAAAAAATATATCAAATATTTAAATAAAATGAATCGCAACAGTTTGGCAAAAATTGCGGAAGAATTAAGCTTGTCAAATGAAACGGATCCGCTCATTCTGCCATCTATCATACTCTATAAGCGGATTGCGGAAGAACTGGATGCAGCGTCTATCTGGGTTCCGGGTGCAGATATCAATGATGGTATTGCCTGTGATTATGCTTTAGAGCATAATATGATAAAAGTAGAACATGATTTTGATGAAGATGTGATTTCCGCATCAAAATATATGGCGGAACGATATAATGGTTATACACCGCACATTGATGCATTGACGGAAATGGCGACGCTTATTTTTGACAGCATGAAAAAAGTACATGGGATGGGAAAAAGGGAACGGCTGCTGCTTCAGGTAGCGGCAATTCTTCATGATTGCGGAAAGTATGTAAGTCTGGTAAACGGGCCGGAATGTGCTTACAGCATTATTATGGCATCCGAAATCATCGGGCTTTCCCATTTGGAACGGGAAATTGTGGCATGTACTGTTAAATATAATACCTATCCGCTGGATGATTATGAAGAACTGGCAGATAAACTGGATCAAAAAAGCTATATGATTGTGGCGAAGCTTGCAGCAATCTTAAAAGTATCCAATGCAATGGATCGTAGTCATAAACAGAAATTTAAGAATGTAAAGGCATCCCTGCGGGGCAAACAGCTCGTTATTACCATAGAATCTATGGATGATATTATTTTGGAAAAAGGGCTTTTTGATGCAAAGGCCGGAGATTTTGAACGAATCTTTAGTGTTAAGCCAGTAATCAAGGAAAAACGTACGTTGTAACAAAGGAGGCGGGAAAATGGAAATTGCGAAGGAATATTTTAGTCCGGAGTATTTTGAGAACAGGGAGTTAAGCTGGATAAAATTTGATGAACGTGTACTGAACGAAGCGAGGGATAAGAGCATTCCACTGCTGGAGCGTCTGAAATTTGTTAGCATTACATCCTCCAACCTGGATGAATTTTTTATGGTTCGTGTTGCATCATTAAAGGATATGGTGCATGCTGGTTACAAAAAGCGAGATATTGCAGGTATGACAGCACAAGAGCAGCTTGACGCCATCAATACGGCGACACGTGAATTGGTGGAAACTCAGTATACGACTTACAATCGTTCTTTGGTGCCGCTTATGAAGGCAAATGGAATTATTGTGATTGATGAATTTGAGAAGTTGAATGAGGAACAGGCGGCATATGTAGATAAATACTTTGAGGAAGATGTCTATCCGGTGCTCACGCCGATGGCTGTGGACGCATCCAGACCATTCCCGTTAATCCGCAATAAGACGTTAAATATTGTCGCTTTGCTTGTGAAAAAGGAAGAAGCAGGCAAAAAAAAGATGGCAAAAGGAGATGCGGAATTTGCGACCGTACAGGTACCTTCCGTATTGCCACGCTTGGTACCGATTCCATCAGAAAAAGAAGGGGATGCAACCTTTATTTTGCTGGAACAGGTGATTGAACGAAATATTTCCAAGTTGTTTTTAAATTACAATGTGATTTGTGCCTATCCGTATCGCATTATGCGAAACGCAGATTTAAGTATCGATGAGGATGAGGCCTCTGATTTATTAAAGGAAATCCAAAAGCAATTAAAAATGCGTCAGTGGGGTGAGGTAATCCGCCTGGAAGTAGAAGGAAAAATCAATAAAAAGCTTTTAAATTTCTTGAAAGAGGAATTACATATTGCTTCGGATGATGATATCTATAAAATAAACGGACCAATAGATTTTACTTTTTTGATGAAGCTTTATGGAATGAAAGATAAGGACGCACTGCGCTATGCGCCGTATACGCCGCAGAAAGTACCACAGATTACGCCGGGAGAGAATATTTTTGATGCTATTCGTGAGGGTGATATCCTGTTGCATCATCCATATCAGACTTTTGATCCGGTGGTAGATTTTATTCGTCAGGCGTCGGTGGATCCTGACGTGCTTGCAATTAAACAGACATTATACCGTGTTAGCGGAAATTCGCCGATTATTGCATCTTTAGCGCAGGCGGCAGAAAACGGTAAGCAGGTATCTGTTCTTGTGGAGCTAAAAGCCCGTTTTGATGAGGAAAATAATATTGTATGGGCAAAGATGTTAGAAAAGGCAGGATGCCATGTAATATACGGTCTTGTGGGATTAAAGACACACAGTAAAATTGCACTGGTAGTTCGACGGGAGGAGGATGGAATCCGCAGGTATGTCCATCTTGGAACCGGAAACTATAATGATTCTACGGCAAAATTATATACGGACTGCGGTATGTTTACCTGCTCCGAAGCAATTGGAGAAGATGCAACAGCTGTCTTTAATATGCTTTCCGGCTATTCGGAACCGCTTAGCTGGAATAAGCTGGTAGTGGCGCCAATCTGGCTGAGAAAAAGGTTTATAAAACTAATTCAGCGGGAAACAAAGAATGCAAGAGCAGGAAAGAAAGGGCGTATTGTCGCAAAGATGAATTCGCTTTGCGATCAGGAGATTATTGCGGCACTTTATGAGGCTTCTGCAGCGGGAGTATCTATTGATCTGGTGGTTCGTGGAATCTGCTGCCTTCGGGTAGGAATATCGAAAATCAGTGAGAACATAAGAGTACGTTCCATTGTTGGAAATTTTCTGGAACACAGCAGGATTTTCTATTTTTATAATGATGGGCAGGAAGAAGTTTATATGGGAAGTGCTGATTGGATGCCTCGGAATTTAGACCGGCGTGTGGAAATTATATTTCCGGTGGAAAACGAAAATTTAAAGAAAAAAGTAATGCATATTCTTGAGGTGGAACTTGCGGATAATACGAAGGCAAATGTGTTGAACGAGAATGGTGTTTACGAGAAAATTGATAAACGTGGTAAGGAACTTATCAATTCCCAAGAACAGTTCTGCAAAGAAGCGGTGGCAGAGGTGCCAAAAATATCTCAGGTTTATCAGGATCGTGTTTTTATTCCGGCAGAACCAATTGAATAAAAATGAATTGGAAAAACGTTAATATTCTGAAAAAAATGCCGATATATATTGTGAAACCAGAAAAATATGTTCCAGGGAGGGATTAAAAGCATACGGATATGAAGATTATTTTAAGGTTCCATCGGTAGTAATTTTGTCCACTGTTTCGGATGCGGCATCAAAACCCAGAGACAGTGAGAAAAAGCAGCAGAAATCCAAAAGCAGTTTTGAAGAAGTGCTTCAGGCTGAGACGGAAAGACAGAGTGATGCAAAGCGTGAAATCAGCTATGACGTGAAAGGCTATTCCAAAGATGCAAAAGCTATTCAGTATGAGGTAATGATGCATGAGTATAACTGAAAAATGACCGGATATCTGAAATGTGATATTCGGTCATTTTTTGTTGACGTGTAATTGGATAAACTGCCAGTGAAGCTACAGATGTCACAGTTATAGTGCATTATACAGTGCTTTTAAATGTGTTAAAACAGAATAAGGAATATAAAGATGTCCTTTGCCTGTGCCGAGATGAATTGATGGCTTATTTGCTCCATGAAAATCAGAGCCGCCTGAGATGGCAAGTCCTGTATCGGCAGCAAGCTGTTTCATTTGTCTTTCTTCTCCCGCAGTGTAGGTAGAGTAAATAGCTTCTAGTGCATTCAGACCGTGAGCTTTTAAATCAAGTGTAAGCTGTTTTAAGTGAACAGAACTTAAATGGTATAAAAGAGGGTGAGCCAAAACGGCAATTCCTCCGGCAGAGTGTATGAGGTCTATTGCCTGGATTGGGGTGAGCTTTTCCCTTGGAACATAATAAGGGCAGTGGTCGCCAATATATTTCTGAAAGGCAATGCCGATATCTTTAATATAGCCTTTTTCAAAAAGATAGCGTGCTATGTGTGCACGGGTCAGGATACAGTCAGGAAAATAGTTTTTTAAAATTTCTACGGAAATATCAAATCCCGCCTCGTCCCGTAGGCGATTTATCATTTTCTCATTGCGCCTGTCGCGTGAGGTCTGAATCTCTTTTAAGGCGTCCTGAAAGTTTTTATTTGTTTCATCTAAGAAAAGGCCTACCATGTGTACTTCATGATTATCGTTAAAGCAGGAGAGTTCAATTCCGGGAATGACTTCAATACCGGTACCTTTTGCAGCTGCTTTTGCCCGGGCAATGCCGGAAGTGGTGTCATGGTCGGTCAGGGCAAAAGCACTTATGCCAACGCGGAGAGCTTCGCTTACCAGTTCTTCCGGTGTGCAGGTGCCGTCCGATTCCGTCGAGTGTACATGCAAGTCAACAATACGGTTGTCCATAAATTTATTTTCCTTTCATATCTATGATATAAATTCAGATAATTGCAAATTTTTGACATTGTATATAAAGTTTCTACAACATCAGAGTTTCACAACCAACTATCTTATATTAACACAAAATAGAAGAAAAAAATTTTTTTTTCAAAAAAATAAAAAAAATTTAAAAAAAGGGTTGCAATCTAAAAAATCCTATGGTATAGTAATACACGGTTCGTTGGTCAAGCGGTCAAGACGCCGCCCTCTCACGGCGGAAACACGGGTTCGATTCCCGTACGAACTGCTGACTGTTTTAACAGCCCAACCCGAAGAAGTACTGTAAGTTTTACAGTGCTTTTTTTATGCATACGGATGTTATTAAAGTAGATTATCAAAAAATATGGTTGCATCCCGAGAGCGAAAGTGTTATATTAGAGACGATAACACGATGATTATTACTTTGAGAGTGGGCGTTTCGTCCACTCTCAATTCGCGTTTATGATGTAATTCGGGCAGGCTAAAAACTGCTTACATTTTATTTTGGAGGATGGTGAAGGAATGACACAAAGGGAAATTTACGAACAAAAGACGGAGCAGCTTATTTTGCCAATCTTAGAGGAATTTCATTTTGAATTGGTCGACGTGGAATACGTAAAGGAAGGTGGAAGCTGGTATCTTCGGGCGTACATTGATAAGGAAGGTGGCATTACGGTCAATGATTGTGAGGATGTCAGCCGGAAGATGAATGAACTGTTGGATAAAGAGGATTATATCGAGGGGTCCTATATTTTTGAGGTGAGTTCACCGGGGCTTGGCAGACCACTTAAAAAAGAAAAGGATTATGCAAGAAGCATGGGAAAACGTCTGGAAATTCGTACCTATCGTGCCATAAATCATCAAAAGGAATTTTACGGTATTCTTACCGCATATGATTCCGATTCCGTAACCATTGTGACAGATGAGGAAGAAGAAATGAAATTTGCAAAATCGGAATTGGCATTGATTCGATTAGCATTTGACTTTTAGCGTACAATAACAAAGAAATAATAGGAGGATAAAGAAAAATGAGCAGCAACAATGAGTTATTAGAGGCGTTAAATATACTGGAAAAGGAAAAGAATATCCCGAAGGATACTTTGCTTGAGGCAATTGAGAATTCTCTGATTACCGCCTGCAAGAATCATTTTGGAAAATCGGACAATATTAAGGTAAACATGAATCCGGAGACTTGTGAATATCATGTATTTCAAGAAAAAACTGTTGTAGAACAGGTGGAGGACCCATGTACGGAAATCAGTCTTGCCAATGCAAAAATGGAAGATTCCAAGTATGAAGTGGGCGATGTGGTGAATGTGGAAGTAAAATCAAAAGAATTCGGCCGTATTGCAACGCAGAATGCCAAGAACGTTATTTTACAGAAAATCCGTGAAGAAGAAAGAAAAGTGCTTTACAGCCAGTATTATAGTATGGAAAAAGATGTGGTAACCGGAATTGTACAGCGCTATGTCGGTAAGAATGTGAGCATTAATCTCGGACGTGCGGATGCAATCCTGACTGAGAACGAACAGGTAAAGGGAGAGGTGTTCCAGCCGACTGAGCGAATAAAAGTATATATCCTGGAAGTAAAAGCGACGCCGAAAGGACCGAAAATCTTAGTCTCCAGAACGCATCCGGAATTGGTAAAACGCCTTTTTGAATCTGAAGTGACTGAGGTGAAGGACGGAATTGTAGAAATTAAAAGTATTGCAAGAGAGGCAGGAAGCAGAACCAAGATTGCGGTATGGTCCAATGATCCTGATGTAGACCCGGTTGGCGCTTGTGTTGGTATGAATGGAGCCCGTGTCAATGCTATTGTAAATGAACTTCGTGGAGAAAAAATCGATATTATCAATTGGAACGAGAATCCGGCAATGCTGATTGAAAATGCCTTGAGCCCGGCTAAGGTCATTTCTGTTATTGCAGATGATGAGGAAAAGACAGCAAAGGTTGTTGTTCCGGATTATCAGTTATCCTTAGCTATTGGTAAAGAAGGACAGAACGCAAGACTTGCGGCAAGACTTACTGGATTTAAAATTGACATAAAGAGCGAAACGCAGGCAAGAGAATCTGGTGATTTCATGGATTACGTCAATGACTATGAAGATGCGGATTATGAAGAAGATTATGATGGCGAGAGCTATGAAGATGGATATGCCGATGATGTAGAGCTTTCAGAAGGAAATGAAGAAAACTATGACGAATAAAAAAATTCCAATGCGCCAGTGTGTTGGTTGCAGTGAGATGAAGGATAAACGAAGTCTGATCCGGATTTTAAAAACATCAGAAAATGAAATCGTACTCGATGCGACTGGAAAAAAGAACGGACGAGGAGCTTATCTTTGCAGAAATGCAGAATGTCTGCAGAAGGCAAGAAAGAACAAAGGGCTGGAACGTTCCTTGAAAATCGCCATACCGGATGAAATTTATGAAAATCTGCAAAAGGAGATGGAAGGGATTGAGACCAGATAGAGTATTTTCCATGCTCGGAATCGCAGCAAAGGCAGGAAGCGTGAAAAGTGGTGAATTTTCCACAGAAAATGCCGTGAAAGACGGGCAGGCTTTTTTGGTACTGGTAGCCGAGGATGCATCGGATAATACAAAAAAGAAATTTAAAAATATGTGTGAATTCCGTCAGGTCCCGTTTGCAGTATATGGAACGAAGGAAGAACTTGGACATTATATCGGAAAGGAGTTTCGTGCTTCCCTGGCGGTGACGAATGAAGGAATTGCAGATACATTAAAGAAACAATTGGATTTGAACTAACAACTGAATATGGAGGTAGAGTTAATATTGAGAGTACATGAATTGGCAAAAGAACTGAACTTGAAATCCCAGGAAATTATAGATGTTTTAAGCGGTACGGAACATGCAGTCAGCAGCCATAGCAGCAGCATTGATGAAGTGGCACAGCAGATTGTACGGAATAAATTTAAGAATAAAGGAAAAACTACACAGGATATGAATGAGAAATCAGAAGAAAAGAAGCAGGAAACAACTGCAGAAGTAAAATCAGAAGCAAAGACGGAAGAAAAAGTGGCAGAGCGTCCCAAAAAGAAAGCGAGCATTTCTGCCGTATTTAATCCACAAAATAGTAAGCAGATGGGGACAAGAAGACAGCAGGGATATCATACGCAGGGAACCAGAATGCAGGGAAATAACCGTCCACAGGGCGGAGCAAAGCCGCAGAATGTGAGACCTCAGAGTACGCAGAACGAGGCACCAAGAGGAGAAACAGTAAAGGCTACAGAAGCTGTTCGGACAGAAAGAACGGCAGGAAACCGTTATTCGAATGAACGTCCGGCAGGAGCGGTAAATAATAATCGTCCGCAGAATACCCGGAACGGAGAACAGAGAAATTATACAGAACGTCCGCAGCAGAACAGTCGAAATGACAGAAATGACAGAAACGACAGAAATGATAGAAATGGACGTCTGGATAATAACGGAAATAATACCCGGAATGGTTCCAGACCATACCAGAATAACAATCGCCCCAATAATAATTCTGGTGACCGTGGAAACAACAGAAGAAATGGTTCGGACCGTCCGAAGGAGTACCGTGGAAAACTGGAACAGGAAATTTCCAAGTTTAATAAAGATGCGGTAAAAGCTGTACCGGAAGAACTTCGCACGAAGGAGAGCCGTGATACGAGGGATAATCGCAGGAATAATACAAAGAAGCAGGAGCGTGATAAGCTGGGTAAGAAGCAGGAGAACTATGTAAATCTTGAGAAACACAGCGGTCACAAGAAAAAGAACCAGCAGCCACAGACGCCGCAGCAGAAAGCAGCTGAGGAGGAAATCAGAACAATCACACTGCCGGAGCATCTTACAATCAAAGAACTGGCAGATAAAATGAAGGTGCAGGCATCTGCAATCGTAAAGAAATTGTTCTTAAAGGGACAGATGGTTACGGTAAATCAGGATGTAGATTATGATACGGCAGAGGAAATTGCATTAGAATTCAATTGCATCTGTGAGCCGGAGGAAAAGATTGACGTTATAGCAGAGCTCTTAAAAGAGGATGAAGAAGATGAAAGCAAGATGATTCCGCGTCCGCCAGTTGTCTGCGTTATGGGACACGTTGACCACGGAAAAACATCTCTTTTGGATGCCATCCGTTCTACAAAGGTGACAGACCGTGAGGCAGGCGGTATTACCCAGCATATCGGTGCTTCTGTAGTAAGCTGCAACGATCAGACAATTACTTTCCTTGATACACCGGGACATGAGGCGTTTACCGCCATGCGTATGCGTGGAGCAAATTCAACGGATATTGCCATTTTGGTTGTCGCTGCCGATGATGGTGTTATGCCGCAGACGATAGAGGCTATTAACCATGCAAAGGCGGCAGGTATCGAGATTATTGTTGCCATCAATAAGATTGATAAGCCGAGTGCCAATATCGAACGTGTAAAACAGGAACTTTCTGAGTATGAGTTGATTCCGGAAGACTGGGGTGGAAGCACGATTTTTGTACCTGTTTCTGCACATACAGGAGAAGGTATTGATCAGCTTCTTGAAATGATTCTTCTGACTGCAGAAGTATGCGAGTTAAAGGCAAATCCGAAGCGTAAGGCAAGAGGTGTTGTCATCGAGGCAAAGCTGGATAAAGGCAGAGGTGCGGTTGCAACTGTTTTGGTACAAAAAGGTACGTTAAGAGTCGGAGAACCGATTGCCTGCGGCAGTGCTTATGGTAAAGTGCGTGCAATGGTAGATGATAAGGGACGCCGTGTGAAAGAAGCGGGGCCGTCTACTCCGGTGGAAATCATTGGTTTGAACAGTGTGCCAGATGCGGGAGAGACCTTTATTGCCATGGACAACGAAAAGGATGCAAGAAGTTTTGCAGAAACCTTTGTATCTCAGGACAGAGAAAGACTGCTTGAGGAAACACGTTCCAGAATGTCACTGGATGACTTGTTCTCACAGATTCAGTCCGGAAATGTAAAGGAACTGGATATTATCGTAAAGGCAGACGTACAGGGATCTGTAGAAGCTGTAAAACAGAGTCTTGTCAAGTTGTCCAATGAAGAAGTAGTTGTAAAGATCATACATGGTGGTGTTGGTGCCATCAATGAATCCGATGTAATCCTTGCGTCAGCTTCAAATGCTATTATTATCGGATTTAACGTCCGCCCGGATCCGCAGGCGAAAGCTACGGCAGACAGAGAAGGCGTTGATGTAAGACTGTATAAGGTTATTTACAATGCGATCGAGGATGTGGCGGCTGCCATGAAGGGTATGCTTGATCCAATCTTCGAGGAAAAAGTTATTGGTCATGCCGAAATCCGTCAGCTTTTCAAAGCATCTGGTGTCGGAACGATTGCAGGTTCCTATGTGCTGGACGGTGCTTTTGAACGTGGCTGTAAAGTACGCATCAGCAGAGAGGGAGAACAGATTTTTGAAGGAAATCTGGCATCCTTAAAACGTTTCAAGGATGATGTAAAAGAAGTAAAGGCAGGCTACGAGTGTGGTCTGGTATTTGAAGGATTTAATGAAATTCAGGAATTGGACATTGTAGAGGCTTACAAGATGGTCGAGGTTCCGAGATAGAAAGACAAGAGGAAAATTTATGCGCAAAAATAGTATGAAAAATATGCGGATCAACGAAGAAGTGCACCGCGAGTTATCTAATATTATCCGCAGTGAAATCAAAGATCCGCGCATCAATCCGATGACCAGTGTCGTTGCGGTTGAAGTGGCGCCGGACTTAAAGAGCGCAAAAGCATATATCAGTGTCCTGGGGGATGAAAAGTCCCAAAAGGACACTCTTGCCGGTTTAAACAGTGCGGAGGGATATATCCGCCGGGAACTGGCAAAAAGTGTTAATTTGCGGAATACACCGCAAATCCGCTTTATTATGGATCAATCCATTGAATATGGTGTTAATATGTCAAAGATGATTGATGACATATGTGAAAAGGATGAAAGTAAGGCAAAGAGCAGGGAAGAAGAATAAGAGGGAACTTATGGAAAATTTAAAATCCCAGTTAAAAAATGTAAAGACAGTAGCAATTGCGGGACACGTTCGTCCGGATGGAGATTGTGTGGGGTCCTGCCTTGCAGTTTATAATTACATTGAGACTTATTATCCGCAGATGCAGGTGGATTTATATTTGCAGCCAATTCCGAATATTTTTAAATTTTTAAAAAATTCCGACAAAATACAAAGTGAATATCCAGGGAAACCAGCATACGATTTATTTATCATGTTGGATTGTGGTGATAAAGACCGTCTGGGTGATGCGGCAGTTTATTTTGAAGAAGCAGGGAAGACTATTTGTGTAGATCATCATGTGAGCAATGCCGGATTTGCGGATGAAAATTACATTTTTCCCAAGGCAAGTTCTACTTGTGAATTGATTTTTGAACTTCTTGAGGAAGAAAGAATTACAAAAGAAATCGCTGAGTGTATTTATGTCGGTATGGTGCATGACACCGGAGTGTTCCAGTATTCCTGTACTTCTGCGAAAACAATGGGAATTGCTGGAAAGCTGATGGAGATGGGGATTGATTTTTCAGCTATCGTGGATAAGACTTTTTATGAAAAAACCTACAACCAGAACCGGATTATGGGACAGGCACTGACAGACAGCACACTACATCTGGGCGGACAGGTGATTTTTACGGTGGTGACAGCAGAAGAAATGGAAAAATTTGAAGTGTTGCCAAAGCATCTGGACGGCATTGTGAATCAGCTTCGCGTGACAAAAGACGTGGAAGTGGCAATTTTCCTTTATGAAACAGAGGAGCATGGATTTAAAGTAAGTATGCGTTCCAATGGAAAAGTGGATGTAGCGGAGATATCCATGAAATTCGGCGGCGGCGGACATGTTCGTGCTGCAGGAGTTACCATGTATGGTTCTGTGGCAGAGATTCGGGACACCCTTCTGGCAGAGATAGAAAAACAGTTGAGTGAAGGTTAGAGATGGTAAACGGAATTATAAATGTATACAAGGAAAAAGGTTTTACCTCCTTTGATGTGGTTGCAAAATTAAGAGGGATTTTCGGACAGAAAAAAATTGGGCATACTGGAACGCTGGATCCGGATGCTACCGGTGTGTTGCCAGTGTGTCTGGGAAAAGCTACGAAGGTATGTGAACTTTTGACAGATAAGGATAAGGAATACGAAGCAGTGATGCTGCTCGGACGGAAAACGGATACTCAGGATATTTCCGGTGAAGTATTGGAAGAGAAGGAAGTGACGGTATCCGAAGAAGAAGTAAGAGAAGCAGTGCTTGGATTTGTGGGCGAAATCGAGCAGATTCCGCCTATGTATTCTGCCTTAAAGGTAAATGGCAAAAAACTTTGTGATCTGGCGAGGCAAGGTGTTACCGTAGAGCGAAAATCCCGAAAACGGATGATTTATAGTATTGAAATATCGGATATTTCCATACCGCGTGTGACATTTAAAGTGGCATGCTCAAGAGGAACTTATATTCGTACACTTTGTGAGGATATAGGCACAGCACTTGGCTGCGGCGGCTGTATGGAGGCGTTAGTGCGCACACGGGTGGCGGATTTTACACTTGCAGAAGCATATACGATAAATGAAATCGAACAAATGGTAAAAAATCATACCATTGGAACAGTCATAAAAAAGACAGACGCTGTATTTATGCAGTATCCGGCAGTCACAGCGAAAACGGAGTATGAGAAGTTATTATACAACGGCAATCGGATGCAGCCGGAATTTTTTTGTGATTATCAAGAGGAATATAATGATAGCAGTATCCGGGTATATGATAAAGCGGGAAATTTTATCGGAATTTACCAGATGGATATGGCGAGTTTTTCAATAAAACCGGTAAAAATTTTTATGGAATAGGACAAAATTATGGAGTACATAAAAGGCAGGCTGGACTTTCATGTGACAGAACCGACGGTATTGTCCATCGGAAAATTTGATGGATTGCATCGCGGGCATGAACTGCTCATGGATTATGTCTTCCAGAAGAAAAAAGAGGGACTTAAGGCAGTGATCTTTACGTTTGACACTCCGCCAAAAAAGTCCGTAGAAAAAAGTGATGTTCCGGTACTTACGACAAGTGAAGAAAAAATGCATCTTTTTGAGCAGATCGGTATAGATTATCTAATTGAATGTCCTTTTACGGACGAGGTCATGCATATGCCGGCGGAGGATTTTTTAAAGATGATTGTAGAGCAGCTTTCCATCCGATGTATTGTAGCCGGAACAGACTGTAGCTTTGGCTATCAGAGACGTGGCGATTATAAAATGTTAAGGGAATATGCGCCCATTTATCATTATGAAGCGCAGATTGTGAACAAAATGCAGTATAAGGGCAGAGATATCAGCAGTACCTTTATACGGGAAGAAATTGCAGCAGGAAATATGGAAAAGGCAGATTTGCTGCTCGGTTATCCTTATTTTGTACAGGGAACTATTGTTCACGGCAATCAGATTGGACGAAAAATCGGAATACCGACCATTAATCTGCTGCCGTCGGAAGAAAAACTGCTGCCACCTTTTGGTGTGTATGTGGTGAGGGCGGAGATTGAAGGAAAAGAGTATAAAGGAGTTGCAAATGTAGGCTGTAAGCCTACAATTTCCGGAGAAAATCCGGTGGGAGTGGAAACACATCTGTTGGATTTTAAGGGAGATTTATACGACAAACATGCGAAAGTCAGTTTGTTAAAGCGGGTGCGCGGAGAAAAAAAGTTTCAAAATATTTCTGAATTGAAAGAGCAGATGGAAAAGGATATCCTTTTTAGCAGATCCTATTTTAAAATACATGACGGAAAGTGAAATGTTACATATTTGTTACAAAGATATGTTGACATTGTAAAAAATAATTGCTATACTATTAAAATAAAATGTCAGAAAATTCTTTTTGTGATGTAAAGAAGAAATTGGGGTTAAGCAGGAGGCTTTATTCATGAAAAAAAGATTTGCGCGAGTGATAGCAATTGGATGTGCAGGTGCCATATTATTTATGTCGGGAGCGATGCCGACAGGTGCATCATCCGTGACGGGCTTGAATGCAGGAATCTGTGCACAGCTTTCAACATATATGACAGCAGATAAAGCGGAGATTTCAGACTCCGGTGTAAATACTGTTACTGCAGCGGACGTAAGGGCATTGCCAGCAATGGCGGCAGCAGAAGCGGCTGAAACAACATCGGCAGAGAATACGCAGGACGCTATTGCAGCAGGAGATGGAGTAGTGGAAGCATCTGTGGAAACGGTACCGCAAGATGAGGTAACTGAGCAGGGAGCAGAGCTTGAGGAAGCTGATAGTGCAGAACAGGCAGCAGAGGTCGAACAGGCGGAAACCGTACAGACGGAGACGGTTTGCGGATATACCAATCTTGGAATTGCAAATGTTGATACAACATTGAATGTACGTGCAGCGGCGGATGAAACGTCTGATATTGTCGGTAAAATGCCAAAGGACTCAGGCTGTGAAATCTTGCAGTCGGAGGGAGAATGGTATCAGATTCAGTCCGGAGAAGTAACAGGTTATGTTAAGGCGGAATATCTTCTGACTGGTGATGCGGCAAAAGCGAGAGCGGCAGAAGTTATGTCTACAGTTGCAACGGTTACAACAGAGACACTCTATGTCAGAGAACAGCCGAATACAGAATGTACCATCCTTTCTTTGATGCCAATGGGTGAAGAATTGCAGGTGTTGGAAGATTTGGGTGAATGGGTAAAGGTAGATTTAGACGGTGACGAAGGTTATGTCAGCAAGGATTATGTATCCATTTCATCAGAACTGCAGAAAGCAATGACTATGACGGAAGTAAAATATGGACAGGGTGTTTCAGATGTTCGTGTATCTTTGGTTTCCTATGCAACACAGTTTGTAGGAAATCCTTATGTCTGGGGTGGCACCAGTCTTACAAACGGAGCAGATTGTTCTGGTTTCGTATTGTCCGTTTACGCGAAATATGGTATTTCCCTTCCGCATCATGCAGCTTCTCAGGCAGGTTGCGGGACAAAGATCAGTGCCTCTGAGGCACAGCCGGGAGATTTGTATTTCTATGGAAATGGCAAGGGTATTAACCATGTTGCTATTTATATTGGAAATGGACAGGTTGTGCATGCAAGCTCACCTAAGACTGGAATCAAGATTTCCAATGCAAACTACCGGAATCCGGTATGTGTAGTTAGAATTTTGAATTAATCCTAATTTTTTGTTTACAATAAAAAATAACTATGTTAGAATAGTTAGGCATGAGTCTGCAGCCCATATTCGGTAGATGGACACTCCGACCTTTTACTGAGTATCATGCATTTTTGGGCGATTAAAAAATAAAGGAGGACTAACTTATGTTAGCAAAAGAGAAGAAACAGGCTATTATCGCTGAATACGGAAGAACACCTGGTGATACCGGTTCACCGGAAGTACAGGTAGCTCTTTTGACTGCCAGAATCAATGAACTGACAGAGCATTTGAAAGTGAACCAGAAGGATCATCATTCCAGAAGAGGACTTTTAAAGATGGTTGGTCAGAGACGTGGTTTACTGGCATACTTAAAGAAAACAGATATTGAGAGATATCGTTCTTTAATTGAACGTTTAGGTCTGAGAAAATAATCATGGACCGGTAAGAATAGGGCGGAGTAGTTCCGCCCTGTTTTTCGTTAAGTAAAAAGATAATAAAGGAGAAATCCTCTATTATATATAAAGGCAGAAGTAGAACTCCGAGACCACTGAACAGGGCATGAAGTTCGTGGGCTGTTCAGTAGTTTCGGTCACTTCTGTCCAAATCAAAACAGACAGATGATGTCGAAAAGGAGAAAATATTATGTTTAAGAGTTTTTCTATGGAACTTGCAGGCAGAACCTTGACTGTAGAAGTCGGGAAGGTCTGTGCACAGGCAAACGGCGCTGCATTTATGCGCTATGGAGACACGACAGTGCTCTCGACGGCTACTGCCTCTGAAAAACCGAGAGAGGGAATTGATTTTTTCCCACTCAGTGTGGAATTTGAGGAAAAGATGTATGCAGTTGGAAAGATTCCAGGTGGATTTAACAAAAGAGAGGGAAAAGCATCGGAGAATGCAATTCTTACTTCTCGTGTGATTGACCGTCCGATGCGTCCGCTTTTTCCAAAAGATTACCGGAATGATGTTACTTTAAATAATATGGTTATGTCCGTAGATCCGGAATGCCGTCCGGAGATTGTTGCCATGCTTGGTGCCGCTATTGCAACGACGATTTCAGATATCCCGTTTGACGGGCCGTGCGCCATGACACAGATGGGTATGATAAACGGAGAGTTTATCGTAAATCCTTCCCAGAAACAGTGGGATGAGGGTGACTTGAAACTGACAGTGGCATCTACTTCCCAGAAGGTGATCATGATTGAGGCGGGAGCAAATGAAATTCCGGAAGAAAAGATGATTGAAGCAATTTACAAGTGTCATGAAGTAAACCAGACTCTGATTGCTTTTATCAATCAGATTGTAGCAGAGGTTGGAAAGCCAAAACATGAGTATACATCCTGCGCGATTCCGGAAGAAATGTTTGCAGCAATCAAAGAACTGGTTCCGCCGGAAGAAATGGAGGAAGCTGTTTTTACTGATGAAAAACAGGTGAGAGAAGAAAATATCACTAAAATTACGGAGCGTTTGGAGGAAGCCTTTGCAGAGAATGAGGAATGGCTTGCTATTTTAGATGAGGCAATTTATCAGTATGAAAAGAAGACGGTCCGTAAAATGATTTTAAAAGATCACAAACGCCCGGATGGACGTGCTATCAATGAAATTCGTCCACTGTCTGCGGAAGTGGATTTGATTCCGCGCGTACATGGTTCTGCTATGTTTAAGCGTGGACAAACTCAGATTTGTGACGTAGTTACGTTAGCTCCGCTTTCTGAGGTGCAAAAGATTGATGGACTGGACGAAAATATTACAGAGAAACGTTATATGCATCAGTACAATTTCCCGTCCTATTCTGTTGGCGAAACAAAAGTTTCCAGAGGACCTGGTAGACGTGAAATTGGTCACGGTGCTTTGGCAGAACGTGCTTTGCTCCCGGTACTTCCGAGTGTGGATGATTTCCCATATGCTATTCGTGCGGTTTCCGAGACTTTTGAATCAAACGGTTCTACATCCATGGCTTCTACCTGTGCATCCTGTATGTCACTGATGGCAGCTGGTGTTCCAATTAAGAAAATGGTAGCGGGTATTTCCTGTGGTCTGGTGACTGGTGAGACTGATGATGATTATCTGGTACTTACCGATATCCAGGGACTGGAGGACTTCTTTGGAGATATGGACTTTAAGGTAACCGGAACCCATGACGGTATCACTGCAATCCAGATGGATATTAAGATTCATGGTCTCACCAGACCTATCGTAGAGGAAGCTATCCGAAGAACCAGAGAAGCAAGACTTTACATTATGGATGAGGTAATGTCAAAGGCAATTGCAGAACCTAGAAAAGAAGTAAGTGTATTTGCACCGAAGATTGAACAGATTGTGATTGATCCTGCCAAAATCGGTGATGTAGTCGGACAGAAGGGTAAGACAATCAATGAAATTATTGACCGCACTGGTGTGAAAATCGATATTTCCGATGATGGTTCTGTTTCTGTTTGCGGAACGGATAAAGAAAAGATTGCAGAAGCAATCAATATGATCAAGATTATTACTACAGATTTTGAAGAAGGACAGATTTTAACTGGAAAGGTTGTCAGCATCAAAGAGTTTGGCGCATTTTTGGAGTTTGCTCCGGGAAAAGAAGGAATGGTTCATATTTCCAAAATTGCAAAGGAAAGAATTAACCATGTTGAGGATGTTCTTACTCTTGGTGATGTTGTGACAGTCGTGTGTCTCGGAAAGGATAAAATGGGAAGAATCAGTTTTTCCATCAAGGATGTTCCGGCAGAGACAGAATAAAAAAGAAGATAGAAATATAAAAAGAAAGCGGCTTTTGAAAAAGAGCCTCTTTCTTTTTTTGCTTTTTTGTACCGTTGTGACAGTTCTTTTTACCTGGCATAAAATAGATAATGAAAAAGAAGCGGCAGAAAGGATATTTCAATGGATCGAACAGTGAGGGAAATTCATGCGGATTTTGCGCATCGGGCTGGTTATGTGGGAACTGGAATCGGTGTGGCGGTTATGGATACCGGAATAATAAAACATAAAGATTTTGACCACAGAATTCTGGTGTTTCGGGATTTTTGCGGTCAAAGAAAATATCCTTATGACGATAACGGACATGGGACTCATGTGGCAGGAATCATAGGCGGAAGCGGATTTGCCAGTCGTGGCAGATATATTGGTATTGCGCCGGGTTGTAATTTTATTGTATTAAAAGCACTTGACCGTTATGGGAATGGAAATACAAAAGAAGTTTTGGAGGCCACAGAGTGGATGATACAAAATAAGGAACGTTACAATATTCGTATTTTAAATATTTCTGTTGGAATGTTGCCAAGTGCAAAAGAGGAGGAAAAAGAAAGACTCATTGGAGCGATGGAAAGGGCGTGGCAAAGTGGCATTGTCGTTGTGGCGGCGGCAGGGAACAATGGACCGGATGCAGGTAGTGTGACAATTCCTGGGATATGTAAAACAATCATTACGGTGGGAAGTTCTGATGATGAAGGAATTTCGGCAAGACAGCATGGACTGATGCCCGGCTACAGCGGAAGGGGACCGACAGAGCACTGTATTGTGAAACCCGAGATTTTAGCCCCTGGAACCAATATCATCAGTTGCTCGGCAAAGGGAAAACTTTATGAGGTAAAGAGCGGTACGTCTATGGCAACACCGGTAGTGACCGGAGCCATTGCGGTTCTTTTATCCGCAAGACCGCAGCTGACTCCGGTACAGGTAAAGCTGATTCTGCATGATTCTGCGGTGAAACTCTCAGATGCCAAAGGACAAAAGCGCAGTTGGGGAAGGCTGGATGTCAAGCGGATGCTGGAACAGCGCCTTTGATTTGTTAAAGGTAGAAAGAAAGTACCTTTTGAAAGTAGTCCAAAAAGGTTGCTTCTGGTATTGATTCGTTGTAAATAATCGGCACAGAACCAATTTCAGTTCCGTTTAACTTATAAACTGCTTTTCCTGCAACATCTTTTGCTTTAATCGGCGCAGAAGCTTCTTTTGGCAGCTTGATTTCTTTTGTAATGCCGGAGAGGTCGGCACCGGTAGTATCCACATAACGAAAGGTACCCTGGTAGGAGAGTTCGACGGAATCGGAAGTTCCCCTTTTGATAGGCAAATTAGCAAGCGGTTTGGGATTGTCATCGCTATAAACCTGACATTTGGAGAAACCATAATTTAGCAGAGCTGTGGCGTCTGCAAACCGTCCTTTGGGATCAGGAGCTGCCATGATAACGGCAATTAATTCTACCCCATCCTTTTTGGCAGTGGCCGAAACGCAAAATTTTGCCAGTCCTGTGGAACCAGTCTTTAAGCCGGTGGCGTATTCGTATTGCCGGATTAATTTGTTTGTATTGGCAAGACCGAATTCACTGCTGCCTTTTTTTGTTACATGCGTAATGTTATCCATCCAGATTGTGCAGTAATCATGAATCTGAGGATACTTTGTGATCAGTTCTCTCGACATCAAGGCAACGTCATGGGCAGTGGTCATATGCCCGTCAGTATCAAGACCACAGCAATTTACGAAGTTTGTATTATTCATGCCAAGTCCTTTTGCACGCTCGTTCATGCGGGCAACAAACTCGGTTTCACTGCCGGCAATATATTCAGCCATAGCGACACAGGCATCATTTGCGCTTGCAACACTGATACACTTAATCATGGTATCCACAGTCTGGGTTTCTCCCGGTTCAAAAAACACTTGAGAGCCGCCCATGCTTGCAGCGTGTTCCGATACTGTCACCGTGTCATCCAGATGGATGGTTCCTGCATCCAATGCATCAAAAATCAGAATCAGAGTCATAATTTTTGTAATACTTGCAGGATGCAGGCTGGTGTCGGCATCCTTTTCATAAATTATTGTTCCGGTGGATGCCTCCATTAAAATGGCGGATGGAGCAGAAAGCCCCAGATTGTCAGAGGCAGTTTCTTCTTCAGCCTGGACAGATGTGTGTACAGTCAAAGAAGCAGAGGTGCGGAAAAAAGCAGGAGTGCACCAGGTAGGGAGCAGACTCTGGGAAAGCAGGGAAGCACTTAATAAGAAAGATAAAACAGGTTTCATAGAAAATCCTTTCTTCGTAATTTAAAAACCGTTTTCAGCGGTCTGTTTACGTGGCTTTAGTTCATTTTAAGACGAAAACATGTCTATTATTCATTTTTTACTGTAATTCATGCGAAAAACATGGTAGGATAGACTGTATGGACAAACAGTGGGAAAAGAGGATTATATGAAAGTGATGATAACACTTGCCGGTATTCTGGCAATTTATGTGCTTTGGCAGTATCTGGAATTAAAAAAGTTTGAGACGACAGAGTATGAGATACATTCGGATAAAATAAAAGATGAGATTCGTCTGATTATGATTTCTGATCTACACAGCCAGGTGTATGGAAGTAATAATGATGTTTTGTTTACTGCGGTAAAAGAGAAAAAACCGGATTTAATTTTAATTCCCGGAGATATGATTGTCAGCAAAAAAGTGGCCACTTATGAGGTTGCATACCAGGCATTTCGCGAACTTTCAAAGATTGCTCCGGTATATTTTTCTAATGGAAATCATGAGAGTAAACCTGCAAGACGAAAAATTTCTTATAGTGGAGCATTTCTGGCTTACGAAAAAGAAGTAAAGGATTTGGGCATCCATATTTTAAATAATGCGTCAGAAGCGGTAGAGGTGCGTGGAAATCAGATTTATGTTTCCGGCGTGGAAATCAATTTGGAGTGTTATACAAAAGGAAAAAAAGTTCCGTTAGCTGAAGATTTTTTAATCAAGAATTTGGGAGAACCGAAAAGCTGTTATCATATTTTGCTCGCCCATAATCCTGCATATAGCAGGCAGTATGCAGAGTGGGGGGCAGACCTTACGCTGTGTGGGCATAACCATGGCGGCCTGGTGCGGATTCCGGGCTTGGGAAGTTTGATTTCTCCGCAGTTCCAGCTTTTTCCGAAATATGATGCCGGAAGATTTTCCTTTGGTAGAAAAGAGGTTATTATCAGCAGAGGACTTGGAACGCATACGTTTCATATCCGCATCTTTAATCGGGCGGAGCTTGTTTATATCTGCCTATTGCCAGGAGAAAAGGATGGGACAGAATGTTGATGTATTTACTGTTAATTAAATAACTTGCCTTTTTTTTACGAAACAGTTAAAATATACAGGTATTTGCGGAGGAAGAATATGGGAATTTCAGTAAAGCTTGAGGTGTTTGAAGGGCCTTTGGACCTTCTTTTACATCTGCTTGAGAAAAATAAAGTAAATATTTATGATATTCCGATTGTGGAAATTACGAATCAGTATATGGAGTATATTCAGGAGATGCAGCGCCAGGATTTGAATATTATGAGTGAGTTTCTGGTAATGGCTGCAACGCTTTTAGATATCAAGTCTAAAATGTTGCTACCGAAGCATGCCGAGGAGGAAGACGAGGAAGAAGTCGATCCGAGGGCAGAACTGGTACAGCAGTTACTGGAATATAAAATGTATAAGTGTATCTCCTACGAATTGAAGGATCTTCAGATGGATGCGGAAAGAAGTATGTTTAAGGGACCGACAATTCCTGAGGAAGTGGCAGCCTATGAGGAGCCGATTGATGTGAAAGAACTAATCGGGGATATGACTTTGAAAAAGTTAAATGCCATCTTTCAATCAGTAATGGCGAAACAGGAAAATAAGATTGACCCGATTCGTTCCAAATTCGGAAAGATTGAAAAGGAGGAGGTCTCCTTAAATGATAAAATGCTGTATCTGGAAGCCTATGCTGCACAGCATAAAAGTTTTAGTTTCCGTAGTCTGCTGGAAGAACAGTGCAGCAAGATGGAGGTTATTGTCACGTTTTTGGCAGTGTTGGAACTGATGAAGACAGGCAAGATTACGATTTTTCAGGAAAAAACCTTTGATGATATACAGATTGAATCAAAACTGGCAGCATAACAGGATGGAGTTTTAGATGGAAGAAAAGAAACAGGAAGCTATTGTGGAGGCAATTCTATTTACCATAGGAGAGTCTGTGGAGTTAGAAAAGCTTGCCGCGGTACTTGAACTTGGAAAAGAAGAAACAAAAAAAATTGTGGAAAAGTTAAAAGAACGCTATGAGTCGGATACTTGCGGTGTGAAAATTATAGAACTGGATGGAGCCTATCAGATGTGTACTAAAGCGGAATATTATGAATATCTGATAAAAATCGCGAAACAGCCAAAGAAACGGGTGCTCACAGATGTACTATTAGAAACGCTCTCTATTATTGCCTATAAACAGCCGATTACGAAGGCGGAAGTAGAAAAGATACGAGGTGTTTCTTCAGACCATGCAGTAAACAAGCTGGTGGAGTACAATCTGGTTTGTGAATTGGGGCGTCTGGATGCGCCGGGACGGCCGATGCTGTTTGGAACAACAGAGGAGTTTTTGCGAAGTTTTGGTGTGGAATCTATAGATGAGCTCCCGGTACTGAACGAAGACCAGATGGAGGAATTCAAACACCAGGCAGAGGAGGAAATGAATCTGAAGCTTGGAATTTAAATGTAATAATCCTCCGTAAAAAAAATAGGATAATACAAAAGACGTTTTTTGCGGATGGAATATGAAACGAAAAAAGAAAATTTACCTGATTTTTTGTTTTTGTCTTTTGCTGGCAGCACAGCCGGGAGAAACTTTTGTTTATGCGGCAGCGCAGCCGGAAGAAAATACAGAAACGAAAAATGAGCCAGGCTCATTGTACGCCCTATCAGCATGCCTTATGGATGCGGATTCCGGGCGTATTTTATTTGAAAAAGAAGGAGATGTACGGCGGGCAAACGCAAGTACAACCAAAATCCTTACACTGATTGTGACATTGGAAAACTCTGATTTGGATGAAACGGTGACTGTTTCAGAATATGCGGCAAGACAGCCGGATGTGCAGCTTAATATCAATACGGGAGAAGAATATAAGCTGCGTGATCTGTGTTATTCCATGATGCTGGAATCACATAATGATGCTGCGGTTGCGATTGCAGAGCATGTGGGCGGAAGTGTAGAGGGATTTGCGAAGCTGATGAATAAAAAAGCAGAAGAAATTGGTTGCACCAATTCTCATTTTGTGACTCCAAACGGACTGGATGCAGAAGATGAGGATGGATTCCACGGAACAACAGCAGAAGATTTGGCCCGGATTTTGAGCTACTGTATTACGAAATCAGAAAAAAAGGATGCATTTTTGGAAATTACCCGAACATCCACCTACAGTTTTACAGATCTTTCAGGTAAACGAAGCTTTACCTGCAATAATCATAATGCTTTTTTAAACATGATGGAAGGAGCATTGAGCGGAAAAACCGGATTTACCGGAGATGCTGGCTATTGTTATGTAGGGGCCGTAAAGCAGGATGACCGTACTTTTACTGTGGCACTTTTGGGGTGTGGCTGGCCCAATAATAAGGGATATAAATGGTCAGATATGAAGACGCTTATGGAATATGCTTTTGCCAATTACCATTATGAAGATATTGCAAAAGATGATGTTACCCTGATACCGATTTCAGTAAACAATGCGGCAAATGAATTTTTTTTGCTTCTGCCGGAAATCGAACTGCCAGTTACTGTGGAAAAAAAGGAAATCCGGGTGCTGAAGGCAGACTGGGAAAAGGCGAAGGTTTTATATGATTATCCAAAGGAACTCCAGGCTCCGGTTGAAAATGGAGCAGAAGTTGGGCAGGCGGAGTATTATTTGGAGGGGGAGTGTGTCGATGAGATTCCTATTACCGCCGCTGATACAGTGAAAAAACGGGATTTCCTGTGGTTTGGAACTTATGTCTGGAAAAAATATGCACTGTAATCTATTAGTGAAAAAATTAACAAATTCTATTGAAAAAAGGTACTAAATAGAATACAATTATCCTAGAAAAGTTTTTAGATTTTCAAAAATAGATGGAGGGCTAAGAGATGAGTAACAGAAAAGATTGCTTAGCAGCACAGAGAATTGCCAGATTACTGGACGAAAACAGTTTTATGGAGCTAGGTTCTCTTGTAACGGCAAGAAGTACAGATTTTAATCTGTCACAGACACAGACACCTTCAGATGGCGTTATTACAGGACACGGTCTGATTGATGGAAACCTGGTATTTGTATACAGCCAGGATGCTTCCGTATTAAATGGAACCATCGGAGAAATGCATGCAAAGAAGATTGCTTCTGTGTACGATATGGCAATGAAAATGGGGGCACCGGTCATTGGCTTTATTGACTGTGCAGGTATTCGTCTGCAGGAATCTGTGGATGCATTGGACGGATTCGGACAGATTTATGCAAAGCAGGCGCAGGCATCTGGTGTGATTCCGCAGATTTGTGCGGTTTTCGGTACATGCGGCGGCGGACTTTCTGTGGTTCCGGCGCTGTGTGATTTTGCTTTCTTGGAGAAGGAAAAAGGCAAGATGTTTGTTAATTCACCAAATGCGATTGAAGGAAACCGTATTGACAAATGCGATACTTCTGCGGCAGATTTCCAGAGTGAAGAGACCGGAGTAATCGATGGTGTTGGTACGGAAGATGAAATTTTTGCAAAGATTCGCAGCCTGGTATGTATGCTTCCTGGAAACAATCAGGGGGATGTATACACAGAAGAATGTACGGATGATTTGAATCGTGCCTGTGAGAGCATGGAAGGAATGCGTGGAGATGCGAGATATCTTCTTAGCGAAATTTCGGACGGACATGCTTTTTTCGAGACGAAGGAAGATTTCGCAAAAAATATGGTGACTGGTTTTATCAAATTAAACGGAATGACCGTAGGTGCAGTTGCAAACTGTACAGAAATTTATGATGAAGAAGGAAATAAAAAAGAAGAATTTGAAGCATCCCTTACAGCTAAAGGCTGCAATAAGGCGGCAGAATTTGTGGCTTTCTGTGATGCGTTTGAAATTCCGGTGCTGTCACTTACGAGTGTGACAGGATTCAAGGCCTGCAAGTGTTCAGAAAAGAGACTGGCAAAGGCTATGAGTAAGCTGACTTATGCTTTTGCATCTGCAACTGTGCCGAAGGTGAATCTGGTTGTCGGAGATGCTTTTGGTTCAGCTTCCGTAATCATGAATTCCAAATCCATTGGGGCGGATCTGGTTTATGCATGGCCGGATGTGAAAGTCGGCATGATGGATGCCAAGCTTGCAGCAGGAATCATGTATGAAGGAGAGGCTGCATCTGTCATTGAGCAGAAGGCAAAGGAGTACGATGAATTACAGTCGAACGTCCTTTCAGCCGCAGGCAGAGGTTACATTGATTTGGTTTTGGAACCGAAGGACACCAGAAAATATGTAGTGGCAGCATTTGAAATGCTTTATACTAAGCGTATGGACGGACCATTTAAGAAACATGGAACAAAATAGAAAGGCGAAGATGATTATGAAGAAGAAAATATGGCTGATTATCTGTATGTGCCTTTGTCTTATCGGTCTTACCGCATGTGAAAAAGCAGATCCGACTACAGTAGATTACAACGGATATACCTATGACCAGCTTCAGACAGCCTGCCAGAATACAGTACAGCAGTTGGAGCAGATGTCTGCAGAACAGGCGGAGCAATATCTGAAAAGCGGTGACGATATTACGGTCGGCATGGTTTCAAGCTGGCAGGAGGCCCGTACGGATTTAGGAGCGTTTGAAAGCTTCGGTGATTTTACAATCACAAAAGCGGGTAAGACGTTAACGGCTGCGCAGACAGTAAATTATAAAGAAAGATCTCTTATTTTAACCTATGTATTTAACTATAATACAATGGAAGTGGACGGCGTTACGGTAGATTTGGTCTACACTACAGGCGAAAAAATGCAGAAAGCGGGTATGAATACTTTAATCGGTATTGTGACTGTGTTCTGCGTACTGATTCTCATCAGTCTTATTATTTATGCTTTCCGTATTATCTATGTATTGGAAAGACGGCATACGCATGAGAAAAACAGAGAAGAAGCTAAGGCACGTGTGGTAGAACAGATTGTCGAACGGGAAGAACAGCAGGACGATTTAGAACTGGTAGCAGTGATTGCGGCGGCAATCGCAGCAGCAACTGGAACTTCTACGGATGATTTCGTGGTTCGTTCCATTAAGAGAAGAAGATAATCCATAAAAAATCAGGAGGAATAAAAATGAAAAATTATACAATTACAGTAAATGGAAATGTTTACGATGTTACAGTAGAAGAAAATGGTGCAGGACAGGCAGCAGCGCCGGTAGCAGCATCAGCTCCAAGAAAGGCAGCAGCAGCACCGGCTCCGAAAAAAGCAGCTTCTGCAGGCGCAGGCAGCATTAAGGTAGAGGCTGGTGCAGCCGGAAAGGTATTAAGTATTGAAGCTAATGTCGGCGATACATTAAAAGCAGGTGATACCGTTTTGGTTCTTGAAGTTATGAAGATGGAAACACCAGTTGTTGCACCGAAGGATGGTACGGTTGCAAGTATTGATGCGAAAGCAGGAGATATGGTAGAAGCGGGAGCTTTGCTTGCTACATTAAACTAATTTAGGAGGATGAACTTATGTGGAGTTACATTGGAGAGACAATGAATAACCTCCTTCACCAGACAGCATTCTTCAATCTGACCTGGGGAAATTTCGTCATGATTGCTGTTGCGTGTATATTCCTGTATCTGGCGATTGCCAAGGGATATGAGCCGTTGCTTTTAGTACCAATTGCATTTGGTATGCTTCTTGTAAATATATATCCGGATATTATTGCAAGTCCGGAAGAAACCAGCAATGGTGTCGGTGGTTTACTTTATTATTTTTATCAATTAGATGAGTGGTCGATTCTGCCGTCCTTGATATTCCTTGGAGTTGGTGCAATGACCGATTTTGGACCGCTTATTGCAAATCCAATCAGTTTTCTTATGGGTGCAGCAGCACAGTTTGGTATCTTTGCTGCGTATCTGATTGCGATTCTCTTGGGATTTAATGACAAAGCGGCAGCAGCGATATCCATTATCGGAGGTGCGGACGGACCGACGTCCATATTCCTCGCAGGAAAGCTGGGGCAGACAGGGCTTATGGGACCAATTGCGGTGGCGGCATATTCGTATATGTCATTGGTTCCGATTATCCAGCCGCCAATCATGAAACTGTTGACAACCAAAAAAGAACGGGCGATTCATATGGACAATCTGCGTCCGGTTTCCAAATTGGAAAAGATTTTGTTCCCGATTATTGTTACTACGGTAGTGTGCCTGATTCTTCCTACTACAGCACCGCTTGTCGGTATGCTGATGCTTGGTAATCTGTTCCGCGAATGTGGTGTGGTAAGACAGCTTTCAGAGACGGCTTCCAATGCACTTATGTATATCGTAGTTATCTTACTTGGTACATCCGTTGGTGCATCCACCAGTGCAGAGGCTTTCCTTAATGTCAGCACAATTAAGATCGTAGTGCTCGGTCTGGTTGCGTTTGTAATTGGAACAACAGGCGGTGTGCTTCTTGGCAAACTGCTTTGTCATCTGACACATGGAAAGATTAATCCGCTCATTGGTTCCGCAGGTGTTTCTGCCGTGCCGATGGCAGCCCGCGTTTCCCAGAAGGTTGGTGCAGAAGAAGATCCGACCAATTTCCTGCTCATGCATGCGATGGGACCAAATGTGGCCGGGGTAATCGGAACAGCGGTAGCAGCGGGAGTATTTATGGCAATCTTTGGAATTTAAGGAGGATATGAAAACATGGCAGAACAGGTGAAGAAACCTTTAAAAATTACCGAAACGGTATTACGTGATGCACATCAGTCTCTGATTGCCACCAGAATGACAACAGAGCAGATGCTTCCAATAGTAGATAAAATGGACAAAGTCGGCTATCATGCCGTTGAGTGCTGGGGTGGTGCGACTTTTGATGCATCCCTTCGCTTCTTAAAAGAAGATCCGTGGGACAGACTTCGTAAATTAAGAGATGGATTCAAGAATACAAAATTGCAGATGCTGTTTCGTGGACAGAATATTTTGGGCTATCGTCCGTATGCGGATGA
>CAMBKU010000028.1 GCA_945868305.1 uncultured Lachnospiraceae bacterium | reverse complement strand
CGAACCCACGTATCCAGCTTGGAAGGCTGGTGTTCTACCATTGAACTACACCCGCGTAATTCAGACCTACGATGCTTCGTAGGAATGCCTGGTTCCGGAATCGAACCAGAGACACGAGGATTTTCAGTCCTCTGCTCTACCAACTGAGCTAACCAGGCATTTGCTGTTTTTCCAACAGCAAAAATAATTTTACATGAAGCTCTACCTTTTGTCAAGGATTTTTCTTCACTTTTTTAGTATTTTTTCGATTTTCTATCCGCCTGTTTTTCTACTTTAAAATCACGACGGAATATGCCGGAAGTGATAATATTCCATCCGAAAAATCAACTTCTTCCCCGGTGGTGGTAACTTCTCCACCAAGACTCATTTTTCCGGCTTTCTGACCGTTTATTTCTTCTCCTCCTAAATCTACGGTCTCCGCATTTTCGGACAAATTAAAGGCAATCAGAATTTCCCGCTCCTCCCAGGTCTTTTTGATGACACAAACATTTTCATTAGATAGCGCATCTTCAAAAGTAACAGTTCCTCTTGCAATTTCCGGGTAAGCATTTCGCAACCGGATCACCTGACGGTAAAAATTATAAACAGAATCTGGATCATCTTTTTGTTCTTCCAGGCTTCCGTATTTCATTTTTACGGTATCGATATCCTTTGGCCCATCACACATACCTTCTGCATCCTGGTCCGTACTCCAGTACATCGGAGCACGCTTGTTTTCGTCCTTACCGGAGCCCTTCATGCCGAGTTCTTCGCCATAATACAAGAAAGCGCTTCCGCTCATAAACAGATTCATCGCACCGGATATTTTAGTCATATTCTCACTGTAGTCGCCGGAATAATAGCCCGCACTTCTTGCCATGTCATGATTGGTGTAAAAAGGTGCATCAATATATTCTTCGTTATACGATGAAAGCTTTTTCTGTACGTTCTCCACCGCATTTCCATAAGAAGAAGCATTATAACCGGAGGTTCTCTTTAACGTGTCCGCAATGATTCCGTCAGCATTTCCAAACGTAAAATCAAAGCAGCTGTCAATACCACTAGCATAATACTGAGCATATGTGTCCAAGTCCTGCCACACCTCTGCCACGATATAGGCATCTTCGTTCTTTTCTTTTACCATCGTGTTAAACCAGGAAAGAATTTCAATATTTTCCGTCGTATGACCTGTCTCGTATTCTCCCGCCGCATCCAACCGGAAACCGTCTACTCCCATATCCATCCAAAAAGAGGTAATTTCGTCAAACTCATTCCTTACCGCCTCATTTTCCAGATTCAAATCAGGCATTTCACTCCAAAACTGCGCTTCATAATACCATTCTGTATTCCCTACCTGATAGTAGACATTTCCCTTTGGTTCCTTGGAAAAATGATAATATCCAAAGTATGGGCATTCCTCCTTCGAGGGCTCTGTGCCATTCAATCCTTCTATATAGCTACAAGCCTCCTGAAACCAGGGATGCTGTGAGGATGTGTGATTCATCACCAAATCGATAATCAGGCGAATTCCTCTTTCATGACATTCTTCCACCAGTTCCTTGAAATCATCCAGATTACCGTACTGCTCATCTATATTTTCATAATCTGTCACATCATATTTATGATACGTCGTTGATGGCATAATTGGCATCAGCCAGATTCCATTACAGCCCAGATCCGTGTCTGTTTTGTCATCTCCATCATTGATGTAATCCAGCTTTTCAGTCAGTCCCCGGATATCACCGATGCCGTCCCCGTCGCTGTCATAAAAACTATATAAAAACACTTCATAATAAGTACGGTACTTATCATCAATTATCTCTGGCTCTTTCTCCTTTTTCACTCCGCAGCCGCTAAATAGTGCGGTAAACATCAGACAGAGTGCAAGCACAAAAGCCTGCCATCTTCTTCCTTTTTTATTCATTTTCATTTTCCCCTCACTACGTTTTTTCTATAATAAAAACTGCCCCATCATATGGGGCAGCCCTTAAAATCATTAGCCTTTTACTGCGCCGCTCATTCCCTCTACATAGAATTTCTGTGTTGCAAGGAACAAAATAGCAATCGGAATAGATACCACAACAGCTCCTGCTGCGAAGCAGGTGTACCAACTGTCGATATACTCTTTCTCTAACATCTTCCATAAGCCAAGTGCGACTGTGTAATATTTTGCATCTGCACGGCAGATAACCTTTGCAAAAATGAAATCCAGCCACGGAGTCATAAAGGAGGTGATAATCGTATAAACGATAATCGGTTTACTTAGCGGAACGACAATCTTAGTAAATACCTGCCATCTGGTGGCACCGTCAATAATTGCCGCCTCGTCCAACGCCTTTGGTACCGTGTCAAAAAATCCTTTTGCCACATAAAATTGCATTCCCGCTCCTGCAGAATATACAATAATAAGCGCCACACGAATCATAGACCCCTCGGAAAGTCCGATTGCCTTTAAAATGTAGTAAACGGCAATCATAGACATGAAAGAAGGGAATAATCCTAAAATCATAGCCATATTCATATATGGTTTTCTCATTTTAAAACGCATTCTTGACATACAATACGCAACGGAAAGTACGAAAATTGTTGCAATAATGCAGGTGAAAATTGCAATTATGAACGTATTCTTGAACATCTGCGGGAAGTCAAGAATACTGGTATCCGTAAACAGTTTCTTATAATTATTTAAAGTATAACCTTTCGGGAAGAAAGATGTTACATAAGAACCCTTTTCTGCACGAAAACTGGTCAAAATAACCCAGAAAATCGGTAAAAGCCAAATAAACGCTAAAATTGCAAGGATGACATGCACAATGACATTGACAACCTTCTTTTTCACTTTGGAGCCTGAAACATTTTTTTGTGCTGCCATTACATGAATCCCTCCTCATCTTTATAGGATGTCGTATTCCGGTAAGTAACCAATGCGACAATTGCAAGTACGATAAAGGTCATAATACCGATAACCGCACCGAGGTTGTAGTAGTTCTTTTCAATTGTCAGCTTATACAGCCAGGTAACCAATAGGTCGGTCTTTCCTGCCGTAGCTTCCACCGGAGTCGGATTTCCGCCGGACAACAGGAAGATAACGTTGAAGTTGTTCACGTTTCCGGTAAACTGCGTAATCAGATACGGTGTCATAACAAACAGCATATATGGTAATGTGATCTTAAAGAATGTCTGTACCGCATTTGCGCCATCAATTTTAGCTGCTTCGTAAAGTTCTGCAGGAATATTCTGCAAAATACCTGTAACCTGAAGCAGGGTATAAGGAATACCTACCCAGAGGTTGATAACAATAACCGTTACTCTTGCCCATGTGGCATTCGTAAAGAATGGCAAAGCCGTATCAATCAGCCCATGCTTCAACAACAGGGTATTCACGATACCTGTCGGCTGCAACATCGTACGCATAATCAATAAAGATACGAACTGTGGCACTGCAATGGAAAGTACAAAACAGAATCTCCAAAATGCCTTTGCATGTGTTTCCTTACGGTTGATAACAATTGCAAGAATCATACCCAGGATATAGTTTAATGCTGTCGCAAATATAGCCCAGATAATGGTCCATGCCAATACGGAATAGAAAGTACTTCCGATACTGTCATTAAAATTAAGTATCTTTTTAAAGTTAGCAAGCCCAACCCAATCGAATAAGGTAAGATGATCATTTACCTTACTGTAGTTGGTAAATGCCATGGTAATCATAAAAATCAACGGCAGAACGGTAAAAATGAAAATACCTGCGAGTGGACCTGCCATTAATAATTTATATAAATTTTGATTTAACAAACTCTTACAGTCTTCTTTAAATGTGTTTAAATGTTTTCCTTCTTTTGCAAGGACCTGTGATTTATAAGAGCTTGTAACAGCCTCTTTCCACACAACAATAAAACACACAGTAATAAAAATTGTTGCTATCCCATATAACAGAAGCAGTAATGACTGATCTCCTGCTGTGTATTCATAAACGCTCTTTTTTTCGTTCCAAACCTTTTCCTGTTCTCTCCATCCAAGTGACGGAAGCATAGATAAATTGTAAAAACCAGATGTTATCATAAACCAGATATAAGCAACTTCTACGCCTAAAAACATTAAGCCCTTTAAAATCTGTTTATGTACAATATTCCCAAATCCCATAATAATCAGGGATAATCTTGTAAAGACATCTCCCTTCTTTATTGCATTTGCAAGGGTATATTCCGTTGCAAATTCTTTCACTTTTTTCTTTTTTCCAGCCTGTTTCACTTTTCGGGCCTCCTTGATCCTTAAACAACAACTGTCTTCGCAAACAAACGATTTCATCAGATACCATAGAATATCCAGGATACCAGAAGGTATCCTGGAATATATTCTTTGCTAATTCTTTTGAAACCGGATTATTCAGCAGCTTCCTCAGCTTCTGCTGCAACATCTGTATTCATTGCTGTATTCATGTCTTCGGTTTTTTCTGCTGCATTGTCATGTGTAACATCACCTGCTACCAGGTTTTTACCCATATTCTCAGCCGGTGACCAGTAGTTGCTCATTGAAGATACGATTGGCTGCATAATAGAGCATTTATCAATAACTTCTGCTGTTGCTGTTGCAATTGGATCATCTGCAATTGTAATATTGGTATTGGTAGGAATGATACTTCTCTGATCATAGTGTGCCTGCTGAGCTTCTTCTCCAGCGAGATAAGCTGCAAGAGACATAGCAACCTGAGGATTCTCAGTATTCGGGTTTACACCGATTGCCTTAGAACCTGCGAAGGATTTCATCTGGCATTCTGTTCCGTTGACTGTGAAAGAAGGAAGTGCTGCTACTCCATAATTGTCACCAAGTGCTTCTTTTACAGATTCTGCATCCCAGGAGCCGGAGAAGATTGCATTTACAGAACCATCTCTAAGACCTGCGATACCAGCTCCGTCCTGATCGTTAATGAAGTTCGGGTTTGCTACTAAATCTACTAAGTAATCGGTAACTGCTGCTGCCTTGTCACCACCAAAATCGATTCCAGCAGCTTCATCGGTACCATCACCGAATAAAGTACATCCGTTTCCAGCGTAGAATGCCTGAATGTACCAGGAGTTAGATAACGGGAAAGAAACCTTTCCTTTCTCTAACATGGTATCAAAGCTCTTGATATCTTCTTCGCTGTAAACGCTCTTATCATAATACATAAACCATGTGTTACTTGTGAACGGGAATGCATATACAGCATCCTTGTAAGTAACAGATGTTACCATTGTTTCAGAGTTTGTGGATTTCACCTGATCTAAATAGCTTCCGCCAAGCTCAGAAAGTGCATTTGCAGAAACAAGATCCGGAATGTTGTCGTTTGCCAGCATATATACATCTGCTGCAGACTCAACGTCTGTTGTTACGTTTGTCTTTGCGTCACCTTCCGGGCAAACACCATATTCAAATGTAATATCCCAATTCGGATGAGCTGCATTAAAAGCATCGCACTGATCAGCTAACCAACCTGTATCCTGATCTTCCTGCGGGCTCCATACGGTAATAGTACCGGACCAAGCTTCTTCATCAGAGGAAGCATCTGCGCCTGCTTCTGTAGAATCAGCAGAACCAGTTGTGCTGCTGTCTGTTGTTGCTGTTGTTTCCTCTTTTGCATCGCTGCCACATCCAGCCATAGATGCTGCCATTGCAGCTACGAGGAATAATGATAATGCTTTCTTTTTCATAGTTTCTTTTCCTCTCCTTTTCTTAAAATAAAAAAGATTTTATAAATAAAATGCTTCCACATTTTATTTCGAATATTTTCCATGGTCTTTTCCCCGTTATATTCCATAATATGGTAACGTTTCCATGATGTGCAAAAAAAAAATAAACACAAGCTGTAATCTGTATTTTCCGTCGCTTTTTCTCTTATGTTTTTTCGTAAATTTTCGTTTCTTGAGGTAATTCTATATCCGCACTTTCAATTTGTCAATGAAAATGCGTTCCTTTTGATTCATTTCCGTCGTTTTTACTGTTTTTTGCCGTCACTTTTTGTGCATTTTTAACATCCCACTTCACTATTTTTTTCGAAATTTCCGGTTTTATTGCTTGCAAAGGTTCTATTTTTTCATTATAATTTTGGTATTCATAAATTGTGGGAGAACAAAAGATTATGGTTACAATCAAAGATATAGCAGAAAGGCTTGGAATTTCTGTCAGTACAGTCTCAAAAGGTTTAAACGGTGCCAGTGACATCAGCGATGATTTGCGTCAGCTTGTTTTGGATACAGCAATTGAAATGGGGTACCGTACCAAGAAAATGCGCAGGGAGCAGAACAAAAGACTTTGTATTTTCATTGAGAACATGGCTTACGAATCCGCTGCCCAGTTCGGTTATGAGCTGATTTTAGGCTTTCGTCAGGCTGCTTTAAGAGACAACTGGGATGTGACCATCATTCCGGTAACACCGGAACTCCAGCAAAAAGAAAGATATGATGTTTATATGCTAAAAAACGGCTATTCCGGGGCTTTTCTCCTCGGCTTTGCCCTGCAGGATGCATGGATGCGTCAATTTACCTCCACGACCATTCCTACTGTTCTTCTGGACAATTATATTCCCCAGAACCCAAATGTCAGCTATATCGGAACTGACAACTTTGAAGGAATCGAACTGGTGGTGGAGCATCTGGCGAAACTTGGACACACACGAATCGCATTTTTAAACGGCTCACCCTACTCTCTGGTTTCCGATCAGCGTGGTCAGGCCTTTGTCCGCAGTATGAAGCACCACCAGCTCACCCCGGATCAGGATTTAATCGCCCAGGGCTATTATGTGGCAGAAAGTGCCAAATACCATGTTCCGCACTTTCTGGAAAAAGGCGCCACCGCCATCATCTGCGGCAGCGACCTTATTGCCTCCGGTGTCATTACCGAATGTCAGACAAGAGGATATTCTGTCCCGGATGATATCAGTGTGACCGGTTTCGATGACCTTCCAATCTCCGCCCAGCTGACTCCTCCGCTTACCACCATAAAGCAGGATCGTACCGAGCTTGGGAAATGTGGTTATTATACCTTAAATTCCCTTATGCGCGGCGTATCTATCAGCCGGACGTTAATGCGCCCTCAGATAATCACACGATCTTCCACCGGCAAACTGCAAACCTAATTTCCAAATGTCAGATCAATGCTTCCCACATCTGCATCTACATCCAGGTCGTATTCACCTTTCCCGGTTTGCACATCACTTCCGGCCCCTGGATTTTCTTTCACCTTCTCGCCATCGATGCTTATGCTTCCCACATCTGCAACCGCTCCAATCCGGTAGCTCTCCTTGTTTCCCACGGCAGAAATTTTGACATCTCCAACATCCGCGTCCACATTCAGATTTCCGAAATCTACGGTTCTAAGGCAAACATTTCCCACATCTGCATCTACGGTGCCATCTCCCAGTGCGGCATCAGAAATTTCCATGTCTCCCACATCAAGCTCCGCTGAAAACCGTTCTGTTTTTATCCCGTCAATGTTCACATTTCCCACATTTGAAACAATATCCACGTTCTTTAACAACACGTCCTCCGGTATGGTCAATGTCACTTCTGACGGTCCGCTCACATTATTTCCAATATGCCATCCGGTCGATCTGACGCTCTGTGTCACTACAAGTTTTCCGTTCTTTACTTCATAAACCGGGCAGTATTTTTCTTTTGCTGAATAAGAAATACTATAATCCTCTCCAGCCTGTATCGTAACATCCAGCACATCCACATTCATATCCAGTTCCGTAAAGTCATCAAGCGTCTCATGATCCACTGTCACCGTCTCTCCGGCATCCACTGTTCCCCTATGAAACCAGCTTCCAATACCGCCTCCAACTCTCCAAAGGATACACCCCGCAGTAACAATTGCTAATATGCTTAAATAAATTGCCTTTTTCATTCTTTCTCCTCCTTATTTTCTACCGGAACGACAAATCAACTTGATTATCCGTTCAACCACAGCCGCCACAGGCCAGATAATCCATGTGATATACCAATCCATGCTTAAAAAGCTCCAGATCAGGTAAATGCAAGTAACCGTAGGCCAGAAAACGGATATGATATTTTTTTCCAGTTCACTCTTTTCTCCGTCCCCTCTGTTTTCTCCTGTTTCTGCTCCGTTTAAAGAAAGCAGACTTTCATAACAACCTTTCCGCATACATCCCATAATAAAGAACATCACTCCGACGCCTACAAAAATCAACACAAACGCTCCTGAAATTTCTTCCATAAACAGTGGAAAATAGGAAAATGAACAAATCACTGCCGAAGGGACCACGCTGACAATGCAAAGCACTACGCCTAGTGTAATATATAACGCATAGGTCGGGCGGTAATTTTCAAGTTGTTCCTTTACATAGCTTTCTGTAGAAAAATCCAGCCTCATTGCCTCTTTTTTCAGGTAGTTCCATTTACTCATCCGTATGCTGTCATACACAATCAATCCTACCGCAACTGCAATCAACACAAAAAGCATCAATACGCCGATGGCATCTGCCACATTCCATTCCAAGCGTTCTCCTTCTGCCAATGCAGACGTTATAATCACCGCAACCGGGCTTGTAATGCAAAGAAGCACTGCAATGGCAATATGAACTGAAGATGCAATTTTTTCCGAAATAAAAGTCTTTACTGTATCAAGCGAAACCGCTTTCTTTGGCGCATAGCCACCATTTTTCACATAATCATGGATACCAAGCCCTTCTGCCAGTTCATCCAGATTGCCAAATTCGGAAATAATGATTCCGGTCGCTTCATTATCAGTCTTTCCCTCTGCGATCAGCTCGTTATACTTATCTTCCATCATCTGCCCCAGTTCCATCTTCGCCCTCATGACCTCATTTGTCTTAGGGAGCTGCATAAACATATTTTCCAAATAAATCCTAATTGTCTCCATTCCCATTCTCCTCTCTGATAATAAATTTCTCAATAACATCCTTTGTCAGCACCCACTCTTTACATTTCTCAAAATAGTATGTCCTTCCGCTGTCCGTAATCCGATAGTAGGTCCTTCTCTTTCCCCCGGTCTCATCTCCGTAAAAAGATACGATATAGCCATTTTTCTGCATTCTTGTAAAAGCCGAATAAAGCGTTGTTTCTTTTATCACATATTTTCCTTCGGATAAATTTTTGATTTTTTTTGAAATTTCATAACCGTAGGAAGGCTCCTCCAAAAGCAGATACAGGATAATCGTATCATTATAACCACGAATCACATCGCTGCTTATACCTGTCATGCATCCTCCTTCTTTCTTTTCTCAGGCAAACCACTTTTGCCGATTGCTCATCATATACGACTATCGTATTATGTCTGTCGTACTACGACTGTCGTAATATATCTGTCGTAGTAAATATATCATAACTACTACGACAGGTCAAGTAGTTTTTTTACAAAAAAAATGGATTCTCCCAAAACAAGGAGAATCCTCTAAAATGCCCGCGACCGGAATCGAACCGGTACTGTGTCACCACAACAGGATTTTAAGTCCTGCGCGTCTGCCAGTTCCGCCACGCGGGCTTTTACAAATAAAAAATGTATTGCCACCTATGTTCGTATCCACCGCTCACGAGCTGCTTACAACCGATACCTACCGGACAATACATCAATGGATGGAGGTGGATTCGAACCACCGAAGCAATTTGCAGCAGATTTACAGTCTGTCCCCTTTGGCCACTCGGGAATCCATCCATAATCAGGACATTTCACATGTCCTGACAAATAAATATTATAGCATAACTCAATACATTACGCAAGCTTATTTTTTTCGATGTAAAATGATTGCAGAACGCTTTTGCAGTGTAATATCTAAATGACCGTTGTTTACCTGGTAGGTAACCGGAGCTGTCGAATAACCGCCTTCATTGGTAAACATAAGCTGCTCCAGTTCACAATTTTTCGGCATACCCGCTCCCCATACGGAGATTCCAAGATGCCTTGCCAATTCATCATTATTGATGGCAATAATAAACTGATCCTCTCTGTTAAACCGCGCATAGCACAGCAGATTTCCACCGCCATTCAACATCTTGACCGAACCGGTGCGGAACGTTCCATAGCTCTTATGAATGCGAATCATATCACGGTGGAACTCGATCAGGTTCTTATCCTCATTTCCCCACGGATAGGTTCTCCGGTTGTCCGGATCCGTAAACCCGCACAATCCCGCTTCATCGCCGTAATAAATTGTCGGTGCTCCCGGCCAGGTCATCTGCATAACTACCGCTTCCCGGAACACGCCCTTGTTTACACCTTCTTCTGCCGCCTTTGTTCCAAAATCCTCGGCTCTGCCCGCCTTGTGGTTCGTTCTGGTGAGGAATCTGGAATGATCGTGATTGGAAAGTTCATTCATGGAACAAAGAACCGATGGCGTCATCATCGTACTCATACCTCTGCGCATACTCTCCTCGAAGAACCGGATGTCTCCCTCCCGTTCTTCCTTATGCTCATCACTGTGTTTCTCCATTCCGGTTAAAAACCAGGTCAGCGGTTCCATAAAGGCATCGTAGTTCATAATCGTATCCCACTCATTGCCCTGAAGCCATGCGCTGGCATCCCCGTAATGCTCTGCCAAAACGATAGCATTTGGGTTTGCTTCCTTTACAGCAGCACGAAAATCCTGCCAGAATTTATGATTTACTTCTGGACTGTGTCCCAGATCCGCTGCAACGTCCAGACGCCATCCATCTGCATTATATGGCTCCGAAACCCATTTCTTTGCAATCGTCAAAATATATTCATACAGTTTTTCAGAACCCTCATAATTTAGTTTCGGCAGGGTGTCATAGCCCCACCATCCCTCATAGGAAGGATTATTCGGCCAACAGGTCGTATCCTTAAAATTAAAATAATCGCGATACGGGCTATCTTCAGAAACATAGGCTCCCGGCTCATATATCTCCTCATTTGTATACAAGCGTTCCCGATCCATCCATTTATTAAAAGAACCGCAGTGATTAAACACACCATCCAGAATAACCTTCATGCCACGTTTGTGCGCTTCCTCTACCACCTGGCGGAACAGTTCATTGCTTGCCTCCAGATTTCGTGGGTCTGTCACACGGGATATATATTTTGTTGCCTTCCGGTTGTCACGGCATCCCTCTGGCAGCACCTCTCCCTCGTCCACAACGATTTTTCCGAAATGCGGGTCAATATTATCGTAATCCTGGATATCATATTTATGATTCGACGGCGAAACAAACAGCGGATTGAAATAGATAACCTCGATGCCAAGATCCTGCAGATAATCCATCTTCTCCAGTACACCTGCCAGATCTCCGCCGTAAAACTCATCTACACTGAAATTCTCCGGACATTTTTCCCAGGTCTCCACCTTTTTACTCGGCATACGGATATAAAAATACTCACCATCCACCACATCATTGGTTGGATCCCCATTATAAAAACGATCTACCATAATCTGATACATGACAGCACCCTTCGCCCAATCCGGCGTGGAAAATCCCGGCACTATCGTAAACGGATGCGTAGACACCTCTCTGGTAATGCCATAATGATCATAGTAGCAATGAAGCATCCCGGTAACGACCTCAAAGTAATATTGAAATTTCTCTCTGCCGAGCTGTATTTTTACCGCATAATAATCATACTCATCTTCCGTTTCGATTTTTTCCATGGGATATGCCCTGCCATCGGACCAAAGCAACACAGCATCCACATTATCCTTTGCTGTGCGGAACCGGATTTCCACACTCTCATTCGCCTTAGGCTCCATAGGCTTTCTGTAATCTGCGGTTCCATCACTGAACAGTGCTCTTTTATGCAATACCGGACGCATCTGCATAATATACTGCTGTGTTTTGTTCAATTCATATACCGATTGATATCTCATTTCTCTACCTGCCATTCTTCCTCTATTCTGACCTGTCAGTCACTTTTCGCGGCATATCTGCCGCGGCATTTCCTCTATCATAATATAATTACAATTTTTTTTCTATCGCTATTCTACACAAAAAAATATTCTTTTTCTAATTTGTTTTTAGACAGTAAAAGAGACAGCCTGTCGATCAGCTGTCTCTTTTAGGAGAAGGTATTTTTACTATGGGGTGTAGCAAAAACTCTATAATGTATTGGGGGGTTTTTACAGGTATTATAGTACCATCATTCCCCGCATAAGTGTGCATAAACATCACAATTTTTTCAATTTGTTTTTGTGAATATTGTATAGTACCTTCTTCCCATTCATGATGTTGTCACTGATATTTTGAACAACTTGCGAAAACGATTGCGCATTTTTCTTGTTAGCATACGTTTTTAGCCTTTTTTAACTTGAACCGGCTAAATTTTAATCTATTCGCCTGCCAAAGCCGGTTCATTGTCCTTCGGAAACAGTGCTTCAAACTCCTCACGGCTAATTTTCTCTTTCTCAAGAAGAAGCTCTGCAGATTTGTGCAGTACATCTATATTTTCCATGATTATCTGCTTTGCTCTCGCATAACACTCATCAATAATGCGCTTTACTTCCGCATCAATTCTGGAAGCCACATTTTCTCCATAGCCTCTGGTATGGGCAAGATCACGTCCGATAAATACCTCATCATCATCGTTATCATAGTTAATCAGACCAATATTTTCCGACATACCGTATTTGGTCACCATTGACTTCGCCATCTCCGTCGCCTGTTTAATATCCTGGGATGCGCCAGTAGTAATATCATCAAAAATCAGTTCCTCTGCCACACGTCCTCCCAGATCAACGGTAATTTCCTGTAGCATCCGTCCTCTGGTGTTAAACATTTCATCCCGTTCCGGCAACGGCATGGTATAACCAGCAGCTCCGGCTCCCGTCGGAATGATGGAAACGGAATACACAGGACCCACATCCGGCAGCAGGTGGAACAAAATAGCATGACCAGATTCATGATATGCCGTAATTTTCTTTTCCTTCTCGGTAATAATGCGGCTCTTTTTCTCCGCTCCAATTCCTACTTTAACAAAAGAACTCTTGATATCATTCTGCGTAATAAAGGAGCGTCTGTCCTTTGCCGCAATAATTGCAGCCTCATTCAAAAGGTTTTCCAAATCTGCCCCGGTAAATCCTGCTGTGGTCTGCGCAATCTGTTTCAAATCCACATCATCGCCTACCGGCTTATTTTTGATGTGGACATTTAAGATTTCTTCGCGTCCGCCTACATCCGGTCTTCCCACATGCACCTTCCGGTCAAAACGTCCCGGACGCATAATAGCAGGGTCCAGAATATCTACACGGTTGGTTGCCGCCATAACGATGATTCCCTCATTCACACCAAAACCATCCATCTCAACCAAAAGCTGGTTTAAGGTCTGCTCGCGCTCATCATGACCGCCGCCCATTCCTGTACCTCTGCGTCTTGCGACAGCATCAATCTCATCAATAAATACGATACACGGTGCGTTCTTCTTTGCTTCCTCAAATAAATCGCGAACACGGGACGCACCGACACCGACAAACATTTCCACAAAATCAGAACCCGAAATACTAAAAAACGGCACTCCTGCTTCCCCGGCAATTGCCTTTGCAAGCAGTGTCTTACCGGTTCCTGGAGGTCCTACAAGAAGAACTCCCTTAGGAATTCTTGCACCCAGCTGCGTATATTTTCCAGGTTCCTTCAGAAAATCTACGATTTCTTCCAGTTCCTCTTTTTCTTCCCGCAATCCTGCCACATTCTGAAACGTCACCTTTTTGTCATTGTCCGTCGACATTTTTGCATGGCTCTTGCCAAAATTCATCATTTTGTTGTTGCCGCCTCCGGCAGATGCCTGATTATTCATGATTACAAACAAAATAAACATAGCTCCAAACACTAAGAGCAGCGGAAGAAGTGACATCAACCAGCTCTCCGCTGGTACATCTGTCATACGGTAATCCTGATTGTATTCTTTTAACATATCCTGAACTTCATTAACATCAGATACATACAATTTCTGACTGGAACCGTTTACCAGCGTAATTTCCAGGATACCGGTCGGTATCTCCCGGTTCTGATCAATTTTTACAGAAGAAATCTCTCCTTCTTTCAAATTTTCCTCAAACTGTGCATACGTGTAAGAATTAGCAGTACCCTGATTAGAATCCAGCAGATACCATACTGCGATCACGACCAGAATCAGAACCACATAAAAGCCAAATCCTCGATAATTTTTTTTCACCCAAAAACCTCCTTTTATCTTAACCTAAATCTAAAACACCGACATATGGAAGGTTTCTGTATCTTTGATCATAATCCAAACCATATCCGACCACAAATTCATCCGGTACCACAAATCCCGTATAATCTACACTTACATCCGCAATTCTCCGATCCGGCTTGTCGAGCAGTGTACAGAGTTTTAAATTCTTCGGATTTCTTTCTTTTAAAATGCCCAAAAGACACTCAAGTGTCCTTCCGGTATCAATGATATCCTCAATCACTACCACATTTTTCCCTGCAATGTCCTCATCCAGGTCTTTTTTTATTTTGACGTTACCACTTGACGTCGTTCCAGAGCCATAGCTTGACACAGTCATAAAATCCATTGTCACCGGAACTGTAATCCGCTTTGCAAGCTCACAGGTAAAAAATACTGATCCTTTTAAAATACAGATCAAATGCACCGGTTCTCCCTCAAACTCCATGCTGATTTCCGCGCCTAATTCTGCAATCCTTCGGTTTACTTCTTCCTCCGTAAGCATCACGCGAACTGATTCACTCATTCTTTTTTCCTCCATGATATTGTACTTCTAAAATTCTTCTGGTTTTCTTCGTCACTTTATAATAAGCGCTGATCCGATAACCAACAACCCAGAGAATATGGCTTCCATCCGCCAGCAGGGAAATCTGCTCCCTTTCTTCTCTCGGAATTTTTTCGTCGATAAAATAGCTTTTCAGCTTCTTTTTTCTGCCCTTTTCATCCAGCCAAAAAAAGTCACCTTCCTGTCTTGTCCGGATTTGCAAACCATTTTTTATTTTATCATAATCAAACCATTTCGTATACTGATTTTTCGGAATTTCCACCATTTGAAAATCATTTTCAAAAATATGGAAAGCAAAATCTTCCTCGTTCTTTTTTATAAAGCTTTGTTTTTTATCAATTTCTTCATATGCAATAAAAATTCCCTCATAAACACGTCTGGCTGTGCATCCATAGGGCAGACAGATGCTTCTTCCCACCTGTTTTTGCATAAGACCAGAAATCTGTTTTATGTGTTCTCTGGCAATGTCTCTTTTACTTCCCGCCGCTCCGGAGAGTACATGATACAAAATCTGTCCCTGCAAAAAAGCCGGATATTCCATAAATTCCCGCTCTTTTACCAGAAAACCTCTCCCGTCCGGTTCCTTTTTGACGCAGTGCGCCGCCGCTTTTTTCGTTTCTTCTTCAATATACGCTGCTGCCTCTGCCATTTCTCCGGCTGTCTGCCCAATGTGTACAACCGCTTTCGCATTTACGCTCTCCAATACCGGAAGCACCTCATGGCGAATCCGGTTTCTGGCATAAATATCAGAAAAATTTGTCTTATCCGTCCGGTAAGGTTGGTTTTCTTTCCTCAGATATTCCTCGATCTCGCATCGGCTCACACTAAGAAGCGGGCGAATGATATTTCCCCGCACTGGCGGAATTCCGCTCATACCCTTTAAACCGCTTCCCCTTGCAAGATGAAACAGTACCGTTTCCGCATTGTCATTCTCATTGTGCGCAACCGCAATCTTTGCCGCCTCATACTGCTCTGCCATCTCCGCAAATGCAGCGTAACGCAGACGCCTCCCGGCTTCCTCGGTAGACTCCCCGCTCTCCCTTGCAATCCGTTCCACATCATAGGAATACAGATGAAACAAAATCCCCTTTTCCTTACAGAGGTTTTCCACAAAAGCTGCGTCCTCTAAGCTCTCTTTTCCACGAATGCCATGCTCAATGTGTACAACAACGGGGACAATTCCCCGCTCGGCACAGATTTTTTCCATCAAAAGCAGCAGGCAAACAGAATCGGCTCCGCCCGACACGCCAAGTATCAAGGTCTTACACCCATCTAGCATATGATATTTTTCTATAAAAGATAACATCTTTGGTAAAATCATTTTTTCACGCTTTCTCCCATATTGCTGCCACAAGTACCGTCATATCGTCCAAAACCTCTCCTCCGGTGTAGAGCATCACACGCTCTAAAATCTGTTTTGCCAGCTTGCCCGGATGGTTTGTTTCTATTCCCGCTATAATTTTTTCCATAGTTTCTTCGGGATGCGGCACATTCAGATACTCCAATACGCCGTCTGACACCATGATTACAAAATCTCCGTCTCCCAATTTCCGCTCGGCTTTTTCAATCTCCACCTTATGGTATACGCCAACTGGTAAATTTTCTGATATCAGGCATTCCACGCTGTCTGCATGCCTGATAAATGTGGCGGAAGCACCTATTTTATAGAAAGTACAGTTTCCGTCATAGAGATTTAAGGCACTGATATCAATCGTGGAAAACAAATCATCTTCCCCTCGAATGACCATTGCGGAATTCATCATCCGAATGGCTGTCTCTTTGGAAAATCCAGCCTCCAAAAATCTCTCTATTAACTCTATCACCATTTCACTTTCCTTACAAGCACGGCTTCCGGAACCCATACCGTCTGACAGGCTCATTATGAACTCTCCGTCCTCCAGTTCCAGAAAAGAAAAGTTGTCCCCGGACACTGCTGCACCATCTTTTACCAGGCGCGCCACTCCATGAATTGTATGATACACGGTATCTTCCTCGAATACAAGCCTCATGCGCTCTTTTCCAATCAGGCTTTTTTCGTCGCGATGAGGGCGTACCTTCTGCTTTGTTGCCGTATAAACCGCTTTTACCAGTTCTTTTACCGGTATACAACCATCCTTTTTGACAGAAGCCTCCAAAACAAGCTGCCTGTGACCATCCTTTTTTTCATAGACTGCGCTGTCATAGATACAAATTCCCCGCTCCTTTGCCCGGTAACGGATTTCTGCCAGCATTTTTGCTTCCTGCCTGCTGATGTCCTCCGGCGGTTTTGCACAATCTTCCATAATATACGCCATTGCATCCAGTTGCTGCGCTATCACTTCCCGGTTTTCTCTGAGCCTGTTGTACCATGCTACATTGAGCTTTGCTTTTTCAAATACCCGTACCGCTTCCTCTACCACATCCGAGGTATAGGGGCAATATTCCCGCAGCTTCTTTTCCTGTTCCTCGTCTGGCGCTCCTCGTCTTTTAATAGATAAAATCAGGGATGAAAAATATTCCTGCATTGGACTAGTCTCTTTTTCCCAGCAGACAGCGCACTGGTCACAGGAAATACAGATTTTACCGGTGATTTCCTGCTGCATTCTGCCATATTCCTCCAAGGCAAAATCTTTTTTATCCCCGTTCATGCCGGAAAATACCTTTGAGAGATTGAGGAATGAGTCCGCATAATTCTTTAAGCGCTCGTCCTTTTGTATACTTTGCCTTTTCTCCGGCTGTCTTTCTTCCTCTTTTTGAAAAAAAAAGTAAAAGAAGCGATGCAGTACCATAGCCAGTCCAAAAATAAAGATTCCTTCTAAAATTCCGCTGATTGGAGAACGTTCATTGCTCCAGTTTAAAACTCCACCGAATACAGACAATACCGCTGTTCCAACTCCTGCCGCTGCTGCTGCCACTGATGCCTGGCATCTCTTATTCATCCATTCCGACATACGGATGACTACAAATGTAAACAGCACCGCCATAGCATATTTGGCCGTTTCCGTCAACGGAAGAAACAATATCATGCCAAGGTACAAAAAGAAGGTAAATGCCGCGCGTCCCTGATCCTGTAAATATACCGCTGCAAAATATGCAGGGATAATAGGATAACAACCTGCAAACGAGACTTTGCACAAAAGCATCCCCAATAAATAAGTAAAAATCTGTTTTGTTTTTATTCTTTTCATTTCTATCCTGCCCTCCTGTTTTTATTCCGCGTTTATGTATCGCTCAAAACAAGGGCTATTATAAAAATAATGTGCCAAAATGTTTGTCAAACCATCGTCCGGTTTTCAAAAAGTTTTCGGCATTTTCTCCGTTCATATGGAATTTTGAATCGAATCTATGCAGGTGATGTGTTTTAAGATTTTAAAGCAAAATCCCCGCAGCCAAAGCTGTGGGGATCATCATCTTTCTATTAATCTTCACTGTCCTGTTCCTTAAAGACAATCTCATTGTTGTAAACAAGTCCAAGTTTACTCTTTGCCACTTCCTCAATATATTCCTGAGACTGAATGTGCTGTTCATAATCGGCAAGCTGCTTTTGTTCCTCAGTAGCTTCCTCATACTGTGTCTCCAGCTCACTAATCCTTGCACTCTGTACCTGATTTTCTTTATATAATTTCACAATCTGAACAGACATAACAACCAGGAACATAAATACGATTCCCGAAACACATGCCTTACCCATCCGATTTTCTTTCTTTTTTCTTCTGCGATATCTGCTCATAGCATAGCCTCCGCACTATAGTTTACATAACCCTATTTTAACCAGTTTGAATAACTTTTTCAATAACTTTTTCACTTTTTTTAAAGGTTTTATAAAGATTTGCAAAATTTTTCCTAAAATCTTTAGAAGAAACCCCAGGATCTTTGCCGCATATTTAATCAAAAAAGGGCTCACAAAACGATTATAAAAAAACATGCCAATGAGAAGTCCGCCCATGGCAAATCCCCGGATCAGTCCATCGTTTTCCTGATAGAGCATGGCAAATATAAACAACGCGCAGAAAAGCCAGTAAAAGAAATCTTCAATAGCAATCCAGACCGTCCCGTGATGGACAACCCGCCGGAAGATGCGGAAAAAATCATAGAGAAATATCATTCCTGCACCAGAAAGAATGGATATCATAAGAAATCTGGCTTCTGTCAGAATGCTTTCACTGACCATCATTTAAAAATACGTCCCAAAAAAGATTCTCCCTGCTTACTGTAATTATTGACCTCGGAATACGCCAGGCTGTCAATTCTTCCTTCGATGTCAATTTCCCCTTTTTCCAGCGTAAGACGGTTCACATGAAGATCATTCCCTTTTATCAATAGCATTCCCATCTCTGTCTCCAATAAAATTTCCCCGACGTCAAAAGATAACACATCCACAATGCCGCTGAAACTGCCGGATTTCCGGTTCTGCAATAATACTTTATGTATTTTTGAAACAGTTTTTTCTTCCATTCAATAAAAAACCTCCTAAATATCTTAGTAAAGGGCCTGTTCGCCCTTTCACTTAAGTATATTAGAAGGCTTCTAAAAATATGTTCCTTTTTATAAATAACGAAACAAATCCTTTGCGTCGTCTTTTTTCGTCGTATCCTGCAAATCTAAAACCTCGACCTTTACTGTCTTCGTTCCGAACATGATTTCTATAATATCTCCCACCTTCACGTTTAAGGACGCTTTGGCAGGTTTGCCGTTTACCATGACACGCCCTGCATCACAGGCTTCATTTGCCACGGTACGACGTTTGATCAGTCTGGAAACCTTTAAAAACTTGTCCAATCTCATATTATTTCCTCACTCAATCTTTATGGAATAAAAAAACAGAGGCTATAACGAAAATCCGTTTTTCGTTACACCCTCTGTTCAACATAACCTCATTATGCGTTGATCATATCTTTTAAAGCTTTTCCTGCTTTGAATTTAGGTGCTTTAGAAGCTGGAATTGTCATTTCTTTACCTGTCTGCGGATTTCTTCCGGTTCTTTCTGCTCTTTCAGATACTTCAAAAGTACCGAAACCTACTAACTGAATTTTCTCACCCTTCTTTAATTCTTCAGCTACTACATCTGTGAAAGCCTTTAATGCTGTTTCTGCATCTTTTTTGGATAAGTTCGCTTTGTCAGCCATAGCTGAAACTAATTCTGCTTTGTTCATGTTAAAATTCCTCCTCTGGACTTTTCAATAATATACGAGGTTTTTTTCTCTTAATTACCTACGAATATATTTATACTTGTTTTTCCTTTGTTTGTCAAGGAATTTTGCCTATTTTTCTAGGATTTTGGCGTTTTCTATCCTATTCTCCGGTGAGTGTGTCTACAATTCCCGAAAGCGTATCCAGATAAGCATTTGTTGCTGCGTCAGAATCGCTGTCTGAAGAACTGTTCGTAAGACCATTTTGCTGGGAGCTTTGACTGCCTGAGGACAGACTGCTTCCCGAATAAAGGCTGCTGTCCACTCCGGACGTCGTTGCTGAGCCATTCGTTCCTTCCGTTCCAAGCGTTCCTTCCACTTCTGTATCAACTTCTGCCTCAGAGCTTTCCTCCGAAGTTTTATCACCTGTTGTTACATCAATAATAATAGTTGCGGTCTGTGAATTCACCACAAGCTGTCTTGACCACGCTGAGTAACCGGTTGCCGCAGCCTGCAGTGCATGGGTTCCATAAGACACCGAAATCGGTTCATTTATGTCAACCGCCTGTCCATCCAGAAGGACTGTCGTATCCGGAACTGTTACCGTAAAGGAGAGCGTACAGTACTTTGGCCCTTCTCCCTTTAACGTATCCAGGTCTACATCAAGCTGTTGATTTCGCTCCACGGTAATCTCAGTGCTTCCTCCATAACCATTTCCGGCAGCAGTCAGTTGATAAGTTCCCTCCGGAATCTCAACCGTCAGAAAATCTGTGATTTCATAATAATATTTTTTCGCTCCGCAAAGCATCACGTAGCCGCCGCGAAATGCTTCCGTATTTAAAAATTCTATCTCTCCGTGTCCGGTAATCACTGTGATTGACAGTATTTTTTTATCAATGCCCCATACCCGAAGCTCATCATCTGTTCCAATATCGCTTAACATGATTGCTCCGTCATCTGAGAAAAAGCAGGTGTCTCCATCAAAAGCATAGTTGGATTGTCCTATGGAAAAGATATTTTTCTCTGCATCAAAGGAATATTTATCTACTCCTTCCCGCTCCCACGCGATATCGCTCACCCGCACTTCAGTCAGCATCATATCCTCTGAAGTCCGAAAACTCACGACACATCCAAGTTCAAGTCTCGCAAGGGACATGATATCCCCATACTTATTATAAAAGCAGGTACCGCCATTATAGGGACGCTCAAGCATTTTGCCATTTTCTACTTTCTGAAATGTAAGCATCTCTGACTGAGTATCAATCTGCATCACCACATAAAGTCCGGTAACCGCCGTCTTTTGCTCATCGATTTCTACTTCTGTACTGTCCTGCTGTACTGCCAGACCACTATATGTATTCTTTCCTGTCGTAAACTTCGGCTGCTCCTCCTTCTGTCCGCACCCCGACGAAACAAGAAACAGGACCGCCAGAAACAGAACCAGTATCTTCCTTTGTATCTTCACGTTTTCACCTCATCCTGATTTTGCTCCTATTATACAATACTATTGTACAAAATGAAACAACATTTGCAGGAACTGCTGCCGTTCCTTCTCCTGTCCGGTGACCTTATCCAGCTTTTCAATATCCCTCCCGGATACCCACGCTTTATTTGAATTGTAATAATGATTTGCCACCTTCCAGAACTTCTCCGGATAGGCAAGCCGCAGATAAATCTGCTCACACTCCATGCCGGAAAGCTTCTTTTTTCTGTCATACGCCATAATCATATCCATACCAAGTCCCGTATTCCAGTTGTGCTTTTCCAGTATTTTCCGCATAAAATGTGCGAGATCACTGACCTGAACATCACAGTGCATCTGTTCAAAATTAATGAGCGCAATACCCTCCTTGACAAACAGAATATTATGCTGGTTATAATCTCCGTGGCATAGCCCGTACATCTGCTGCCATTCTTCCTCGCCCCGGCGTGCCGCCTGATTTTTCAGACTTTCAAGCACTTCCTCAGCCTGCGTCAAATACCCTGCATAATGCTCCATGAATTTTGCTTCAAATTCATTTTTCTTTTTTTTGCCACGCACATAATTTCGCACTTTTTTTAATTCTCTGGTATGCTTTTCATATTCCTCTATCAGCGTCTGCTCAGACACCCACATATACTCCGGTATCGGCTTTTCATACTTTTTGAGGCATACATGCAGTTTTGCAAGCTGCGTCACTGCAAGCAGAATATCCTCCCGGCTTTTAGTATCACATTCCCTGCCATTATACCAGTCCTTTAACAGATACAATCCTTCTTCGGTACTTCCGGAAAGATATTCCCCTTCTTTCGTTTTTATGATGCCGTCTGTCATGATACCTTCTTTATTCAAAAAATCCGCTACATCATACAAAATTTCCGCTCTTGCAGCAGAACCCTTATATTCCTTTAATGTTTTTTCTCCGCATTCCGTGATACAAATCAATGCTCCGCGCCCTTTCGCCGTCTCGGACACGGTAAGCGGATACTGCTCAATCAACTGCTCTGCCTGATTATACAAAAAGAACCCCTCCATACGTTTCATCCTGTCCCTTTTTTCATGCTTCCATGGAAAGGGCGGATTTGTTATTCTTTCTATCATATGAAAAGGTTCTTTAAAGTATAACTCATTAAATATTCTTTTGTATTCTTATCCGGTTCTTCCAAAACCAGTTCCAGCAATCGGTTTAAGGTATCTCCAATCTGTTTTCCCGGCTTCATGCCAGCTTCTATCAAATCTTTTCCTGTTACCGCAAGCTCCTTTAAGGTCAAGCATTGCTTCTTTGCGATAATATCCTCATACATTTTTTCGTAATTATCCACATAGGAAAGCTTTTCTTCTCTGTGATAATCACTCTGAGCAAGAATATCCGCCCGCTTTACTGCAAAAAGCCCTGGATACTGCTCTTTTCCTACGCGGTGAATTGCCCTGCGTACCGCTGCTTCTTTAAGCGGTGGATTATCATCGTGCCAGGTAATCAGACGACATACCTGTTCCATCGTGTCACAGTCAAATTTCAGCCTGCGGAAAATTTTTTTCGCCATCTCGGCTCCCTTTGCCGGATGCCCATAATAATGGCAGATTCCCTTTTCATCTACAGTCTTACAAGCTGGCTTTGCAATATCATGAAACAGCATGGTCAATCTTAGAATCTTATCCGCTTCTACATTACAAAGCGCATGAATCGTATGCTCTCCCACCGTATAACAGTGATGCGGGTTGTGCTGTTCCTCCTTCATCATGGCATCAAATTCCGGCAAAATAACTTTTGAGATTCCGGTATCATACACAGTACGCATCTCCTCAGGATGAGCAGATGTTAAAAGTTTCACAAGCTCTACCTGAATCCGCTCGGCACTGATTTTCGACAGATTTGGTGCCAGCTCTAGGATTGCCTGCCTCGTCTCCTCCTCAATGGAAAAACCAAGCTGCGCCGCAAAACGCACTGCCCGAAGCATCCTTAAGGCATCCTCACCAAACCTGTGCATGGGATTTCCCACACAGCGAATAATTCCTTTCTTCAAATCGCCAATGCCGTCAAACGCATCAATCAGCCCTTCCGTTTCATTATAAGCCATAGCGTTGATTGTAAAATCCCGGCGCTTTAAGTCCTCTAAAAGGCTTGCCGTATAAACAACATTTTTTGGATGTCTCGCATCCTCATATTCTCCGTCAATCCGGTAGGTTGTCACCTCAAAGCCTTCCTTATCCAGCATAACCGTTACCGTACCGTGTTCAATTCCGGTATCAATCGTCCGCCGGAAAAGTTCCTTTACCTGATAAGGCTTTGCAGAAGTGGTAATATCCCAGTCACCCGGCGTCCGGCCAAGTAAAGTGTCCCGCACACATCCGCCCACTGCATATGCCTCAAATCCTGCATCTGTCAGGCATTTTATAATTTTTCCTACTTTTTCCGGCAACTGAATCTGCATGCCTGCCTCCTACATAAATGTATAACGTCCTTTTGATGTGGTCTTAATCGTATAGAGCAGTGCATCCGCCTGCTTGATCAGACGGTTAATATCTTCTTCCTCCTGCACTTCATCTGAACCTGCAATTCCGATGGAACAGGAAATTTTCTGGCTCTCAGAAAGTTCAATCGTCCGTCCCAGCTTTTCTTCGATTTCTGCACGGAATCCATTCTTTTCCGCAATCTTTGCATAAATCTGCTTCGCCTTTTCCTCAAGGGACTCTCTCTTATTGTCGTTGACCAGGACAATAAATTCATCCCCACCATACCGGGAAACAAATCCTTCCTTACCGCAGACCTCTTTAAAGATTTCTGCCATCTCTTTTAAAATCAAATCACCGACGTCATGTCCAAAGGTATCATTATATCCTTTAAAATTATCAAGATCAATAAACATCAGCGCAAAGCTTTGCTTCTGCTTCCGCTTTTTAATACGCTCCATAATTTCCTCTATCCGCATATAAAAGCCCTTCCGGTTATAGATTCCGGTCAGCTGATCCGTAATAGCGGACTGATAGAGCTTGGTATTCATCTCATGTACTTTTTCATAAGCCTCCAACCGGTTCAGGGAGTACTGAACTTCTCGGAACAAAAGCTCATAAACACTTAAATCATCCTCATTTAACATATAACGGTTTACAGAGGAATGCCAGTTATCCTTCATCTGTACATAGGTAATCAGCACGCTCTCCGGTTTTCCGTTATTCATAAATGGCACTGCAACCATAGAGCAGACATTATCTTCTCCAAATAAAGAAATAATATTCAAATGTGCTGAATAATTGCTGCTTATCTTAGAAACCGCAAAGCCACGCGGATCTTCCTCAAAGCATTTTTCTATAAAACGCTGTTTTTCTGCCGTAATCCTTCGCTCTGTATTGTTAAACAGTATCTGGGACTTTCCCTCCTGATAGCGGATATAAAGCGCCTTATCCACTGAAAAATGATACAGGAACGTCTTCATCACAGATTCCATCATGGTCTTTGCCGAAACATCAGTCACATCAATGAGCTTCTGCCAAGCGGAGATAAAGTCCATCTGACGCTTTTTCTGCTGGTAAGCACGATAAATACCTTCCTGTTGAATCAATTCATCGATATCCGCTGTCGGTATCTCCATGCTCTCATCCTTTTTTAAGCCTACATGCTCTAAGACCTTTAAGCTCTCCTCCAGATCCATCAGCTGCTCTGTCTCCTCATACTGTGTCAGTAACGCACGCTCATTATCCCGGAGTTCAAGCCGGCCTACAGACTGATAAAACTGAATTCTGCTCTCCCGAAACAACCGGTAACAGAAAAACTGATTTCCTTCCGATTGGCGCAGATGGCGGTCAGCAATCTCATAATCCTTTGCCGCCTCCGCTTCTTTTTCTTCCATCACATCCAATAATGCCTGTGAAAAATAGTACAGAAACATATCGTCATCACATCTTGCGTAATCGTGGATGCTTCCAATCTCATCGGTATCTTCTTTTTCCAGTACATAATTCAAAAACTGTTTACAGCTTAAAAGATAACGCTCGCAGTTAAAGCTGTCTCCAATCATAACACTGCACAGGGCAAGAATACCATAAAGTTTTGATATGTTGCAGACACGCAGACTGTTTAACTGCAATTTCTCAATAGTCTTCATACAAATCATCAGGTATTCAATAGCCTGCTTGTAATCGCGCATCTGGATGCAGTTTAAGGACATATTGTAAAATACTTCCGCAATATCCTCCGGCCGACGCAGTTCGTAAAAAATCTGAATCGCCTTCTTAAAATAAGTCACCGCTTCCTCCATCTGCCCAAGTGCACTTAAATTATAACCCAAACCGCTATAGATTCTTCCAGCTTCCAGCGAATGCTTATTTTTCATGGATTCAAAGGTGCGCACGGTATAGAGCATGGAAATCTCATACATTCCATTTGCAGAAGCCAGCATAATATTTTTCTGATATGCATTATAAACAAGCTCCTCGTTTCCGATTTCCTTTGCCAGGGCAACCCCTTTGCTGAAATATATGAGCTGCGCTTCCGATTTATATGCTCTTGCCACAATTTCCGGTTTGTTGTCATAGGCATAAACATAAATATAGGCAAGATGGTTCTTATAATTATATTGAATCAGCTTTTCAATCAATTCATCGCTGACATCCACATTCTGGGCGCAGAAAAAGATGTTGCACCAGCCTGACATCCGTGCCTGCACTTCAAGCAATTCCGCCAAAAACAAGCTTTTTTCATCGCCGACTTTCCTTGCCTGCTCCTGACTTTTTTTTGCATAATCCACCGAATCCAGCAGTCGTCCCTGATACATGAAAACGTTCCCGGTCAGATAATAGTAAAAAAACATTCGAATATGTGAAGAAAATGTTGTTTTGATATTGGTAAGTTCCTCACAAATTTCAAGTGCTCTGGACAAATCCATAGAAAACACTGCTGCATAACAATACTGCGTCCACAACTTAAAATGTAAATCCCCGTCCAGTGTCAGATTTTCAAACTTAATTCTCCGGTCTACATTGTCCAGATAGTATAATGCCTGAGAGAAATCCATCATCTGCACCAGATTTGTGATTGTCTTTAAAGACTCCTCCTTGGCAAACGTCTCAAAGGATAACTGCTTTTTGCGAACAATCTCCGTCGTTCCGATATGAAACACCTGGTTCCCATCTTTTAATTTTTCCATGAGCTGTTCCCATACCGGAAGCACATGTTCCGGTATATGGGCCAGATCGTTTACACCAAGCACGACACCGATATTTCTGGCTTTTGCATCATCCCAAAGACGGTTCAAAAGTGTAATCGTCGTCCCTGATGCGAGCTGCAGACGATTCAAAATGATTAAGCATGGCTTTTTATTTGAAAGAGAAATCAGCATATTCAAAATTGCTTCTGTCATGCGTTCCTGCTCATATTTAATCTCTCCCAGGATAAGTTCTTCTTCCCGCATGCACCAGCCACTTTCCAGATAAGAACGGATCATCGGTCTCTGCAGATAGTAGATATCATTCGTTTCCAGGAATTTATCCAGCGACAGATCATCATACTCCCGGAGCATACTACCTATCATATCCAAAAACGGCTCATAAGGACCTGTCATATTTTCCGGCTCAAACTCATACTGCCAGACAAATACGTCCTTTTGCTCCGTGATACTTTTCGGCAACCGAATATCCTGAATGGAAAAATCATTGCTGTATTTTGCCAGGGTCATATTCCTAGCAGTTTTCCCCAACTTGCCAAAAACCTGCTCTACAATTCCCTCATAATACTTTTCTACCATGCTCTCACCTCAAAAACACTTCTTCTCCTGTTGTATCAATTTCTTCCCCGTCACAGGTGCTTAGTATGCTTTCCCCCAATATACCAGCTTGTGAGCCGGCTTTCCACAGCATACGCATACATCTGAAATCTGTTCCTGATCCTCAAACGGCATACATCTGGATGTTACTGCAAGTTCTTCTTTGATTTTGTCCTCACATGCCTGATCTTCACACCACATACCACGAATAAATCCCGGTTTATTCGCCGCTATTTCTTTAAATTCCTCGTAATTATGTGCATCCCAGATATGAGAATCTCTGTGCTTTTTCGCACGCTCGTACATATCCTTCTGAATTGTCTCTAAAATCTCAGGCACCTTTGTCTCAAGTTCCTCTAAAGCCACCTCAATCTTTTCTCTGGTATCTCTGCGGACAACGATGCATTTTCCAGCTTCAATATCTTTCGGACCAAGCTCTACTCGAACTGGAATTCCACGCATCTCCTGCTCAGAGAACTTCCATCCCGGACTCTTGTCAGAGTCATCAAGCTTCGCACGACATACCTTGCCGAGACGTTCTCTTACCTCATTTGCCTTGTCTAATACACCTTCCTTCTGCTGCTGAATCGGAATCACCATTGCCTGTACCGGAGCAATACGCGGTGGCAGTACCAGTCCATCGTTGTCTCCGTGTACCATGATGATAGCTCCAATCAACCGGGTAGTCATTCCCCAGGAAGTCTGATATACGTATTTTAAGGTATTATCCTTATCGGTATACTGGATATCGAATGCCTTTGCAAATCCGTCGCCAAAATTATGGCTGGTACCAGACTGCAGTGCCTTTCCATCATGCATCAGCGCTTCTATTGTATAGGTTGCTTCCGCACCTGCGAATTTTTCTTTCTCTGTCTTCTGTCCGCGGACAACCGGCATTGCCAGCACTTCCTCACAGAAATCCGCATAAAGATTCAGCATCTGAATCGTTCTTTCCTTTGCTTCTTCGGCCGTGGCATGTGCCGTATGGCCTTCCTGCCATAAAAATTCTCTGGACCGAAGGAACGGACGTGTCTCCTTCTCCCAGCGTACAACCGAGCACCACTGGTTATACACCTTTGGTAAATCACGATAAGAATGAACAATATTTTTATAGAAATCACAAAACAAAGTCTCGGATGTCGGTCTGACGCAAAGACGCTCCGGCAGTTCATTCAAACCACCCTGCGTCACCCATGCCACTTCCGGCGCAAATCCCTCTACATGGTCTTTTTCTTTTTCCAAAAGGCTCTCCGGGATAAAGAGCGGCATGTATACATTTTCCACCCCAGTTTCCTTAAACCTTCTGTCCAGTTCCTTCTGGATGTTTTCCCAGATGGCATATCCGGCAGGCTTAATAATCATACAACCCTTTACGGATGAATAATCAATAAGCTCCGCCTTTTTTACAACGTCGGTATACCACTGCGCAAAATCTTCCTCCATGGATGTGATTGCTTCAACGAGTTTCTTTTCTTTCGCCATTTCTTTTTATCTCCTTAATCCTGTCACAATTTATTTTATTCCTCGCGGATAAATAGTCTCCTTTATATTTTCCACCAAAAATGCGCTTCCGTCAACTGTTATTTTCTACGGCTGTCAGGTGCGGCTTCTTCTGTCTGTCCCTGTTTGTTCATAGTAACTTTTTTGCATCACGCACAGCCTGATTGGGCAGCATTCGATTTTATCCTTATTATACCATCCTCCATTCAAAATAGGAAGTCCGTCTCAGATTACTGTTGAAATTAAAACAGACGAAAAACTCCTCATTATCATTCTGAAATGAGGAGTTTTCTCTGATCTATTTATCCTATTTTTTTAATCGGATGCCTGATAACCGTTTTCCATTTTTCCGGTGCAACCTTTCTCGCATCCGACATATAAATCTCATGATGCAAACGTTTATCGTTTATGTCATTTGCATATCCCTTCCCTGCAAGGTATGCATCCATCAGTGCTACTGTTTCCGGTTCTTCATCAAAGGATCCATGATGCATAATCTGCACACACAACCCTTCCTCAACTGTCAGATATTCCGCCGCAGAGCAATCCATTTTTTTCTTTCGAGAAGCAGTCTCTACCGCCCAGTCGAAATCTTTTTTGGTCACAAAATCAGGTAACCGAATCACTGAAATCCAATGAAATGTACTTTTATCGGAATAATTAATGCCGTCTACTCCTTCCTGCCACCAAAAGCCCTCCAGCGGTGGAACTACATATTCAAAAAAGCCCTCTATGTGATAATCACTTTTATAGCTCATCTTCAAAGTATATGCTACTGCATATAAAATGCCGACTGCCCGTTTGTATTCCCCACCTTCTTCATTTGGATCACCCTTACTCCGGACAGCAATGTAATTCATTTTTGGAACGTCAACGATTTCAGGCTTGTTCTTCGGCATATAAAATTCTTTATATTCTTTCTTAAAATCAAAAGCCATATCTCTTTCTCCCTCTTTTTTAATAGATTTCTCCCATCTCGTTTATTGCCTGTTTTACCCTTTCCTTCACCTCATCCGGTTCTATCACACGGATATATGGTCCATAAGAAAGCACATAGCTAAGAAACCATTCCATCTCTGTCACATCTATTTCGCAAATCAGTTCTCCGGTTTCCGTAGCTGTCACATTCGGCAGGTCATCATATGCCCGAAATGCCATCTGCGGCTTAATCAGCAGTTTCACATGTATCAGCGTACCGTGATTAGCCTCCTTTCCCTCGCCACAATTACCCTTTAATACTTTTCCCGTCTTTTCCTTTGCAAAATAGGAATCCAGCATTTTTATTTCAGATATTCTTTTCAACTTAAAAAAACGATAATCCTTTCGCAGACAGCAATAAGCATACAAATACCACGCCTGGTCCTTAAAGCATAGTTTCAACGGTTTGATTTTTCGTCTCAGGGTGACCTGTTTATACCCGGAATATGTAATTTCCAGATATCGACGCTGTAAAATGGCATCCTTAATCTGTCGAAACATTTCCCCATCCGCTTTACTGTTTCCCCAGCTTGAAAACTCAATTTCAATCCAATCCTGATATTCATCTCCCAAAAAATCCTGAAGCTTTTCTGTCGCAGTTTTCTCATCCTCAAATACAACTTCACCAAGTGCATTCAACGCTTCCAATATTTTGGATTTTTCCTCTACCGTAAGAACTGCTTTATCGAGCACATAATCCGGCAATATGGAAATGCCGCCGTTTCTGCCCTGATTCGTGTATACCGGAATTCCCGCCAGCGTCAGTTTGTCCAGATCACGATATATTGTACGCTCTGACACTTCAAACCTCTCCGCCAGCTCTTTTGCTGTCATCCGGGGTTTCTCCATCAGCAAATATACGATTTGAAATAATCGATCAACCATTTATTTTCTTCCTATGCGCCTTAATCTTCTTTATTGCCCAGTCATAATGACTACTTGTCACACCAATAAAATAGGAACCGATGGTACTGCCGCCCACCCAATCATAAACATTCTTTGTAAACAATTCTTCATTTGTCATGGATTCCATCTCGGTCATCACCTTTTTATGCGATTCATTGACCTTTTCCATAGCATCCTCAAGTGTAGTGCTCTGTCCCTTCTTCCAGAACACTATATTCATGTCGCCGTATGTCCTCCAATTATAGCCCTCCATCAAAAAAGGCTTTTGTATCCCGGATTTGTTGTTTTCAAGCCACTTTAACAGCAGGTTATGCCATTCATGCAAATGAATCATCACATCCCTTAAGTTCTTGTCTCTTTTCCAGTGTGCCTCTTTTTTCTTTTCATCTGCTGAAAAATCAAAGGCCGTATTCAATTCCTTCTCTGTCATAGAATCGATTAGTTCCATCAATTCGCTGTAATTTGTCTCTGCTGCCTTTATCAGTTCACTTTTACTCTTTGGTCTGGGCATATAATATCCTCCTTATGTGTTATGGCATAATGATAACGCACATAACCTGACATCGAATGTCATATTTTTGATTTTAATAAATCAAAAAAGTGATTTACAGCTTTTTCTGCCGTTCTTTGTTTAATCAGCCCCTCTTTCGCCGCTGCTGAAGCATAAACTACTCCTTCTTCCGTCCGCACGACTAACGCCGCCGGATTCATATTCATTGCCCCACTTCCGACAATGGCGCAGATGACCCGGTTTATGTTATCCGTTCCTACGATTCTCCCGTAACTTTGCAGTAGTTCCTGTGAAACATCAAAAAGATCCATTCCATTAACATCTATTTTATCGCTGTAACTGATTGCCGGCAGCTTCCTCATAACCTTCGTCGCTGCCATGCTGCCCATAATTTTATTTTGTAAAAGAATGTCCATTAACAATTGTGCTGTCTGTGTATCTTCCATAACTTTTCTCCTTTTTCTTTCTAATGACTCCAACTTATTTTCAGCAATACCGTTCCCTCCATCTGGTCACTCCTACCCACAAAAATAGATATCCCATTGCACCTATAAGCAGGCATTCTATTAGTTTTTCTATTGTCATATAACTTCTTACCTCTTGACTTTTTTCCGGCACATTAACCTACGGCGAAAAAAGCATCC
>CAMBKU010000027.1 GCA_945868305.1 uncultured Lachnospiraceae bacterium | reverse complement strand
GTACAGGTTATGGGACCTGTTGTTGACGTTGAATTTGAAGATAACGACCTTCCATTTATTAAGGATGCCCTTGAAGTAGATAACGGCGGAAAGCGCTGTGTGATGGAAGTGGCACAGCACATTGGTAATAACACTGTCCGCTGTATCATGCTGGCGTCCAGCGAAGGACTTCACAAAGATATGGAAGTGACGGCTACCGGAAGCGGTATCAAAGTTCCGGTCGGCAAAGGAACCTTAGGCCGTTTATTTAATGTGTTAGGAGATACCTTAGACGGCGGAGCACCGTTAGACGAGGAGAAACATTGGGTGATTCACAGAGATCCGCCTACTTTTGAGGATCAGAGTCCGGTTGTCGAGGTGTTGGAGACAGGAATCAAAGTCATCGATTTGCTTGCCCCGTATGCAAAAGGTGGTAAAATCGGACTTTTCGGTGGTGCCGGTGTAGGTAAGACCGTTTTGATTCAGGAGCTTATTCATAATATTGCAACCGAACATGGCGGATATTCTATTTTCACAGGTGTTGGAGAGCGTTCCAGAGAAGGAAATGACCTTTGGACAGAAATGACAGAATCTGGTGTTATTGATAAGACGGCGTTAGTGTTCGGACAGATGAACGAGCCGCCTGGAGCGCGTATGAGAGTGGCGGAAACAGGACTTACCATGGCGGAATATTTCCGTGATGAGGAGCATCAGAACGTACTTTTATTTATCGATAATATCTTCCGTTTCACACAGGCAGGTTCCGAAGTGTCCGCATTGCTCGGACGTATGCCGTCAGCCGTAGGTTATCAGCCTACACTGGCAAATGAAATGGGTGAATTGCAGGAACGTATCGCATCTACGAAAAATGGTTCCGTTACTTCCGTACAGGCAGTTTATGTGCCGGCAGACGATTTGACAGACCCGGCTCCGGCGACTACCTTTGCCCATCTGGATGCAACCACCGTTCTTTCCAGAAAAATTGTGGAACAGGGTATTTATCCGGCAGTAGACCCGCTGGAATCAAATTCACGTATCCTGGAGGAGGATGTAGTCGGCAAGGAACATTATGAAACTGCAAGACGAGTGCAGGAAATCCTGCAAAAATATACGGAATTGCAGGATATTATCGCGATTCTCGGTATGGAAGAACTGTCCGAGGAGGATAAAATGGTGGTATATCGTGCAAGAAAGATTCAGAAATTCTTATCTCAGCCGTTCCATGTTGCGGAAAACTTTACTGGTATGCCGGGAAAATATGTCCCACTTAAAGAGACCATTCGCGGATTTAAGGCAATCATCGATGGCGAGATGGATGACTACCCGGAGGCTGCTTTCTTTAATGTCGGGACAATCGACGATGTGAAGGAAAAGGCAAAACAGATGGATGGCACAGGTTCCGCCAGCTAGGAGGAATGAAGCATGAATACATTTAGTCTTAAAGTCATTGCCTGTGATAAGGTGTTTTTTGACGGAAGATGCAAGCAGGTTATCCTTCCTCTGGAAGATGGTCAGAAAGCAATTCAGGCGCATCATGAAAATATGGCGTTTGCTGTGGAAATCGGAGAGATTCGTATCGAGGAGGAAAGCGGCAACTGGATTTATGGGGTGACAGGAACTGGATTTGCACAGATTATCAATAACCGTGCAACGGTAATCGTAGACACCTGTGAATCGCCGGAGGATATTGATGTCCGCCGTGCAAAAGAGGCCAAAGAGCGTGCAGAGGAACAGCTCAGACAAAAGCAGAGCATACAGGAATATTATCGTTCCAAAGCATCCCTTGCAAGAGCAATGGAGCGACTTAAGGTCAGCAGTAAGGATAAACCGATAGGGTATTAAAATAAAGCCGGGTCATTGACCCGGCTTGGTTTTTGTGATGCAAAAGGTTACAAAAAAGTGTTATACTTAACATATTAGCAGAAAAAGGAGGATGGGGAAATGCTTTACCTGTTTGCAGCACTCTACCCGGAATGCAAAAGTCTGATTCGACATTATAGCTTGAAAAAAGATACAAATCATCCCCGTTTTCAGATCTTTTATAACGAAGCGGCTGGCATACGTCTGATACTTACCGGAGTGGGAAATATAAAAGCGGCAGCAGCGGTTAGTAGCATTTGTACGGAGTATCCGGTGGGAGAGGAAGATTATCTTATAAATATCGGAACCTGTGCTCTTTTATCCGACAGAGAGGCGGTCTTGCCGGAAGGCATTTTTTTATGCAATAAAATTACAGAGCAGACCACAGGGCGAACCTTTTACCCGGATATTCTATATCGGCATAGTTTTAAAGAGGCGGAAATCCTTACCGGAGCAGTGCCGTTTACGACAGAAAAAGATGAAGTTGCCGGTATAGAAATGTCTGTAGGTGAGAGCAGAGGCAGCGAAGCAGGATATGAAAGGAACCCCTGCCGTCTCTATGATATGGAAGCCGCGGCGATTTATCAGGCGGGAGCCTATTTCTTTGGTCCGCATCGGATGATGTTTTTAAAAGTGGTGTCGGATAGTGGATGCACCGATGCAGTGACGCCGGAAGTGGTGGAAAGAAAGATGGAAGCAAACTTGGATGCACTCACAGCATACCTTGATTTTTTGCGTGGAATAGAAGCCCCGGTGGCTTTGAAGGCAGAGAAAGAGGAAAAAAGAGAAGCACAGGTCAGACAGTTATGCCAGGATTTGCATTGTTCAAAGACAATGGAAGCCACTGTGACACAACATACCTGTTATTGGAGTCTGGCGGGAATCGATTATCAGGCAGCAGTGCGGGAGTTTTATGCGGACGGAAAGCTGCCCTGTATAGATAAGAGAGAGGGGAAACGTTGTTTTGAAGAAATTAAGCGAAAATTATTATAATTCGGCGTTTTCCCATATTTATGTGGAAAAGGCAGTAAGAGAACATCCGAGGACAAAGCAGATTCTTGCGGGATTTCCGAAAGCCTGGGTCATAGAAATAGACCATTATAAGGATATGTTCTGCCGGAGAGGGCAGGACTATGGAAAACAGCATCAGGCGCAGAGTTTGATTCTTGCAGCTAAGCAGGGTAAGCTGCTCTATGAAGGCGCCCCGGTCTGTCAGAGTTTTGGGAATCCATATTTTTATTATACCTCCTGTATGATGAACTGTATTTATGACTGCGAATACTGTTATTTGAAAGGAATGTATCCTTCCGGTAATCTGGTGGTGTTTGTAAATTTGGAGGATATTTTTGATGAAATTGAGAAAGTTTTAAGAGAACATGATGTTTATGTCTGCGTTTCTTATGATACCGATTTGATGGCATTTGAAGGAGTTACGGGTTACACCGAAGCGTGGGTGCAGTTTGCGGAGCGTTGTGGCAGAGAAAACGGCGTGGGAAAAAACAATCTTACGCTTGAGATTCGGACAAAAAGTGCAAATTACAGTTTTTTTCAAACAGTGCAACCGTCTTCCCATGTGGTCTATGCCTTTACACTTTCCCCACAGGAAGTTATCGATGCTTACGAGCATCATACGCCATCCTTAAAACAGAGACTGGCTGCCGCAGCCGAGGCGTTAAGCCGGGGATTTTTGGTGCGGCTTTGTTTTGACCCGATGATTTATTGTGTCGGGTGGCAGCAGTGCTATGAGAGAATGCTGGAGCAGGTGGCAGAACAAATCGACTTAAAACAGCTCTTGGATGTGAGTGTCGGCAGTTTTCGGGTTTCTCAGGATTATTTAAAAAAAATGCGGAAAAATGCGCCGGATTCGGCGGTGGTTCAGTTCCCCTATGAGAACGACAAAGGCGTGTATCACTATCCAAAGGAACTGACGAATCAGATGGAAAGCTATCTTCTTAAACGATTAAAAGAGTATTTGCCGGAAGAAAAGATATTTTTGTGGGAGAAGGAGGAAAATTGATATGAAGCAGGCAGCAATCGTTACGGGAGCATCCTCCGGTATTGGATTGGAAGTGAGTAAGACATTGTTGAAAATGGGCTATGAGGTTTTCGGGTTTGGAAGGGATTTTGAAAAAACAGAATCTGAATTATGTAAACCGATAGAGAACAGTGGAAGCGAACCTGATACAGTAGGGAAGTTTCACCCGATTGTCTGTGATCTTCTTGATACAGTAGCGTTATGTACAAAGGTAAAGCAGATTGCAGCACAGCAGGAAATATATGTACTTGTCAATAACGCCGGGGTTGCCTATTACGGTCTTCATGAGGAGTTAAACCCGAAGAAAATTGCAGAAATGGTGCGAATCAATCTGGAGGTACCAATGGTGTTGACGCAACAGCTCCTTCGTACATTGAAAAAAAACCAGGGGCATATTATTCAGATTTCTTCAGTTACGGCAACAAGTTCCAATCCCCATGGCTGCGCCTATGGTGCTACCAAGGCAGGGCTTCTTAGTTTTTCAAAAAGTCTTTTTGACGAGGCGAGAAAATATGGCGTCAAAGTGACGACCATCTGCCCGGATATGACCGAGACAAATCTTTATCGGAACGCAGATTTTACGACAGCGGAGGAGATAGAAGCCCATTTGCTGCCGGAGGATGTGGCCCGGACGGTGGAATTTATTTTAAGCCAGCGGGAAGGGATGCTTGTATCGGAGCTTACGCTAAAGCCACAGCTTCACCGCATAAAAAGAAAGCAGGTGGAATGACACGGAAAACACAGTGTCATTCTACCTGCTTTTTCAAAAATTTGTACCTTTATGCTTCAGCCAGCCAGGATACGGCACAGTGAGCAAGGCAGGCAGCGCCAAAAGGCAGGACATCTTCGTTAAAGCGTACTTTTGGGTTGTGGCTTTGCCCCGGTTCTTCGTCCGCAAATCCGGCGGCGAGGAACATGTAGGAGCTCGGAACCCTGGAAGTAATCTCGGCATAGTCATCGGAACCGCTTGATTTAATACCGTGCATGGCATATTTTACCGGCGCGGAAATCTTGTCCATGTATCCTAAGATTTTGTTTGTAAAATCAGGGTCGCAGATGAGCGGCGGAACCTCGGAGAGCATTTCTACTTCGGCTTCTCCGCGGAAAGTCTGGGCGGTTAATTTTGCCACCTCTTTCATCCGGGAGACGAGAAGTTCTCTGGATTCCGGCGTGGAGGTGCGGATGCTGCCTTCTAAAATGGCAGTTTCCGGAATAATATTGAAAGCAGTTCCGGCTTCCAGATGTCCGATAGTCAGTGTGGAAGCATCCGCAGGATTGCATTCTCTTGCAATTAACTCCTGCAAAGCGGTGTGGATATGCACTGCAATATTAATAGGATCGGTGGAAAGCTGTGGGTAGGCACCATGAGCGCCCTTGCCTTTTACCGTAATGCGGAATCCATCACAGGATGCCATCATAGTGCTGTCGTTGTTATAGAAATATCCACCAGGAACTCTGCCAGGACCTACATGGTAGGCTAAGGAAGCGTCTACCTTCGGGTTTTCTAAGATTCCGGCGGCGACCATGTCTTTTCCGCCCTCAAAAGTCTCCTCCGCAGGCTGGAACATGAGCTTTACTGTACCCTTTAAATCGGATTCGCATTCCTTTAGCATTCTGGCAGCGGTAAGCAGCATGGCAGCGTGCAGATCGTGTCCGCAGGTGTGAGCTTCTGTTCCGGTGGGGCAGGCAAAAGGAAGTCCGCTTTCTTCCGGCATCGGCAGGGCATCCATATCAGCCCGCAGAAGCAGTACCTTTCCGCCGGCACCGAGAGTTGCGGTAACACCGTTTCCACATTCTTTCGGTTCGATTCCGTATTCCTTTAACTTGTCCATAACATATTTTTGGGCTTTGGGCATGTGAAGTCCGACTTCCGCATTTGTGTGGAAATATCTGCGGTTTTCCACGGTGCTGTCGTTTAATTCCAGAGCGCGTTTATAAAAATCCATAAAAAGACCTCCTTTAAAAACAGTATGCGCATATTTTATGAAAATTATAGCACGGTGAGGCAATATCGGCAATCGAAGAAAAAGCGGTAAGTATACATTCCCGGTAACACAAAACAGGAAAAGTGAACAAATTTTAGACTGCAAAAACAGGCTTGTATAATAGCATATCATGCGCTATAATAGAAAACGAAATTGAATAAGAATCTTCAGGGCAGGGTGCGATTCCCTACCGGTGGTAAAGCCCACGAGCCGCAAGGCATGATTCGGTGAAACTCCGAAGCCGACAGTATAGTCTGGATAAAAGAAGATACGGTATTGTGTGAAAATAGTGTAGAACATAGGCTCTGAGATGATGTATATCATTTCAGAGTTTTTTGATTCAAGACATTTTTTAGCATACAAAAGTAAACGCCCTGAGTTTTGATTCAGAGCGTTTTTATTTTTATATGTGTCGGGTATCTTTTAATACTCCGTTTCCACATATGAAAGAAGAACGCAGAAAGGAAAGCCAATATGACAGATGAAGAATACATGAAAGTCGCTCTGGAACTGGCAAAAAGGGGCGAAGGCGCGGTGAATCCCAATCCTTTGGTGGGAGCTGTCATTGTAAAGGAAGGCAAGATCATCGGGGAAGGCTGGCATGAAAGGTACGGCGGGCTGCACGCTGAACGCAATGCGTTGGCGAATTGCAGTGAAGACCCGACGGGTGCCACAATCTATGTGACCTTAGAGCCGTGCTGTCATTACGGAAAGACCCCGCCTTGTACGGAGGCAATCATTGAAAATGGAATTAAGCGTGTTGTGGTTGGCTCCGGTGATCCAAATCCCCTGGTAGCGGGCAAGGGCATTCAGATTTTGCGGGACGCAGGGATTACTGTAGATACGGGTGTATTAAAAGAGGCCTGCGACAATATAAATGAGGTGTTTTTTCACTACATAAAGACAGGAAGACCTTATGTGGTGATGAAGTATGCCATGACAATGGATGGGAAGATTGCAACGGTGACGGGAGCATCCAAGTGGATTACGGCGGAAGCTGCCAGGGAAAATGTGCAAAAAGACAGAAACCGCTATACAGCAATCATGGCAGGCGTGGGAACGGTACTTGCCGACGACCCGATGCTGACCTGCCGGATTTGCGGTGGCAGAAATCCTATCCGCATTATCTGTGATACGGAACTTCGGACACCGCTTTTTAGCAATTTGGTAAAAACAGCCGGAGAGGTGCGGACAATCCTTGCCTCGTCCTGTGTTGACGAGGAAAAAAGAAAGCCTTATCTGGAGGCGGGCTGTGAGATTATAACACTTCCAAAAAAAGATGGGCATATCGATTTGGAATGTCTGATGAAAGAGCTTGGAGAACAAAAAATCGACAGTATTCTTTTAGAGGGGGGCGGAACGCTAAATTTTTCTGCACTGGAGAGTAAAATTGTGCAGAGAGTGCAGACCTATATTGCGCCCAAGATTTTTGGCGGGGCAGAGGCGAAGAGCCCAGTGGAGGGAAAAGGCGTTGCACAGCCGAAAGATAGCTTTCGGCTCATTCATCCGGTCATCCGGCAGATTGGGGAGGATATCCTGGTGGAAAGTGAGGTGGAATATTCATGTTTACCGGAATAATTGAAGAAATTGGAACAATTACAGCAATTAGAAAAGGTGCAAAATCGGCAGTGCTTTCTGTGCAGGCAGACAAGATTTTTTCTGATTTAAAAATCGGTGACAGTGTTTCTACCAATGGAGTTTGTCTGACAGCAACAGAGATTACAGGGAAAACCTTTTCGGCAGATGTGATGAACGAAACCTTAAGCCGTTCTGCACTTGGGACACTGCGGCCAGGAAGCCATGTTAATCTGGAACGGGCGATGGCAGCGGATGGCAGATTTGGCGGACATATGGTGGCAGGACATATTGACGGCACAGGAAAGATTATTCACATCAGAAGAGATGACAATGCGATTTGGTATACTATTTTTGGCACACAGGAAATTATGAAATATATTGTAGAAAAAGGCTCGATAGCCATTGACGGCATCAGCCTCACCGTGGCAGCGGTGGAACGGGATAACTTTTCCGTGTCCGTAATTCCCCATACAGCGGCAGAAACAACGCTGGCAGAAAAAAAGATTGGGGATAAGGTTAATCTGGAAAACGATCTGGTAGGAAAATACATAGAAAAATTCGTACAGCAGAAAAGTGGTATAGATGAAACTTTTTTAGCGCGTTATGGGTTTTAAAGACAGGAGGAAAAACATGTTTGAATTTAATACGGTTCCGGAGGCACTGGAGGCACTTCGGAACGGGAAACTGATTCTGGTGACAGACGACGAAGACAGAGAAAATGAGGGAGATTTTATCTGTGCAGCGGAATTTGCCACGACAGAAAATGTAAATTTTATGGCGACTCACGGTAAGGGACTGATTTGTATGCCGATGGGAGAGACACTTTGCCGGAAACTGCAGTTTCCGCAGATGGTCATGGACAATACGGATAACCATGAGACTGCGTTTACGGTATCGGTAGACTACCGGGAAACAACAACGGGTATCTCTGCCGAGGAGCGTGGGCTTACCGCAAGAAAAATCGTTGCAGAGGACGCAAAACCGGAAGATTTCAGAAGACCGGGGCATATGTTCCCGCTTATGGCAAAAAAGAACGGAGTGCTTGAGCGAAACGGACACACCGAGGCAACGGTGGATTTGATGAGGCTAGCAGGGTTAAAAGAATGCGGACTATGTTGTGAGATTATGGGCGATGACGGGCGGATGCTTCGTACATCGCAACTGATTGAACTGGCGAAAAAGTGGGATATCTGTTTTATCACAATAAAGGCACTCCAGGACTATCGTAAAAAGCACGAAAAGCTGGTGGAGCAGGTGGCAAGCCCGATTCTTCCGACGGCCTATGGAGAATTTCGCGCCTATGGCTATCGCAACCTGCTAAACGGGGAGCATCATGTAGCTCTGGTAAAAGGAGACATCGGTGACGGGAAAGACGTGCTTTGCAGAGTACATTCCGAGTGCTTGACCGGAGATGTGTTCCATTCTGCCCGCTGTGACTGCGGAGAGCAGCTTGATAAGGCAATGCAGATGATTGAAGAAGAAGGCAGAGGCATTCTTCTTTATATGCGGCAGGAAGGCAGAGGCATCGGACTTTTGAATAAGTTAAAAGCTTATGAGCTGCAGAGTGAGGGCATGGATACGGTAGAAGCGAATCTGGCGTTGGGCTTCCAGAGTGATATGCGGGAATATTATATCGGTGCTCAGATTTTAAAGGACTTAGGTGTTAAGACGTTAAGACTTCTGACCAACAATCCGGATAAGGTTTACCAGCTTTCAGATTTTGGCATGGAAATCAGTGAGCGTGTGCCGATTGAAATCAAGGCAAATCCGCATGACGCCTTTTATCTCATGACAAAGAAAAGGCGTATGGGTCATTATCTGAATGTCGGTGAGATAAAGTAGATGATATGTGCAATTCATGTGATTTGTGGACATAGTCAGGAAGAATGAGGAATGCTTTTTTCGTTCATGTACAGAAATTAAGAAAATTTGAGAGTTTCGCAATTGTCTAAATAACAATAATAAAAAAGGAGAAAAAACAATGAACACATTAGAAGGAAAATTAGTAGCAGGAATCGCAGGAAAAGATATGCGCATCGGAATCGTTGCATCCCGTTTCAATGAATTTATCACGTCCAAATTGCTGGAGGGGGCGTTGGATGGTCTGAAACGTCACGGAGTAAAAGATGAAGACATTACGGTCGCATGGGTACCAGGAGCATTCGAAATCCCTCTGATTGCAGCGAAGATGGCAGAGAGCAAAAAGTATGATGCAGTTATCTGCGTGGGTGCCGTAATCCGTGGAAACACCTCCCATTATGATTATGTATGCAGCGAGGTGTCAAAAGGTATTGCAAATGTGTCCTTACAGAGCGGCGTTCCAGTGATGTTTGGAGTGCTGACTACAGAAAACATCGAGCAAACCATCGAACGTGCCGGTACAAAGGCAGGAAACAAAGGTTTTGATTGCGCAGTCAGTGCCATTGAGATGGTAAATCTGATTCGCGAAATGGAAAAATAAGAAATGAGTAAAAGGGAGAAATGAGCTATGAGAAAAAGTAAAGAAGAACTGGCGAAAATCCATAGGGAAAAATGCAGGCAGTTAAAGGAGATTCGCGCAAAAATGGCAGAGAATCTGGGGATAAACCTGCATCAGACAGAATGTACCTACAAAGGCTACTGCAGCGGTACCTGTCCAAAATGCAAAAGTGAAGAAGCACTTTTGAATGCAGCATTGTATGAAAGCCGGATGGATGAAAAAACGAGAAAAAGAAGGGTGGCAGCCGCAGGTCTTACGGCGGCTGCAGCCATAACTTTATCCGGCTGTGGTCCCAATACAGGGATTTCAACCTACGAAGGTGGGGAGACATATAATCCCGAAATCGAATGGGAAACCGAACAGTCTGCGGAAACAGAAGTGACAGATATTGAAGGCGATGTCTCTTATGTACCGGATGGGACGGAAAATGGCACAGAGCCGGAGGAGTTTGCAGAAGAATAGATTGAGGGAGAAAAGTTATGAAAAATGCAACCGGGGAAAAAATCAGGGTGCTTGGGATAAACAGACATCGAATGAAAACAGATGGGAAAGGGATTACGACACTTGTTGCCCTGCCAGGATGTCCCCTTTCCTGCCGATATTGTATCAATGCCTGGGAATTGGAGCAAAAAGAGCGGATGCGTGAAGTGACAGTGGAAGAACTGGCAGAGGAACTTGCGGTTGACCACTGTTATTTTGTATATACAAATGGTGGAGTGACCTTTGGCGGCGGGGAGCCGCTTTTGCAGAGCCAGGCACTTTTGGCATTTTCAGAAAGCTGTCCGAAGGAGTGGCAGATAAATATTGAGACATCCTTAAATGTTCCGCCGAAGCAGCTAAAGCCGTTGCTTAACGAACGATTTTCCTTTATTATCGATGTGAAAACTATGGATTCGGATATTTATAGAAGCTATACGGGCAAAGAGCAGGATTTGGTATTGCAGAATATAGCAAGTATCGCAGAAAGAATACCGGATGATCAATATGTCATCAAGGTGCCGGAAATACCGGAGTATACAACGGGAGAGGATGTAGAGAAATCCTGCCGGAAACTGTTTGAGATGGGGATTCAAAAGAAAAACATCGTAACCTTTTCTTATGTTGTAAATAATAACAGAATTGTCTGAAAAGTCGAAAAGAGTCGATTTTTTATGAATGAATAATCAAAAAAAGTATGTTAAAATATTAACGGAGACTCATAATTAATAAGGAAATACACAAAAACTGTGGCGGCGCCGTGAGAGGAGTTCACCACAGTTTTCTGTTATGGCGACGAGGGAACTTGTCAGTAACAGGCCTCTGGTAATTAAGTACAAAATAGAATTGTAGAAAATTGAAAAAAATTATATAATAAAATGGATGAAAAAGGAGAAGTGTTTGTACAAAGAGAGGGATGCAAAAATGGGATTGGAAAAAAAGGGGAGTACATTTGAAAATGTCTGTGATACAATAAAAAAATTTGCGCCTTGTATGAATGATTACTTATTTGCTTACGATATTACGAATGATACTTATTACATATCAGAAAAAGCAGAGGGGCGCTTTGCGATTCCATCGAATCTGTTTCACCGGGTAGTGGAGGCACACAAAAAGTTTGTTTATGAGGATGATATTGCCATGCTGACCGAGGATCTTGGAAAAATGGTGCGTGGGGAAAAGGATTCGCACAATATCCAGTATCGTTGGATTGGCAGGGATGGACAGCCCATCTGGATTAACTGCAAGGGAAAGATCTATCTGGAAGATGGGGGAAAAACGCAGTTCCTTTTAGGCTGTATCAATGAAATCGGTGCAAAACAGATGGCTGACAATGTAAGCAATCTGCTCGGTGAAGCGGCATTAAAAGAGAAGATTATGCAGGGCAGAAAAAATTTAGAAAGAGGCTATGTACTTCGGATTGGTATTGATGATTTTAGGGAAATAAATGAGAAATTTGGGACGGAATACGGAGATTTTGTCTTGCGGGGAGTAGCGGATTGTATGAAGAAAGCGGCAGCTCCTGGGCAGATGGTATACCGCGTCATTGCAGACGAGTTTATATTGCTTGATTGTGAATGTGGTACAGCGCAGGATGCAGAGAAAACTTATGATGGAATCTGCAGAGAACTGGAAAAGTTTATTGAGCAGAACAATTATAAGGCAGTGTTTACTGTTTCCGGCGGGATTATTACCAGTGAGGATATAAGAAATAGGGATTACAGTGAGATGATGCGTATTTCCCAGTTTGCATTGAGTAAAGCAAAAAATGGCGGAAAAAATCAGGTTTATACCTTTTCGGAGGAAGATTATCAGAAATTCCTGCGTAGGCGAGAAATCCTGCGGACAATGCGCAAGGCAGTGGCGAAGGATTTCGATGGTTTTGAATTGTATTTTCAACCCATTATTGATGTAAAGAAAAGCAGATTGTTTGCGGCGGAGACACTGCTTCGCTTTCACATTTCGGAGACGGAGATGATTTCTCCGGCAGAATTTATTCCGATTCTGGAGGATAGTGGACTGATTATTCCGGTGGGAAAGTGGGTTTTAAAAAATGCACTTCGTATGTGCCGTGAGTGCCAGAAGATTATGCCGGAGTTTAAAATCAGCGTGAATCTGTCTTATATTCAGATTTTAAAAAGCCAGATTTTAGAAGAAATTATCCGAGACGTTACGGAGGCGCAACTGGAGCCATCCAGCATTATAACAGAATTGACAGAAAGCGGGCATCTGGAAAATAACGCAGTGATACAGGATTTGTGGAATAAATTAAAAGAATACGGAATTTGCATTGCACTGGATGATTTTGGCACAGGCTACTCTAATTTGCAAAATATTGGAGAAATGACGCCGAACATCGTAAAACTTGACCGTGGTTTTACCGTTAAGGCTTTAAAGAACGACTATGAGAATCAGCTCATGATTTATATTATCCGGATGGTTCACAGTCTTGGGTTGAAAATTTGTGTCGAAGGCGTGGAAACATCGGAGGAGCTTGCACGCATCAAAGAATTGGGGCCGGATTATATTCAGGGGTTTTATTATGGAAGACCCTGTCCGAAGGAAGAATTTCTGGAGAAATTTATCAATAATCAAAACTGGACTGCATAAAAATACCAAAATTGGTTCTTTTAATAGTACCAATCTGGACTATAATACCTTCTATAAGCTAGCAGATTAATAGGAAATAGAAAATCGATTCGATGTAAAGCATATGGAAGGAAAAAGGTATCATGAAAGAGAACAGATATGAGTTAAATAAAGAACTGGCACAAATGTTAAAGGGTGGCGTCATCATGGATGTTACAACACCGGAGCAGGCAAGAATCGCAGAAGAAGCAGGAGCCTGTGCAGTTATGGCATTAGAGCGGATTCCTGCGGATATCCGTGCGGCAGGGGGAGTTTCCCGTATGAGCGATCCAAAGATGATTCGTGGCATTCAGGAAGCGGTTTCTATTCCGGTCATGGCAAAATGCCGTATTGGTCATTTTGTGGAAGCACAGATTTTGGAAGCAATTGAAATTGACTACATAGACGAAAGTGAAGTATTATCTCCGGCAGATGATGTTTACCATATTAATAAGCATGAATTTAAAGTGCCGTTTGTCTGCGGCGCCAAGGATTTGGGAGAGGCACTTCGCCGTATTGCAGAAGGCGCATCCATGATTCGTACAAAGGGCGAACCGGGTACCGGAGATGTTGTACAGGCAGTGCGTCATATGCGTATGATGAATTCCGAAATCCGCCGCATCCAGAATATGCGGGAGGATGAACTGTTTGAGGCAGCAAAGCAGCTTCAGGTTCCGGTGGATTTAGTACAGTATGTTCATGAAAACGGAAAACTTCCGGTTGTAAACTTCGCAGCAGGCGGCGTTGCAACACCAGCAGATGCAGCGCTTATGATGCAGCTTGGTGCGGAAGGTGTATTCGTTGGTTCCGGTATCTTTAAATCCGGTGATCCGGCAAAACGTGCAGCAGCCATTGTAAAAGCGGTAACGAATTACACAGATGCAAAGCTGATTGCAGAATTATCTACGGATCTTGGTGAGGCAATGGTCGGCATCAATGAACAGGAAATCGAAATCTTAATGGCAGAGCGGGGAAAATAATATGGTAGTTGCAGTTTTGGCATTGCAGGGCGCATTCATCGAGCATGAGAAGATGTTGGAAAAGCTCGGCGCAGACAGCTTCGAGATTCGCCAGAAAAAGGATTTGGAGAAACACTTTGATGCATTGATTCTGCCGGGCGGAGAGAGCACCGTTATGGGAAAACTGATGCGGGAATGCGATTTGTATGAACCGATTTTAGAAAAAATAAAAGAGGGGCTTCCGGTTTATGGTACCTGTGCAGGGCTGATTCTTCTTGCAGAAAAAGTAGAGGATGGAAAGCCGGCCCTTGGTACCATGAACATTAAGGCAAAACGGAATGCTTACGGCAGACAGCTTGGCAGCTTTTATACCGAGGCTGAGTTTAAAGGAATCGGTAAAATCCCGATGACCTTCATCCGGGCACCGTATATTGCTGAGGTATATGAGGGAGCTGAGGTCTTAGCAGAAGTGGACGGAAAAGTGGTTGCAGCAAGGCAGGGAAACCAGCTTGTAACGGCATTTCATCCGGAACTGAATGAGGATTTAAGCGTGCATCAGTACTTTTTAGATATGGTAAGACAGAGTATGCTTGCTCAGGCAGGTTGATGCAATATATAAAAGACAGGGGGATTTGTACATGAAAAGATATGTTATTTTTGCGTAGCAGCAGCTATTGCAAAATAAAAAAGATTTGCGATAGCGGTTGCTGTTCCTGAAAAAATAAATTTTAGGAGGGCAAAAATGAGCTATCGGAGAGCAGAGGAAATACTGCCTTTAGAAATCATAGAATTAATTCAGCAGTATGTGGAAGGAGAAAATATCTATATTCCGAAAAAAACGGGAAATCGGCAGGAATGGGGTAAAAATACAACGACACGCCAGGAGCTGAAGGAGCGAAACGCTTTTATCTATCAGGATTATCAAAATGGAAGTAAAGTGGCGGAGCTTGCTAAAAAATATTTTCTCTCAGAAAAGAGCATACAGCGGATATTGCGTGAAATGAAGCACGTAGCATAAAAATGTGAGTCGGCGAAAGCCGGCTCATATTTTTTTAGAAAAAAGGTTGAGGTGGAAAAAAGGAAGGAGGCTTTTTATGATGAAATAGATGATTGCAAAAATTGGTGCTGTGCACCAATTTATAAAAAAAGGAGGAATTATTTATGACCACACCAAATCATTTTGCATAGCAAAGGCTATTGCAAATAAAAAGTAAACAGTAATAGCCTTTGCACTTCCAGAAATATAGAAGGAGATGCAATATGTGCTATTTAAGAAAAATTGAATATAGAGAATATAAAATAGAAGCAAAAGAATCCTATCCGGTTTTACGGAAATGCTCCGGGTGCGGAAAAAAATCTACATATATTAATACAAAGAATTTCAGGGTGAATGCAAATGGAAACCGGATAGATGTCTGGTTGATTTACCAGTGTGAAAAATGTAAGCACACATTTAACTTGAGTATTTATGAGCGCAAAAGGCCTGAGGAAATTCCTAAGGAGGAATATGAAGGGTTTCTTTCCAATAAGGAAGAACTTGCCGAATATTACGGGAAAAATAAAATGCTGTTTCTAAAGAACCGGGCTGAACTTGACTGGGATCGGGTTGCTTACCGGATAATCCCGACAAGCACGCTTCAGGCAGATGATTACGTTGAGGTGATAAATGAGAGCGGGCTGAAACTACGGGGAGACCGTATTGCAGCAGAATTATTTGGGCTTTCCAGAAGCCAGGTAAAAAAAATGATCCAAAATGGCAGCCTTGAAATAGAAGAAAAAGACGGAAAGAAAATTTTTAAGTTCATCTGAAACTAGCGGGTTCGTTGACTTTGAATATATCACGATGCTACAATTGAAATAAGAAATATCCCGGTATGAGATAGGGAAAGTTGTATCTTGGTAATCAAAAGTTGCACGTTGGTAGGCATAATATTGCAATTTGGATAAAGGGCTGATATGCTTGCAGACGTAGAGATGGAGAGAAAAGAGAATGAAAGTAAAGCTTGAGGAGTGTCCGGGTTTAGAAGAACTGGAGGTTTTTATCCGGTATGGCAGGATGACGGAAAAAGTGAAATACATAGAACGTGTAGTCAGGTATGCCGGAAAAGAAGTTAAATGCAGAAAGGGTAATCAGTCTGTCTGGATAAGCGCATCCGATATTTATTACATGGAAAGTGTGGATAAAAAGACCTTTGTTTATGGAAAAACAGAGATTTATCGTTCAGAACAGCGGCTGTACCAGTTGGAGGAAGAACTGAAAGAGGAAGGATTCGTGCGCGTCAGCAAATTTTGCATTGTGAATCTCAATATGTTAGAAAGTATCTGTTCACTTAGAAATAGCAGAATGGAAGCAACCTTAAAAAACGGAGAACGTGTCAATGTTACCAGAAAGTATTTGACAGAAATCCGAAAACGTCTGGAGGAAAGATGAAATGAAAAGTAAGATTCAGAATGTATTTGCGATTACCGGGATAGCGCTTGTTCTGCTTTCGGTTGTTGCCAAACTTTACGGAGGAAGATTTCTCTGCATTGAAACAGTCTATCAGGTGTTTGCAGTCAGTGTAGTGATTCAGGTGGTACTGGTTTTGTTAAAAAAATTTGAAAGCCGTTACTTTATGGTGGAGATTCTGCTGGAAATCGGGGCAGTGCTTGGATTACTTCTTGTGGCAGGAGTCTTTTTTGATTGGTATAGCAGTATTCCGGTCTGGGTTCTTGTTGTTATGGGGCTTTTAGTCTATCTGATTGGATGCGTGATCGATATGTTCCAGATTCAAAATGAAGTAAAAACAATCAACCGTTATTTGGAAAAGCAAAAGGAGTAAAGTGAAATGCTGTTGCGTGCGGAAAATGTAAAGAAGCAATTTGGAAAAGAAGAGATTTTAAAGGGAATTTCGCTGGAAGTCCGGGAAAAAACGTTTACGGTTATTTTGGGACCGAGCGGTTCCGGGAAATCAACCTTCTTAAATACGCTTTCGGGGCTTATGCCGCCGAATGAAGGAAAAGTATGGTTTCGGGAAAAGGAAATCACAGGAATGCGGGAAAAAGAGCTGGCGGAGTGGAAAAGGAAAAGTATTGGGTATGTTTTCCAGAACTATATGCTGTTAAACAGACTTACGGTACGGGAAAATATAGAAGTCGGACTTTATCCGGGGCAGGAATCATTGGATTTGCAGGAGCTTGTGCAGACTTTGGAAATTGATGGATTGCTTGACAAATTTCCAGGACAGCTCTCAGGTGGACAGAAGCAGCGTGTAGCAATAGCAAGGGCGGTCATAAAAAGACCGGAAATTCTGTTTTGTGATGAAGCGACCGGAGCGCTTGATGAGGCAAACAGTAAAAAAGTGGTGGAACTTTTGTGCGAATTAAAGCAGAAATTCGGGATAGCGATACTTTTTGTTACACATAATCTGCAGATTGCCCAGACGGCGGATCGTGTCATTACGATTAAAGATGGGCTGCTGCATAAAGACAGGATAAATGAAAATCCGATTCCGGCAAGTGAAATGGTATGGGAGTAAAAGATGAAGAATATAAAAAAACAAATGACAAGGGAACTTTTTGAGAAAAAAATATTTTTAGTCCTGATGTTTTTACTGACCGTTTTTACTTCTTTTATGTATTTCTTTGTCCGCTTCTCTATCGATGCAAATTTGGGCTGGCTGAATGAACTTTCTTCCTTGAATGAAAATCAATCGGCCTATAAAAACGGACTGATGTCGAATGTGTCGCTGGCAGAGGATATGCTGTTTGGATTTCTTGCATTGACTGGATTTGTTTTTGCATTTGTTTTCGTGCGTTTTTACAGGGAACACCGAACACAGATTGGAACTTTAAAGGCGCTTGGTTTTACCGGGCGAAATATAAACAGTGTCTTTTGGAAGATTTCATTCGTTCTGGCGCTTGCAGGAGGTGTCACCGGCTTTGTCGGAGGATATTTTGCATCGGATATTCTGCTGGACGCCAATAGGCAAACGTATCAGATTGACGGGATTGTAAAGGGAATTTCTCTGGCATCTGTATGCAGGGGAATTTTCGTGCCAAGTCTGGTGCTTGCACTGATTACAGCGGCTTCCTGGCTGGCCATCGGAAAACAGGATGCCGGAACGTTAATGACAGGTTCCAAAAAGGAAGATGATACAAAAATGCTTTGGCTGGCGGATAAAATCTCCGGTGTCTTTCCGCACAGAATGCAGCTTCCGATGCGGCTTGCGCTTAGAAATCCACTGGCGGCAGGTCTTATTATCGTGTCCGTTATGGTAGTTTCTGTTATGTTCCTGCTTGGATTTTCACTGAATAAAAGCAGTGAAACGGTGAAAGAATCTCAACTGACAGGTCATTATTACAATTATGAAAAGGAATTTGATTCTGTAAGGCAGGGAGAAAAGGAAGATCAGTCAGTGCGTTATCTAAAGGCAGGCGTAACGCTTAAAGATCATAAGAAGACAGTAGACTGGAAGCTGGTTGGCATGGACGAGGATGCTTTGGTCTATGAGCTTCTGGATAAAGACGGATTAGAAATACCATATCCGAAGGAACGGGAAATTGTAATCGGAAAACAGCTGGAGGAGGTCTATGGATTTCATTTAGGTGACGAGATTGTGGTTTCCGGCGAGAGGGGCAGCAGTACATTTCGGGTTTCGGGAGTGGCATTTAATGCTACAACTGGAAGTGCCTATGTGAGTCTGGGGACCATGCAGGAAATACTTGGAGTTTCTGATGATTCTTATAACGGCATTTTAAGTCTGAACGGGGAGAAAGACGGCACGGGAATCACAAGGGAAGAAAAGCTGGATGTACTGGAGCGGGATACGGTTTCCAACCGTGTCAGTGCGGTGACTGTCCAGGTAATGGGCTGTGTAATTGGCTGTATGCTTTTATTTTTGGCGCTGCTTATCAACTTTCAGTCAGCGACGGAGGATATGCATATTTTAAAGCTGCTGGGATATCAGAAAAAGGAAATACACAAAATGCTGATTGATATCTATAAGCCGATGATAGTACTATCCTTTTTCCTTACACTGTTTCCTTCAGTATGTATCGTAAAGGCAATTTTACGGGGGCTATCCAGACAGATAGGCGACTACATGATGTTTCAGACGCATATCGGAGTATGGGCTTTGATTGGGGTGGTGCTTTTTGCTATTTATTTTTTAGTACAGATGAGCTTTGGCATTGGTCTGAGCTGTACTTGCCGTAAAAACCGGGGTGTGTTATGATAGCATTTGACATAGAATATATATGACAGGCATAAACTGTCAGGAAAATAAGTATGAAATGCGAGGCAAGGAGAGATAGTATGCAGGAGATTACATGTGAAGCATTAAAAGAAAACGCCTTTACGATGATTGGAAAGGACTGGTTGCTTTTGACAGCGAAAAAGGATGGAAAAGTAAATACCATGACAGCGTCCTGGGGCGGTATTGGTGTAATGTGGGGCAAACAGGTAGCCTTTCTTTTTATCCGTCCGCAGCGTTATACGAAAGAGTTTGTGGATGCAGCCGAGGAATTGTCTATCAGTGTTCTTCCGGAAAAATACCGGAAAGAATTAAACTATTTTGGTACAGTATCCGGCAGAGATGAGGATAAGATTGCAAAATCAGGATTAAAAACGGCAGAATGTGAGGGAGTTCCTTATTTTGAGGATGCAAGACTTGCATTTATCTGTAAAAAGCTGTATGCACAGCCGCTTGAAGCAGATTGTTTTATTGAGAAGGACAATATTGACAAGTGGTATCCGAACAGCGACTACCATACCATGTATGTGGTTGAGATAGAAAAGGTGTTGTCGGAATAATAAAAGTAAATGATTCTTTCCTGAAAAATTTTTTTGAGAAAATTTCGCATTTTTTCGAGCAGGATGATGAATTGAGATGGAAATAGAAAGGATGACTTTGGTCAAAGCGCCGAAAAAGTATGCGTAAAGGTAAAATAAAGTGGATAGATATAAATAATTTTTTCCTGTATGGCTCATACTTTTATGTGAAAAAGCATGGAATGAAAATCATTGAAAAATGGGAAAAATGTATTTATAATGTATAGTCAAGAATGTTAAAAATCAACATGAAAATATATATTTATCCAATTTCAGGGAGGAAATAGAAATGGCAAAGAAATTAATCATTGTAACATCACCGCCTGCCTGCGGTAAGACTTATATCTCAAAGGCGCTGGCAAAACGTCTGAAGCATTGCGTATATCTGGATAAGGACACGTTAATTGTATTGTCCAAGCAGATTTTTAAAGTAGCAGGAGAGCCGTACAACCGTAGCAGTGATTTCTTTGAGGAAAATATCAGAGACTATGAGTATGAATGTGTCGTTGACCTTGCTTTGGAAGCACTGGAATATGATGATATCGTACTGATTAATGCTCCGTTTACCAGAGAAGTTCGTGATATAGAGTATATGAATAATTTAAAGGAGCAGCTTGCGAAGAAAGGTGCAACACTTTCCGTTATCTGGGTACAGACTGATCCGAAGATTGTGCACGAGCGTATGATTGAGCGTGATTCTGACAGAGATACCTGGAAGTTAGAGCATTGGGATGAGTATATCGCATCCTGTAACTTCAACATTCCGGAAGAACTGGATGATGCAGACAGTAAGGATGATCTTTTGATTTTTAAGAATAATAATGAAAAAGAATTTGAAGAATCCATGGTAAATATTACCGGAATCTTAAAAGAAACATTAAGTGCAAGTTAATTACTTGCACTTTTGTACTTTGATAACTAAATAAAGAAGATTAAATACAGAGCCGTCTCAATGCAAAAGTTCCACTGTATGCGGCAGAAATAAATTTTCCCATCCAGCGCCATGCACCTGAAAGGATTTTCAGGTTAACGAGGAAAAGGGTTATCGAAAATTCGGCGGACGCCCTTTCGTAGATTCCGCTGCGAGATATACCGGCAAATATGCGGGTAACTGCAAAACAAATACGGTATAACGGAAGAACATAAGAAATAGACTAAGATTAACGAATGATATAGATAGAGAAAGATGAGGAAAATTTATGTGTGGAATAATTGGATATACAGGAAAAAGGAAAGTAAGGGATGTTTTGCTGGACGGACTGGAGTTGTTGGAATACCGTGGCTATGACAGTGCAGGAGTGGCTCTGGTAGATGAAAAAGGCGGGGAGCCTTCTGTCTATAAGTGCGCTGGACGGGTGGCGGATTTAAGGAAGGTGTGTCAGGAAAAAGAACTGGCACAGACTTGTGGGATCGGTCATACCAGATGGGCGACACACGGAGGTGTGTGCGACGAAAATGCACATCCGCACCGCTTTGGGCAGGTGACACTGGTACATAATGGAATCATTGAAAATTATGAGGAACTGGCAGCAAAGTACCATTTAACGGAAAAACTGCATTCCCAGACAGATTCGGAAATTGCGGCAGGAGTGTTCGACTGGTTTTATAAAGGAGATCCTTATGATTGTATCAAACAGACAGTGAGTGAATTAAAAGGAACCTTTGCATTTGTAATTTTGTTTGCGGATAAACCGGATAAAATATACTCCGTGCGGAATGTAAGCCCAATCGTGGCGGCGAAGACACCGGAGGGAACCATGCTGGCATCGGATGTGACGGCAATCGGCAGATACACAAAAAAGTATTTTGTTGTGCCGGAGTATCATGTACTGGAGATAGATAAAGAAAACATCACATTGACGGACTTTAACGGAAAACAGACAGAGCCGGAGTATCTGGATATTGACTTTGCGCTTAATATGAGTGAAAAAGGCGGTTTCCCTTTTTATATGGAAAAAGAAATGGCAGAACAGCCAAAAGTTATAGCGGATATGTTGGAGGAAAAGACAAAGGACGGGTTACCGGATTTCTCGAAGGAGGGAGTGCCGGATGAACTGTTTACAGATTGCGAAAATGTGTGTGTTGTTGCCTGCGGTTCCGCTATGCATGCGGGACTGGCGGGACAGTCCATGATGAAAAAGTTTCTGCATATTCCGGTGACGGTAGAACTTGCATCGGAATTTATGTATAACGATCCGGTTGTGGATGAGAAGACACTTGTGATTGCGGTTTCCCAGTCGGGAGAGACGATTGACACGTTAGAAGCTTTAAAATATGCAAAGAAGCATGGAGCGAAATCTCTTGCTGTCATCAACGTGAAGGGATCTTCCATTGCAAGGGAGAGCGGAGCGGTGCTTTATACAAATGCCGGACCGGAAATTGCGGTTGCAAGTACAAAGGCATATACCTCACAGTTGGCTTTGTTTTGTCTGCTCACAGCGCGGATGGCGTATGCAAGAGGGAATTTTACGGCAGATGAAACCAGAGCGTTTGTACAGGATTTAAAGAAAGTGCCGACTGCTATGGAGCAGGTACTTGCGGGAAAAGACAGGATACATCATATTGCTGGACGCATCATAGAGGCAAAGGACATTTTTATGATTGGCAGGGGGATGGACTATTCCATCGCTATGGAGGGGTCTCTGAAATTAAAAGAAGTTTCTTATATTCATTCTGAGGCCTATGCTTCCGGAGAATTAAAGCATGGCCCGCTTGCGTTAATCACAGAGCATACACCGGTGGTTGCGGTGGCTACGCAGGGGAGGCTTCTTTCGAAAGAGATTTCAAATATCAGAGAGGTGAAGTCTCGCGGGGCAGATGTTGTGCTATTTGCAAAACAGTCTGTTATTGCGGAAGAAAAAGAGGGCTGTTTTGGATTTGCCCTGCCGGATGTCCGGGATGAATTTATGTGTCTGCCGGCAGCGGCAGCCTTGCAGCTTCTGGCTTATTATGTATCTTCCGATAAAGGATTTGATGTGGATAAGCCGAGAAATCTTGCCAAGGTTGTGACGGTAGAATAGCAGAAAGATAAAAATACGATGGGAAAAAATATCTGCGGCGGGACCTGCATTGGGACGGCTCTGTATTTAAAAAAATCTGTTTATGTTTAAAAAGTTCTATGCTATACTGGATTTGGATTGCTGCCGCAGAAGGCAGGAAAAGGATGTAGTTACGGAAATACGGAGAGGAAGATATTTCATGAAAAATATAGTAAAGATTTTTTTGTCGGATATCAGGGGACTGGGAAGGAATTTCTTTGCCCTTGTTATTGCGATCGGACTTTGCATTATTCCATCATTGTATGCATGGTTTAATATCTATTCCAACTGGGATCCTTATGCAAATACTTCAAGTGTTCAGATTGCGGTTGCCACAGAGGATAAGGATTATACGCTGGAAGACGGAACTGTGGTCAATATGGGCGATGAAGTCGTGGAGGAATTAAAGGAAAACGACAGTATAGGATGGGTGTTTACGGACAAGGATACAGCGTTAAACGGTGTATACAGCGGGAAATATTATGCGGCGGTAGTCATTGGTGAGGATTTTACCAGCAACATGTATGAGTCTGTAAAAAACGGTTTTAAGGGAACGTCCATTACTTATTACGAAAATGAGAAGAAGAATGCGATTGCGCCGAAAATAACCGATACCGCAGCATCTACATTAAAGACAAGTATTAATGAGAAGTTTGTTGAAGTGGTTGCGAGTACGGTGTTTACCGAGACGAACCAATTATCGGAGGATTTGAAAAATTCAGACGGGGTGGCAGGCTTTGAGCAGAAATTAAAGGATATCAATACAAGTCTGCAGACCTATAATACCATGATAGACAGTTTTATTGCAGGAAACGAAGAGCTGACCGGAGAGGTAAACAGTGCGAGTGATAAGATACCGGGGTTGAGTGAACGGATTTCGGATACGGCATCCAGTGTGACCAGTACCAATGAAAGCCTTTCAGCTTCCCAGGCGACGATGGCAAATTTTAACACGGACGTACAAAGCTCATTAAATCAGATACAGGCATCGCTGGATGCAGTGTCAACGGATCTTACCAATGCAGGATTGGGAGATAAGGCAAAGGTAACGGCAGAGAGTATTGCGCAGACTAAGACAGATACCGAAACTTTGATCAGCCAGTTGAATATATTATCTGATACACTTTTGGAGATGAAAAATTCGTCGGCAGCAGAGAAAATCGAGGGGCTGCAGGATCTAAAAGACAGACAGGATGAGTATGTACAACAAAATGAGATTGATCCGCAGAGTCAGGCTGATATTCAGATTCCGACAGATATTCAGGTACCTGCGGATGTTACGCTGAGTGAAGAAAATAAACAGCAGATACAAAAAGCATTGGATGCGGTGAACAGTTTACAAAACGGAGCGGGAGACATTAAGACGGCATTGGACGGCGTACAGCAGACAGCTTCGGATACCGGAGATGCACACAAAGAAAATACGCCACAGAAGACGAATAACATAAAAACAGAGATTGATACGAATGTAGCGGGAGTCTCCGGAGTGCTTTCAGATTGCAAACAGTCGATTGAAAATATGAAGGGTATCTATTCCAACAACCTGGTGCCGGAAATGTCGAATGTGCTTAACAGCATGTCCCAGGCATTGACAAATGTAACAAACCTGTTAAATGATTTAAACAACACCCTGGGAAGTATGGGCGTAGTGTTTGATGGAGTGGAAACGACCATTACCGGAGTGGATGACAGCCTGATACAGATAAAGGATGTGATTAATTCTGTCAGCGGAAAACTGACAGAGATTACAGATAAAATGGATTCGGTCGGGGAGGAAGAAAAGGTACAGGCACTTTTGGAAATTTTGGAAGGTGACCCGGAGGTTTATGGAGCGTATTTTGCAGAACCGGTTTCCATTGAGACGAAGGAGGTCTATCCTGTGGGCAACTATGGTTCGGCGGTGACGCCGTTTTATACGGTACTTGCCCTTTGGGTAGGAGCATTGCTTCTGGTTTCCCTGATTAAGGTTAAGGCAGACCCGACAGGACTTTCGAATGCCAAGCCCAGGGAACTGTTTTTTGGCAGATATCTGTTGTTCTTTTTGATGGGACAGATACAGGCAGCAGTTGTGGTGCTTGGTGATATCTATATTTTAAAATGCCAGGTATTGTATCCGGGACTTTTTTGGTTTGCGGCGGCGGTGACAAGCTTCACATTCACACTGCTCATCTATTCGCTTACGATTTCTTTCGGAGATGTGGGAAAAGCACTGGCGGTGGTTATCGTAGTTCTTCAGATTGCAGGTTCCGGAGGAACTTATCCGATTGAAATTCTGCCGGACTTTTATCAGAAAGTATACATATTTTTCCCGTTCCCGTATGCTATCAATGCATTGCGGGAGACTGTCGGCGGCATGTACGGAAGCACCTTTGAGACATCTTTGGCAGAGCTTTTGATTTTTGCAGTGGCGGCACTTATGATTGGACTCGTGATACGGATTCCGTTTATCCATCTGAATCATTTTATGGAGAAGCGGATGGAAGACACGAAGATGATGTAGGAAGATGGAGAAGAAAACGTATGGATATGGATAAAGAAAAAAAGTATGAGAGAATGTATGATATTCTGCTGGATTATGAGCAAAAGATTCATCTGAAAAACCAGAAAAGAATCCGGGTAGGTTTAAAATGTCTGATTATCATACCACTCATTTTTCTGATACTGCTGTTTTGGACGGGAAGCTCGAAAACAATATTTCTGGTTTTGTGGATCGTATCGCTGTTTATTTTAGCAGCTTATCTGATTTTTGTGGAGTACGGGGATTACAAGCTGCAGGAAAAATTAAATGAGCTGGTAGACAGGGAGGATGCCGGTGTCGAAGGACTTTTGGAGCCGGGGCTTTTAGATGTAGAGGGCTCTATTCGGAATGTGGCAAAAAAAGTGGATGAAACATTTTGCATAAAAGAAGAGGGGGGTGAAAAGAATGAAGAACATAATTAAAATTTTCTGTGCGGATTTCAAAAGGCTAAGTACCAATGTGGTGGCTGTCGTGGTCATCATGGGACTTTCCATCATTCCCTCTTTGTATGCATGGTTCAACATCCTTTCCAACTGGGACCCTTATTCCGAAGAAGCAACTTCAAATCTAAAGATTGCCGTTTTTTCGGAGGATGAGGGAACGGAACTTGCCGGTGTATCCTTTAATATCGGGGATAATGTGTTAAGTGGATTGAAAGAGAATACGTCGATTGGATGGGTGTTCCCGGATACCTTAGAAGAAGCGGAAGGCGGTGTGTACAGCGGAGAATACTATGCGGCGCTGGTGATTTCGAAGGATTTCTCAAAAGATATGGTAGGATTTTTAAACGGAGATGTACAGCATCCGAAGATTACCTATTATGAAAATGAAAAGAAAAACGCCATTGCACCAAAAATTACTTCCAAAGCAAAAACGGCTGTACAGCAGCAGGTCAACAGTACCTTTGTGAGTACACTGGCGGAAGCTCTCATGCAGGCAGGCAATATTTTGGCAGATACGGATGGAAATATTTCGCTGCTTGATGCCGTGACGGCAAGACTGGATGAACTGGACGAAGATCTCCAGACATATATTAATATTATGAATTCCTTTATCAGTGTAACAGGTTCGGCATCGAGCCTGATTGAAACGACACAGGTGGTTGTGCCGGATTTGGATAATCTGGTGGATAATGGGCAAAATACCGTAAATGCCATGCAGGGAGCCATTACCTCCGGTACGGGAAGTGCGGCTACGGTGTCAGACATGGTAAGCTATAGTCTGGATATGATCGGCAGCAGTCTGGATCAAGTGTCCACACTGGTACAGAGTGATCTTTCCAATCTGGAAACGCAGGAGGGAACGACGACGAATGGACTAATCGGGGCACAGGCAATTATGCCTTACTTAAAACAGATGTTAAGTTCGGCAACGTCTTCCATCTCAGGCTACGAGGAAGTAAGCGGTCAGGTCAGCACGATTCAGGCGCAGTTTAACCAGATTGAGACAGATTTGAATGCGGTGGCATCAAATGCGTCAGCTGGTTCAGAAGCGGTAAAAAGTTTAGAACAGCAGATTATAAACGAGATTGTGACCTGCAAATCCCAGTTGGACGGACTGCGGAGTACTTTCAACTATTCGATAAAGCCGCAGCTTCAGTCTACGATGAATGAGATGCAGGGCTCGCTTAATTCCACCCAGGCAATCTTGGCCGGTGTGGACGGAGATTTCAGTGGAGTGACAGATGTCCTGGAAGATTATGCGGACACACTTTCAGCAGGAACCGAGGGTTTGGTAGCCTCCCGTGATATGGCAGTGGATATGAAGGCGAAGCTTGAAACAATCCGGCTTGATCTTACGGCGCTTAGTACCGATGAGCAGTATCAGGAAGTTATGGATATTTTAAAAACCGATCCAAAGCTTTTGGGAAGTTTTATATCTTCTCCGGTAAATCTGGACACGGAAGCAGTATATGAGATTGAAAATTACGGTTCGGCAATGTCTCCTTTTTATACGATTCTTGCCCTTTGGGTGGGGGCGCTGATTCTGGTTGCCATTATTCATGTAAAGGTACATCCGGAGGAAGGAATCACAAATGTAAAACCGTATCAGCAGTTTTTTGGACGCTATATTACGTTCTTTCTGATTGGGCAGATACAGACACTCATTACAGTCTGCGGGGATTTATTTTATATCAAAATCCAGTGCCACAATCCGTTTTTGTTCTGGCTGGCGGGAGCGGCAAGCAGTTTTGCCTTTACGCTGTTAATTTATTCGCTTACAGTGGCATTCGGAACAGTGGGAGAAGCAGTCGCAGTAGTTATCATGGTCATACAGGTTGCAGGGGCAGGTGGTACATTCCCGGTGGAAACGCTGCCGAAAATCTACCAGAATATTTATAAATTCCTGCCGTTTCCATATGGTATGAATGCTATGCGTGAGACGATTGGCGGTATGTATGCAATGGATTACTGGAAATGTATCGGAAAGCTTGGTATAGTCGCAGTGGTGGCGTTAGTCATTGGGCTTGTGGTGGCGATTCCGTTCCGCAAACTGAATGAGAGCATTGAACGAAGCAAGAAAAAATCGGGTATTATGGTGTAAAATCTGACGGTTGAAGGAAAGATATTTGGCAAGGAGGAAATATGGCAGAAGTAAAAAAATTACCTACAAGGGAAGAAATAAAAGAGGAAGATAAATGGGCGTTGGAGGATTTGTTCGCATTGGATGCTGACTGGGAACAGGCATTGGAAACGCTGGAGAGCCGGTTGGCGGAAATAAAAGGTTATGCTGGAAAGATAAGCGTATCTGGGGAGGCGTTGTATGCATATCTGGAGCTTACGTCTGAGATGGAAAACCTTTTTGAGAAGATTTTGGTTTATTCTAATGAAAAAATGCATCAGGATATGAGCAATGCGAAATATCAGGGCTATGCAGCAAAGGCGCAGGCGGCAGCAGCGAAATTATCCGCATCAGAGGCTTTCTTTGAACCGGAAATATTAGGTATGCCGGAAGGAAAATTACAGGAATTTTTGGAACAAAAGAAAGAATTAGAACAATACAGACTTCTTCTGGAACGTATTCTCCGCAGAAAAGCGCATACCTTATCTGCGGCGGAAGAAGAAATTATTGCAAAAACCTATGAAATTTCCAGTGCACCGGATGATATTTTTTCTCTGTTCAATGATGCAGATGCCAAATTCGGCACCATCATCGATGAGGACGGAAATGAAGTCGAACTGACTCATGGACGTTTCAGCCGTTTTATGGAGAGTAGTGATCGCAGGGTAAGAAAGGAAGCTTTTACGTCTCTTTACCGGACGTATGATCAGTTTAAGAATACGCTGGCGGCGACCTATGGAGCGAATGTAAAGAAGGCGAAGTTCTATGCCAATGTGCGTAAATATCCGTCTTCTCTGGCAGCGGCTTTAGCTCCGGGAAACATTCCGACGGAGGTCTATGACAATCTGATTGAGACTGTACACCGTTTTCTTCCTGCCATGTACCGTTATGTCGCACTGCGCAAGCGGGTGCTGGGCGTAGAAGAACTTCATATGTATGATGTCTATGTGCCGTTGGTGGCAGACTATAAGATGGAGGTTCCTTTTACAGAGGCGAAGGAAATCGTAAAGCGCGGTCTTGCACCGATGGGGGAGGAATATATCAGCCATCTGGAGGAAGGCTTCACGAACCGCTGGATTGACGTATATGAAAACCAGGGCAAACGCAGTGGCGCTTACTCCTGGGGAGCCTACGGAACACATCCGTATGTACTGTTAAATTATCAGGGCAAGCTTGATGATGTTTTTACGCTGGCACATGAGATGGGGCATGCTCTGCATACCTATTATTCCAATGCAAACCAGCCGTATATCTATTCCGGGTATCTGATTTTTGTGGCAGAGGTTGCGTCAACCTGCAATGAATCGCTGCTGATGCAGTATTTGCTGAAAGAAAGCAAAGATAAAAAGGAAAAGGCTTATCTTTTGAATCATTTTATTGATCAGTTTAAGGGAACCCTGTTCCGTCAGACTATGTTTGCGGAATTTGAAAAAATCACCCATGAAATGTATGCAAAGGGAGAGTCTTTAACAGCAGAGAATCTCTGTGATATTTATCTGAAATTAAATCAGAAATACTTTGGTGATGAGATGGTTTCCGATCCGCAGATTGCACTGGAATGGGCGAGAATCCCTCATTTCTATACAGAATTTTATGTATATCAGTATGCAACAGGATTTTCCTGTGCAATAGCGCTTTCCAAGCGGATTCTGGAACTGGGGGAGGAAGGAGTTGCCGATTACATGAAGTTTTTAAAGGGTGGCTGCTCCCAAGATCCGATTGAACTGTTAAAAATGGCAGGCGTGGACATTTCCTCGCCGAAGCCGGTGGAGGATGCCCTCACCCTGTTTGAAGAACTGGTAAGTGAATTGGAGGAATTACTGTAGATGATACTGCGTGTCCCGGATTATTTTGATAAATTCTGCTGTATTGCTGACCGGTGCAGGCATAGCTGCTGCGCCGGATGGGAAGTGGAAATTGATGAAAAAACCTTTGCTTATTATAAGAGCGTTCCCGGAGCCTTCGGGGAACGCCTGAAGCAGAATATGACAGAGGATGAGGAGGACAGCTTTATCCTTAACAATAACCGCTGTCCGTTTTTAAACGAGCGCAATCTCTGTGATATTTATACGGAGCTGGGAGAGAAAGCACTTTGTGAGACCTGTACCGATTATCCCAGAGTGACTTTTACTTATGGGAATATTATGGAACGATGCCTGGGACTTTCCTGCGAGGAAGCGTGCCGCCTGATTTTTGCGGAAGACAGACCATTTCAAATTTTGGAGAGTGAGCTGCCGGACCCGGATGCTTCCGAGGAGAAACTGTTTGACAATGAAGATGAAACGCCGGGCAAAGAGGACTGGGAATACATAAAAGAGGCAAGAGATCATGCGCTTTTGATTTTGCAGAACCGTAAGAAGTCTCTTGGTGAACGGTTAGAGGAATATCTGCTTTTTGCCAAAGATGTGCAGGAATGCTTAAACTGGGAGGAGACCTGGAAAATAGAAAAGGTCATTGCGGAAGCGGGGGGAGAAAAGAAGCCGCTTGAGCAGAAGCCTGATTTTAAGCTGGATCAGTTGGAGGCGATGAAGGAGAGGCTTTCGTTTTATGAACCGATGGAAATCCTGGATGAGGAGTGGCCGGGAACACTGGTGCATGTGAGAGAGGTATTGGCGGCAGAAGGCAGGACGGAAGCAGATTACATAGGTTTACATAATGAGTTTTCGGAATTTTACCGGGAAAGAGAGTATGAGTGGGAGCAGATACTTTGCTATTTTACATTCCGGCATTTCATGCGGGCAGTGTATGACTGTCGATTTTTCAGCTATGCACAGCTTGTTGTGACGAGTTTTCTTATGATACGGGATATGGATGTAGTACGCTATCTGGATAACGGACATGAGTTTTCCGGTGAGGACCGGGTGGACGTGGCAAGAATCTATTCCAGAGAGATGGAACATTCAGAGGAAAATCTGGACAGGCTTGCGGAGGATTTTGACTTTGAAGAAATTTTTTCTTTGGAGAGACTGTGTGAGCAGGTGCGCTGGATCAGATAGTGATGGGATAGAACAAAAAGGGGCTGCTGCGTATTTTGCAGCAGTTCCTTTTTCAAGTGGTGCCATTAAACGTAGATGTCAATATTGCTTCCGACATTTGGATTTACGGAAAGCTCCATGGCACGAACCATACTTTCTCCCATGGTTTCGCTTAAATCAAGCTGTTTTCCCAACATGGCAATTGCGATATCGGTGCTGGTGCTTGGCATATCCAGAGCGGATAGAGCGGTGGAAGTCAAGGAATCGATACCCATAGTAAACCCTCCTTTGAAAAAATAAAGTCTCTGATTAGTTTTATTATGACATGGCAAAGACAGGAAAACAAGAAAAAAACGAAAAATTTTCCAGAAATTCATAAAATGTTCAAAAAAATGTAATAGTATAGATAAGGTATGCAGTAAAGAAAGGAAAAAAGACATGGTTTATGATGTTATTATAATAGGAAGTGGTCCCGCAGGACTGGCAGCAGCAATATACGGAAAGCGGGCAAGGCTTCGTACATTAGTTATTGAAAAGCAGCCTATGAGCGGAGGGCAGATTTTAAACACTTATGAAGTGGACAACTATCCGGGACTTCCGGGAATCGGTGGCTTCGAACTGGGACAGAAATTTAGAGAACATGCGGAGAAGATGGAGACAGAGTTTGTAACGGCAGAGGTCACCGGAATCGCAGAGGAGGAAGAAATCAAGCGGGTTCTCACGGATAAGGGTGAATATGAGACAAAGACCATTATCCTTGCGACTGGCGCAAATCATAGAAAACTTGGCGTTCCGGGTGAGGAGGAACTTTGCGGCATGGGAGTTTCTTACTGTGCCACCTGTGACGGGGCGTTTTTCCGAGGCAGGACAGTTGCAGTAGTAGGCGGAGGAGATGTAGCACTTGAGGATGCACTCTTTTTGGCAAGAGCATGTAAAAAGGTTTATCTGATTCATAGAAGAAATGAGTTTCGAGGAGCAAAGGTGTTGCAGGAGCAGGTTGCACAGGCAGAAAACATCGAAGTCATCTGGGATACCGTAGTGGAAGAAATAAAGGGAGACGGTCAGGTGCAGGCGCTTGCGCTATTTGACAAGAAGAAAGAAGAAAAAAGCGAACTTCCGGTAGATGGCGTATTTATCGCGGTTGGAATCGAACCGAATACGGCGCAGATAGAGGATGCGGTAGAACTGGATGAGGGCGGCTATATTATTGCCGGAGAAAATACCAAAACCAGCGTGCCGGGAATTTTTGCAGCCGGAGATGTCCGGACAAAGCCGCTGCGACAGGTGGTGACTGCGGCGGCAGACGGGGCAAATGCGATTACTGCCGTAGAAAATTATCTGCATGGTTTATAGGAAGAATATTCCAGAGAAACACGGGTTGACAGTGCGGAGAGCCTTTGTTATAATAACCGTGTAATAAATGTAATAAATTTGTAACAAATGAAGAGGGAAAGAAAAAACGAACACTTATATGGAGGGTTTCGATGAAGAATAAAATAGTAAAGTTAGCAGCATGTGCATTAAGCGTTGCAGCACTTTCCGGTATGCCGGTTGTTACTTATGCGGCACCGGTCGCAGGGGTATGTGCAGTATCAGGAAATGCAAACGAGCAGGTGGCATCTGTAGACCAGCCGCAGCAGACAGCCGCTGAGACGACAGTGAAGACCAGTCTGGCGACAGAGACTACTACAGTGGCAGGTATTACCTCTACCATGTCCAGGATCCAGTCAACAGGTACCAGTGATGTGGCAGAGATTCAGGAAGCAAACGCAGCTGCGACAACAGAGACAGGAGAGGCAGATACACAGGTGCAGCAGAGTGCCAGCGATTCCAATGCGAAGGCAGCGGCGGTAGATGTTGTAAATAACAGTACTTCGGTCGTGACCGCAGAATTTAACGATGTGGCGATTGCAAATGTTGAGAGCTATGTAAATGTCAGAAGCGCAGCCAGCGAGGACAGTGATGTGGTCGGAAAGCTTTACACAAACTGCATGGCTACGGTAGAAAGCGTGGAAGGTGATTGGTATAAGGTTACTTCCGGAAATTGTACCGGATACATAAAAGGTGAATATCTGATTGTAGGAGACGCCAATGTGGCAAAACAGGCAGGTCGTCGTGTTGCTATCGTAAATACAGAGACATTGAAGGTTCGTACAGCACCGTCCACAGATGCTGATATTCTCGGACTTGTACCGAACGGAGAGGACCTTACCGTGACAGATGAATCCATTACCGGATGGGTAAAGGTTTCCATCGAGGAAGGTGAGGGCTATGTATCTACTGATTATGTCGGACTTTCCACAGAATATAAATATGGTGAAACCGTAGAAGAAGAACAGGCAAGACTTAAAGCAGAAGAAGAAGAAAGACAGCAGGCAGCAGAGGCAGCCGCAGCAGCAGAGAGAGCGAATGCATCCAAAGAGAAATCATCGTCTAAGGATTCATCCGGTTCCTCAAAATCCTATTCTTCCCCGTCTGGCGGTGGCGGAAGCTCCGTTGCAAACTATGCATGCCAGTTCGTCGGCAATCCATATGTGTACGGCGGTTCCAGTCTGACCAACGGTACAGATTGCTCCGGTTTCGTTATGAGCGTATACGCGGCTTATGGTATCTCCCTGCCGCACTCATCCAGTGCGTTGCGCGGAGTGGGATATGGTGTCAGCACCTCTGATATGCAGCCGGGTGATATCGTATGTTACAGTGGACATGTAGGTATTTACATTGGTAATGGTTCCATCGTACATGCAAGTACTCCGTCCAGCGGAATTAAGATTTCTACTGCATACTACAGAGATATTCTTGCAGTAAGACGTATTTTCTAATTGATAATTGAAATGATGGCAGGGCAGCCCGGAATGTGATTCATTCCGGGCTGCTTTTCA
>CAMBKU010000026.1 GCA_945868305.1 uncultured Lachnospiraceae bacterium | reverse complement strand
TAATGCGGAAGATGGGACTTGAACCCACACGACTGCAATAGCCACAAGATCCTTAGTCTTGCTCGTCTGCCAGTTCCGACACTTCCGCATATCCTATATGATGTCGCCTCACATGCGACTTATGTATAATAACAAATTGGGCTTTCCTTGTCAATGATATTTTTCAAGTTTTTTAAATTTTTTTTATTGTTACAAAAATTCAAATTTCTCCTTGACATTTAGTAAGAAACACGTTAGAATAACATTTGTCAGTTTTGAGCAGGAATGGCGGAATTGGCAGACGCGCAGGCTTCAGGTGCCTGTGGTAGCAATATCGTGAGGGTTCAAGTCCCTTTTCCTGCATGAGCCGAAACTCTGGATGGAGTTTCGGTTTTTTGTATTGTTAAGAGAGAACCTGTTGTATTAACGTGTGAAGGGTTAATGGAATAGTCTATTTTATTACACAATCAAGAATAGAAGTAAAAGACAGTATTGAAGTTTTGAACAGTGACATTGAAGAAGTATCCGCAACCACAGAGGAACTGGTCAATGAATTCAGCAATGCTTCCAATGGCCTTCGTACTACGATAGCTAATGTCAAAGAGGCAGTTTTGGGAGTCAGCAGGGCATCAGAGGAGGGGCAGATGCCGGCTCCATTACTTTTTGAAAAAAATAAGATAAATTTTGACAAAATGATTTTTAAGAGCTATTATAAAAATAGAGTTTTTGTTATATGGCAGAAGTCAGACAACAATACGGGGTTGATATGTAAATGAAAAGAAGCAAAAGAGAGGAAGGACAAGTATGACAGAACAACAGTATAAGAGAGCAAGTAAAGTGGTGTTAATGGCAATTGTCATTGTATTTGGTTATATAGCAGTGACGATGTTTGCATGGTTGGCATCTAATCAGGACACCAGTACATGGAAGGGTCTGGTACAGGCTATGGCGGCGGTTCTTGTAATCATAGTTTCCGCAGTAGCGCATGTTACCAAAAGTGGAACCAGGGAAGGCGCAGTCATCATGGAAACGAGTATGGCAGTAGGGTATGTGATTATTTCGCTGCTAAATTCTACCCCGGGTACCTATGCGTATGCACTCCCATTGTTACTTGTAACTTTGGCATATTTGGATTATCGGCTTACGATTGCAGGAAATATCGTGGTGATTGTGTCAAATATTCTGCGTTTAATTATCCAGTATGATCCTGCGGATCAGGCAGCGCTGGAAAGCCATGTGGTAGCAATTTTTATTCTTTGTCTTGTGGCATATGCATCTATCAGTGTTACAAAACTTTTGATTGGGTTTAATCAGGAGAATCTTGGAGAACTGGAAGAAGCAGCAAATGTACAGGAAGAAAGTAATAAGAAGATGACACTGGTGGCAGAAAATGTTATTAAACATTTCGGTGATGCAATGGAGATGCTTGACAATCTGGAAAACAGCATCAATGTCAGCCATACATCAATTAATGATATTGCGGAGAGTACAGAAAGTACGGCGGAAGCAATACAGAAGCAGGCAATTATGTGTACCGATATTCAGGGACACACGGATGCGGCAGAAAGCGGAATTCATGAAATGATTGAAGCTTCCCGAAGAACGGATGCGACGGTAAAGGAAGGAGCAAGCGTTGTCAGGGAGTTGAAGGAACAGGCAGAGAACGTAGAGGAAGCAAGCAATTTTACTGTAGAAGTAATAAAGAGTCTTACCTCAAAAGTAGAAGAAGTTCAGAGCTTTGTGGGTTCTATTATCAACATTTCCAATCAGACCAACCTGCTTGCACTCAATGCATCCATTGAGGCAGCTCGTGCAGGAGAAGCGGGCAAAGGTTTTGCGGTAGTTGCAGAGGAGATTCGTCAGCTTTCCGAGCAGACAAAAGAAGCATCAACGAATATTACTGAGATTATTAATAAGCTGAATGATGATACCAAGCGTGCAAATGAGAGCATTGAGAACTCTGTGGCTTCTGTAGAAAGACAGAATGAATTGATTGAGAATACCAGAGAAAAATTCGGTAAGGTCGGTGAGGATGTTACAGAGCTTACCAGAAATATCAATGAGGCAGAGGAAAGTATACAGAAGATTCTGGATGCAACTGGAGTTATTTCCGATAATATTACACATCTGTCAGCAACGGGAGAAGAAGTGGCAGCATCCTCTACTGAGGGACTGCGGATGGCGGATTCTACAGTTGAAGATATGAAGAACTGCAGAAAGATTCTGGAGTCTATTTATACATTGGCACAGGATTTGCAGGCATCGGTATAATTTGGTGAATAAAAATAAGTGAAGATGGTATATCATAAAAAATAAGAAAACTTTGATTTTTAAGGTTTTCTTATTTTTTTTGTGTTACCATGTATTGAAGTTGATAGAACAGATAAGAGAGGGCAAAAATGAAGGAACAACCTTATTTGAAGGAATTTGCCAGATATGTCACGCTTAGTGTCCTTGGGATGTTAGGCGTTTCCTGTTATATTTTGGTGGATACATTTTTTGTTTCCAAAGGACTTGGGAGTAATGGACTGGCAGCACTAAATCTTGCTATTCCGGTTTATAATTTTACACATGGAAGTGGATTGATGATTGGAATGGGAGGTGCGACAAAGTTCTCAATCTGTAAAGGACAGGATAACAGGCGGGAAATGGATGTTGTTTATACGAATGCCATCTATTTGGCAATGTTTTTTAGTATTGTTTTTGTTGTGGCAGGTCTGTTCTTTTCCAGACCATTGGCATTGTTATTGGGAGCGGATGCGGATATTCTTTCCATGACAGATATTTATGTAAAGGGGTTACTTTTGTTTGCCCCGGCATTTGTGTGGAATGATGTACTTTTGTGTTTTGTGCGAAATGATGACGGACCAAGAATTGCGATGGTAGGAATGCTGCTTGGAAGTTTTGTTAATATCATACTGGATTATATCTTTATTTTTCCGATGCAGATGGGAATGTTTGGCGCTGTGTTTGCCAGTGGAGTTTCGCAGCTTGTAAGTATTGCGGTGATGATGCCGCATTGGATGGGCAGGAAAAGAAAGTTTCATCTGGTTCATACGAAGCTTCGGGTAGATTTGGTGCGGCAAAATCTTGCATTGGGTTTTCCTTCCCTGATTGCCCAGCTGTCAACTGGTGTGGCAATGATTGTTTTTAATATGCTGATTTTGGGTCTGGAAGGAAATGTTGGCGTTGCAGCTTATGGAGTGGTGGCTAATATTTCACTTGTGGTTGTCGCTGTATATACGGGGATTGCGCAGGGCGCACAGCCTCTGTTTAGCGATTTTTATGGAAAAAATGACCATAAAAACATGGAAAAAATGCTGCGCTATGCAATGGTGGTAATGGTGGTCCTTTCGGCAGTCTTTTATCTGGCAATTTTTGCAGATGCAAAGCAGATCGCGGGGGTATTTAACAGTGAGAATAATATGCGGTTGCAGAAAATAGCTGTTACGGGGTTGAAACTGTATTTTACGTCTAACATATTTGTGGGATTTAATATCATCCTGGCGACATTTTTTACTTCTACGGAAAGAACCATTCCGGCACATGTGCTTTCGTTGCTTCGGGGATTGGTTTTACTGGTTCCGATGGCATTTTTCCTGGCAGAAGCCGGAGGAATGTCTGGAATCTGGTTGACGTATCCGGCAACAGAATTTGTGGTGGCGGTACTTGGAGCTATTGTCTATCGGCGTATTGCTGGGAGAAAAGCGGAGCAGAGATGAAAAAGGAACTTGCAAAAAAATGAAAAGAAGGTTATGATAAGAGACGTTTGCGTATGGTGAGGCTTGTCATGCGCATTATCTATGATAGAAGGAGTCTCTTATGAAAAAGCATATTTATCTGATTGATTATTTGAAGGCGGTTTCTATTCTCATGGTAATCATTACGCATTATGCGTGGGAGGATAAGATTAACGCCTGGTTTTTGTTCGGCATCAATATGGCGGTACCGATCTTTATGCTGGTCAGCGGGTATAATTTTTCGGCATCCAATTTAAGGAAAACCGGAGGAAAATTGAAGGAAATGTATGATTATAAGGTGTTATTTCCTAAAATCATACGTTTTACCAGACCATTTGCATGTATCTTTGTGCTGGAGATTATTTTGAAAATGATAAAGGGAGAGAAGTATTCTCTGGCTGATATTGCTTTGCGTTTTTTCGAGGGCGGCTATGGGCCGGGAAGCTATTATTATCCGATTATGATGCAGCTTCTTTTGGTATTCCCGATTATATATCTGCTTGTGTCCAAATTAAAGTGGATTGGAGTGCTCTTGGCAGCACAAATGAATTTTGTCTATGAAGTTGTGATACATAGGGCGGAAGTAGAGGTGGAGGACTACCGGCTTATGGTATTTCGCTATTTGTTTTATATTGCACTGGGGTGTTATCTGTTTTTTTATTTGAAGGACAAAATCCCGAAAATCGTACTGCTTCTTATGATGGCAGTTGGCAGCGGTTATCTGGTTGCGGTTTACTATTTTGATTATGAGCCCCGAGTATTTACCTATTGGACAAGAACCTGTATGGTGACAGCATTATACATATTTCCGGTTATTTATTACTGTTTCCGTCATTATATGGATTTTAAGATTTCGGGAAAGATCGGCGAAGTTCTTTCCGAGATTGGCAAGGCATCCTATCACATTTTTTTGGTTCAGATGGTATATTACCATTTTGAATTTGGCGCGATATTTGGACAGTTGGCAGTGCCGCTTCAGGTAATCGGAAATGTGCTGTTTTGCTTGACAGTGGGGTATTTGTTTTATTATTTAGAGAATCGTGGAATCTCCGGATGGAAGGAGGGCATTTTCACATACCCACAAATAAATTGCGTAAATTTTGTAAAAAATAAAGGAAATGTGTCTTAAGTACAGAATTATATCAATAGAGGCTGTTTTGCTTGGACAGCCGGAGTACAGGAAAGAGGGCATTACATGACAATTCGGGAAAATCTGGAAAGAATGGAGCACACGTTCTTAAGTCCCTATGCGACTTTCAGTGAGAATTCCATTGGACGTGATTATCCGGAACCGCAGTGTGATATCCGTCCGGTGTTCCAAAGAGACAGAGACCGGATCGTACATAGTAAGGCATTTCGCCGTCTGAAGAATAAGACACAGGTTTTTTTGGAACCGAAGGGAGACCATTACCGTACCAGGCTTTCCCATACGCTTGAAGTGTCGCAGAATGCACGGACGATTGCCAAGGCACTGAGGATGAATGAAAGTCTGGTGGAGGCAATCGCACTGGGGCATGATTTGGGACATACGCCTTTCGGACATGCCGGGGAGAGTGTTTTGAACCAGCTTTGTAGTGATGGATTCAAACATAGTGAGCAGAGTGTGCGCATTGTGGAAAAATTGGAAAAAGACGGAAAAGGGCTGAATCTGACCTGGGAGGTGCGGGATGGAATTTTAAATCATCAGACTAGCACTATGCCGAGTACATTAGAGGGAAAGATTGTACGTTTTTCCGATAAAATTGCATATATCAATCATGATATTGATGATGCCATTCGCGGTCATATTATGAAGGAAGAAGATATCCCGTCTGATTTGCGGGAAATGCTTGGCTTTACTTCCAAAGAGCGTTTGAATAAACTGATTCATAATATTATTATCACAAGCATGGAAAAAAATGATATCCGGATGGAGCCGGAGGTTGAGAGGGCAATGCGGGACCTTCGGGAGTTTATGTTTATTCATGTTTATACCAACCCGGCAGCCAAAGGCGAGGAGGCCAAGGCAAAGGAACTGGTGGAACGGTTGTTCTACTTTTATATGGATCATGTAGAGGAAATGCCGGAGTTCTTTCAGGAAATGCTTCAAGAAGGGGAGAAGAAAGAACGGGTAGTGTGTGATTATATTGCTGGAATGACGGATCAGTATGCCATAGAGAAGTTTAAGCAGTATTTTGTGCCGATGGCATGGTCGGTGGAATGATAGGGAAAGGAGAAGAAAATGCCGTATTATTCTGATGAATTGATAGAAGAAGTGCGTTCCAGAAATGACATTGTGGATGTGATTTCCGGGTATGTTCGGCTACAGAAAAAGGGTAGTACGTATTTTGGGTTATGTCCTTTTCACAATGAAAAGACGGGCTCCTTTTCGGTTTCTCCGGCGAAACAGATGTACTATTGCTTTGGCTGCGGAGCGGGAGGAAATGTTTTTACGTTTCTGATGGAATACGAAAATTTTACTTTTCCTGAGGCGATGCAGGCACTGGCAGAGCGTGCGGGTATTGAACTGCCGCAACAGGAAATGTCTAAGGAAGCAAAAAAAGAATCTGACCGTCGTGTGCGTCTGCTTGAGATTAATAAAGAAGCAGGGAAATATTATTATTCCCTTTTGCGTAGTGAGCGGGGAGCACAGGCACTTGCCTATTTTCGAAAGCGTGAATTGTCGGATGCTACAATGCAGAAGTTCGGACTGGGATATTCAGATAAATACAGTGATGATCTTTACCGCTATCTGCGGAACAAAGGCTATGAGGATGAAATCTTAAAGGAGTCCGGACTGGTAGGTTTTGATGAAAAAAGAGGCGGGCATGATAAATTTTGGAATCGAGCCATGTTTCCAATTATGGACATCCATAACAAGGTGATTGGATTTGGAGGACGTGTCATGGGAGACGGGGAGCCAAAATATTTAAACTCTCCGGAAACAAAGATTTTTGACAAGAGCCGGAATCTTTACGCCTTAAATTTTGCAAGACTTTCGAAGCAACCGCAGATATTGTTGTGTGAGGGCTATATGGATGTAATCGCCCTGCATCAGGCGGGCTTTGATAATGCCGTGGCGTCTCTTGGAACTTCCTTTACCAGTGGACATGCCAATCTGCTAAAACGTTACACAAAGGAGGTTTACTTGACCTTCGACAGTGACGGGGCGGGAATTAAGGCAGCACTGCGGGCTATTCCAATCTTAAAAGAAGTGGGACTTTCGGCGAAAGTGATAAATATGAAGCCATACAAAGATCCGGATGAGTTTATCAAGGCGCTTGGAGCGGATGCCTTTAGGGAACGTATTGAACAGGCGGAAAATAGCTTTATGTTTGAAATTCGTATTTTAGAGCAGAATTATGATATGAAGGACCCAGAGGGAAAAACAGCTTTTCAACATGAGGTAGCCAAAAAACTTGCACAGTTTACTGAGGAGCTGGAACGGAATAATTACATCGAAGCAGTAGCCGAAAAATATCAGATGGGTTATGAGAATTTAAGAAAGCTTGTAAATCATTACGGAACTACAGGCGGCATTACCAAGGAACCGGTAAAATTAAAATCCGGAATCCATGAAAACAAAAAGAAAGAAGACGGTATGAAACAGTCACAGAAGTTACTTTTAACCTGGCTTATTGAGGATGAAAAACTGTTTCCCACCGTAAGCAAATATATTACACCAGAGGATTTTACTGAAGAAATTTACCGGAAAGCGGCGGAAATTTTATTTGCGCAGTTTGCAGAAGGTGCCCTGAATCCGGGAAAAATTGTGAGCATGTTCCAGAGTGAAGAAGACCAGCGGGAAATTGCGGCTCTTTTCAATGCTAGGATTCATGATATAGATTCAAAGCAGGATAGGGAAAAGGCATTAAAAGAAACCATTGTCCGGGTAAAACAAAACAGCATTTCGTTCCGTTCTGCCAATCTTGCTCCGACTGATATGGTGGGGCTACAGAAATTAGTTGCAGACAAAAGGCAGCTTGAGGCCTTGGAAAAACTGCATATTTCTATCAATTAAGGACAAAATAGTAACAGATTTGAGAATACAAACCATGAGAGGATGAAATTAAGATGGAAGAAAAACTCGAAAAAAAGGAAAAAACTGCAAAAAAAGAAGCGGAAGGAGTAGCTTCTGAAGAAAAAGAAGCAAAATTTATGGAAAAGCTGCAGGGACTTCTTGCTATGGCAAAGAAGAAGAAAAATATGCTGGAGTATCAGGAAATCAGTGACTATTTCCGTGAACTGGAGCTGAATGCAGAGCAGTTTGAAAAAATCCTGGATTTCCTGGAAGCAAACAATATCGACGTCTTAAGAATTACAGATGATGATGACGATGTGGATGAGGAACTTTTGTTAAATGACGATGAGGAAGAAATCGAAGTTGAAAATATCGATCTTTCTGTCCCGGATGGTGTGTCCATTGAAGACCCGGTTCGTATGTACTTAAAGGAAATCGGAAAAGTGCCGCTCCTTAGCGCAGAGGAGGAAATTGATCTTGCGCAGAAAATGGAAAACGGCGCAGTAGCAAAAGAAAAGATTGCCATTTTAAGAAAGAGAAAAGAAGAAGCTTCCGAGGAAGAACGTGCAGAACTGGAGGAAGAAATCAAAGAGCTCATGAAAGAGCAGGAAGTCGGCGATGATGCTAAAAAACGGTTGGCGGAAGCAAACTTACGTCTGGTGGTTTCCATCGCAAAGCGTTATGTCGGACGTGGAATGCTGTTTTTAGACCTGATTCAGGAAGGTAATCTGGGTCTTATTAAAGCTGTGGAAAAATTCGATTATCGAAAGGGCTATAAGTTTTCTACTTATGCGACCTGGTGGATTCGTCAGGCAATCACAAGAGCAATCGCGGATCAGGCAAGAACCATCCGTATTCCGGTTCATATGGTAGAGACAATCAACAAGTTGATTCGTGTTTCCAGACAGTTACTTCAGGAGCTTGGACGTGAACCGACTCCGGAGGAAATTGCAGAAGAAATGAATATGCCGGTAGAAAGAGTTCGTGAGATCTTAAAAATTTCTCAGGAGCCAGTTTCTCTGGAGACTCCGATTGGTGAAGAAGAAGACAGTCATCTGGGAGACTTTATTCAGGATGACAATGTTCCGGTTCCGGCAGATGCGGCTGCATTTACACTCTTAAAAGAGCAGTTGGAAGAAGTGCTTGGTACTTTGACCGAAAGAGAGCAGAAAGTATTGACGCTGCGTTTCGGACTGGAGGATGGACGTGCGAGAACATTAGAGGAAGTTGGCAAGGAGTTTAACGTGACCCGTGAGCGTATCCGTCAGATTGAGGCGAAGGCATTGCGCAAACTGCGTCATCCGAGCAGAAGCCGCAAATTAAAGGATTATCTGGAGTAAATCATGGCAAATTTGAGTAAGCGGCTTCTTGCAGTGGCTGGGCTTGTGACACCGGGCAGCAGGGTGGCAGATATCGGAACGGATCATGCATTTATTCCGATTTATCTGATAGAACAGGGTATTGCAAAAAGTGCCGTTGCGATGGATATCAATGCGGGACCGCTGGCCCGGGCGAAGAAGCATGTGGAGGAGAGCGGACTAAACAGTTACATAGCCACAAGGCAATCAGATGGTGTCCTTGCTCTGCAAAAAGGCGAAGCAGATTCTGTTGTTATTGCAGGGATGGGCGGTGGACTTGTGATAAAAATACTGACCGAAGGAAAGGAAATTATTACAGGAGTAAAGGAATTTATTCTGCAGCCGCAGTCCGAGGTGGAAAAAGTAAGGCATTTTTTGTATGATAGTGGATATCATATCACAAAAGAAGCTATGATTTTTGAAGATGGGAAATACTATCCGATGATGAGGGCGGTGCCTGGCAGGGTTGAAGCGTCGTACCCAGAGAGTTACTTTAAGTATGGTGGATATCTGATTCGGGAAAAGAATGAAGTGCTTGTGCAGTATCTGGAAAAGGAAGAATGCGAACAGCTTGCTATAAGAGATAACCTGATGCCTAAGAGGGATAAGGAACATATCGCAGACCGCTTAAAGGAAATTGATGAAAAGCTGGCTTTGATCAAAGAAGCAAAAACGGAGATGCAAAAATGATGATATGTGAAGAAGTCTTGGAAATTTTAAGACAGGCAGCACCGGAACATTATGCCTGTGACTGGGACAATGTGGGGTTACTTGTGGGAAACCGAAAAAAGGAAGTAAAGCGCATCTACCTTGCGTTAGATGCGACAGATGAGGTGGTGGATGAGGCGGTTTCCTATGGGGCCGATCTTTTGATTACTCATCATCCTTTGATTTTTTCAGGACTAAAACAGGTGACAGAGGAAGATTTTATCGGAAGACGGGTAAAAAAATTAATTACACATGATATTTCCTATTATGCCATGCACACAAGCTTTGATGTGTCTGCAATGGCAGATTTGGCAGCAGCGCGGATAGGCCTGCTTGCTCCGGAGGTGTTAGAAGTTACTCTGACAGAAGACGGCACCCAAAAGGGAATTGGAAAAGTTGGCAATTTTGAAGCGGAAATGACACTTGCTTCCTGCGCAGCACTGGTAAAAGCGGCTTTTGATATTCCTGCGTTGAAAGTGTTCGGAGATTTGGAACAGAAGATAAAGCGTGCTGCCGTGAGTCCTGGTTCCGGAAAAAGTGAGATTCCGTTTGCAATTGGAAAAGGTGCAGAGGTTTTAATTACTGGGGATATAGATCATCATGACGGGATTGATGCGGTGGCACAGGGACTTTGTATTATTGATGCCGGACATTATGGGCTTGAGCATATTTTTGTTCCATATATGAAAGAATATCTGAATGCCCGGTGTGAACAGATTGAGGTAATCATGCGGGAGAATATTTTCCCGTATCAGATTGTATAGGGGTGTTTTTATGGAAAAAGAGATGTGCAGAGTGGTGGTCGACGGAGAGGAACGTAGTTATCCTTACGGTACGCCCTTTGAGGAAATTGCAAAAGAATATCAGAAAAATCAGAAAGATGATATTGTGCTGGTAGTTTTTAATCACAAGCTGCGGGAATTGCATAAGCGCCTGAAAAAGGACGGCAAACTTACTTTTGTGACTACAGCTGATAATATTGGCAGGAAGGCGTACCGCAGGAGCGTTATTCTTCTGATGCAGAAGGCAGTTTATAATCTCTACGGTAAAAAAAATGTACGGGTGCGGGTATCGCATTCGATCGGGCAGGGGTATTTCTGCAAGCTGGTTGGAGAACTAGAACTGAATGAAGAGGTGTTGTTGGAAGTAAAGGAAGAAATGCGTCGGTTGGTAGAGAAAGACATTCCTCTTATGAAAACTACGGTCAGTACGGATGAAGCGGTGGCGTTGTTTCATGAGCTTGGTATGACGGACAAGGAGCGGTTGTTTCAGTATCGCAGAAGTTCTACCGTAAACATATATGATTTGGATGGATATAAAGACTATTTTTACGGATATATGACAGCTTCCACTGGTTATTTGAAATATTTTGATTTGCGCTTATATCAGGACGGTTTTATGTTGCTTTATCCGAATAAAGATACGAAAAAGGTGGCTGAATTTGTGCCATCGGATAAGCTGTTCCATACACTGGAGGAATCCTCTCACTGGGGAGAGACAATGGGAATTAGTACCATTGGTTCGTTAAATGACGCGATTGCTTGTGGGCGCGGTCAGGAAATCATATTGATTCAGGAAGCCTTAATGGAGCAGAAAATTGGACAGCTTGCTCAGATGATAAAGAAGACCGGAGACAGAAAGTTTGTTATGATTGCGGGACCGTCTTCTTCCGGAAAAACAACGTTTTCGCACCGTCTTTCCATTCAGCTTAGTGCGTTGGGGTTGAATCCACATCCATTTCCGTTAGATGATTATTATCTGGACCATGAGTATACACCGTTAGATGAAAATGGAAATCCGGATTATGAATGCCTGGAAGCGTTGGATGTGGAACGCTTTAATCAGGATATGAATGAACTTCTAAAAGGCAGGGAAGTGGAGATTCCTGTTTATAATTTTAAGACCGGAAAACGGGAAGCGAAGGGGAAGATGATGCAGCTTGCAGAGAATGATCTTCTTGTCATTGAGGGAATTCACGGATTGAATGACAGACTTTCCTATTCCATTCCGAAGGAAAAGAAGTTTAAGATTTATATCAGTGCATTGACACAGCTTGACATTGATGAACACAATAATCTGCCGACAACGGACGGAAGACTGTTACGCCGTATTGTCCGGGATGCAAGAACCAGAGGGTCATCTGCGGCGGCGACAATCGGTATGTGGGATTCTGTACGGCGGGGAGAGGAAAAATATATTTTTCCGTTTCAGGAGCAGGCGGACATTATGTTCAATTCAGCACTCATTTACGAGATGGCAGTTTTAAAGCAGTATGCGGAACCGCTGCTGTTTGGAATTCCGAAGGATGCTCCGGAATACATCGAAGCAAAGCGGCTCTTAAAGGTTTTGGATTACTTTCTTCCGATTCCAAGTGATTCCATTGGAAGTAACTCTATTATCCGGGAATTTATTGGTGGAAGCTGTTTTCACGTATAAGAAAACTTAAAATTTTTTAAAAGAAACGGTTGAAATTGTAAAAGAACACGATATAATAGTAAAAGATTAAGTAGGACAGATGATCGCGGCTGCAGGTGTCGAAAGACCGCAGGTGAGGAAAGTCCGGGCTTCACAGGGCAGGATGCCGGATAACGTCCGGTGGAGGTGACTCCAAGGAAAGTGCAACAGAAATATACCGCCGCGCAAGCGGTAAGGGTGGAAGGGCAGTGTAAGAGACTACCGCCTTCCTGGTAACAGGGAGGGCACATGTAAACCCCATTCGAAGCAAGACCGAACAAAAGCGTTGACGTGGCCCGCTAGCTTTAGGTAGGTCGCTTGAAATGGCTGGTGACAGTCATTCTAGATAGATGATCATCCAATGACATAACCCGGCTTACCGTCCTGCTTAATATAGATACTCCATTTTACAATGGAGTATTTTTGTTACCATGCATTCGAAAAGTGTAAAGGGCAGCTTATATAGATTACTCATTTCTAAATTTTATAAAATGTTTCTTAAATGATAGGCGCACTGGTTGACAGCCCGAAAAGCAAGTCTTAACATTTAAAGTGTAATTTTGAGAGATGAGGTGCAAAAGAAATGAAAGAAAAATTCAGACGTTTTATGACGGGGCGATACGGTGTGGATCAGTTATCGCGGTTGTATCTGGTACTTACCCTGGTTTTGCTTGTTTTGTCTATGTTTACCGGAATTCAGATTTTTTATCTGCTTGCCGTTGTATTGCTGGTCTATATGTATTATCGAATGTTCTCAAGAAATATTTCGAAAATGTATGCACAGAACCAGAAATATTTAAACTTCCGTTATAAAATGACTGTAAAGTGGAATAATACAAAAAAGCACTGGGCACAGCGGAAGGAATACCATTTTTATCGATGTCCGAAGTGTCATCAGAAGGTTCGTGTTCCGCGTGGGAAAGGGCGGATATGCATCACCTGTCCGAAATGCCGGGAAGAATTTATAAAAAATAGCTGATAATATCAAAAAGGAAGGAGAGGCTGGAACAATATGTTTGGTTATATTAATATTAATCAGGAAGAACTTTCTGATGAAAATAAAAAGTCCTATCAGGCATATTACTGTGGTCTCTGCCGAAAGTTAAAGGAAAATTGCGGAACGAAGGGACAGATGCTTTTAAACTATGATATGACGTTTTTGATTGTCCTTCTGACCGGATTATATGAGCTGCAAAATGAAGAAGTAAATTTTACCTGTGGGTTGCATCCGACGAAAAAGCAGACGGCATACTTGAATGAGGCGACAGATTATGCGGCGGATATGAATGTGATTTTATCCTATCAGAACTTTGAGGATGACTGGAAAGATGACAAATCTTATGCAAAGCGGACTTTTATGAAGATGTTCGAAAAAGATTATGAACGTATTCGGGGGATATATCCGAGACAGGTTCAGGCAATTGAGATGTACATGAAAAGACAGGCAGAGGCGGAGCAGAACAAGGAAACAAACCTGGATGTGGTGGCAGGGCTTTTCGGAGGAGTGTTGGGAGAAATCTTTGCCTGGAAAGAGGATATGTGGGCAGAAGAATTAAGATGCCTTGGATTTTATATGGGCAAATTTATTTATATTATGGATGCTTATGAGGATCGAAAAAGTGATGAACGTAAAGATGCATTTAATCCGCTGCGTGGAATGGAAAAAGAAAAGCCAGCAGATTATGAAACTTTATGTAAGTTAATATTGACAAGTATGATGTCAGAATGTGCGAAATCCTTTGAACGTCTGCCTATTCTGTTGCATGCAGATATTTTGCGGAATGTTCTATATTCCGGTGTATGGTCAAAATATGAGTATATCCAGATGAAGAGGCAGAAAAAAGAGGCAAAGGAAAAGTCAGGAAAATAAACAGGGAGGAAACATCGGATGGGAAATCGGAATCCTTATGAAGTGCTTGGTGTATCACCGGGTGCAACGGATGAAGAAATAAAAAAGGCATATCGGTCACTGAGCCGGAAATATCATCCGGATGCCAATATAAACAGTCCAAATAAAGCGGAGGCAGAAGAAAAATTTAAAGAAGTGCAGCAGGCTTATGACCAGATTATGAAAGAAAAACAGCAGGGTTATTCTTATGGCAGCTATGGCGGTTATGGAAATTCATCTTCCAGGTCAAATCAGTCTTATTACGGAGGCGGTGGGCAGGGCGCAGGCTCGGTAGAAATGCAGGCTGCGGCGAATTATATTGCAAACCGTTGCTTTAGGGAAGCGTTGAATATACTGAATAATATGGCTGCAACAGAGCGAAATGCCAGATGGTATTATTACAGTGCGCTTGCGAATGCCGGAGTGGGAAATAATATGATTGCCCGGGACCATGCCGACCGTGCGGTGGCAATGGAGCCGAGCAATATGGAATATCGCCAGTTAAAGCAACAGCTTGAGTTTGGCGGGAACTGGTATCAGAATATGGGAGAATCCTACGGAAGGCCATATTCCGGTTCCAGTGGTTATTGTCTGAGTTTTCTTTTGCTGAATATGCTGTGTAATTGCTGCTGTTTCCGTCCGTTTTAAACGTGCGGGAAAGCAGCATTATTTTCTTTCATATTTTTCTTCGCAATATTTACAGCGGTAAACTTCTTTGTCTTCGTCAGTCAGAATGAAAATCTGGTCTAACTCCTGTTCGATGGAGGAAATACATCTTGGGTTTTTGCATCGAATCACATTTTTAATTTCTTTCGGGAGACGCAAACGGCGTTTTTCTACAATCTGTTCTCCTTTTATGATGTTGACAGTGATATTGTGGTCAATAAAGCCCAAAATATCGAGATCCAATTTGTCAATCGGGCATTCTACCTTTATCATGTCCTTTTTTCCCATTTTTTTACTGCGTGCATTTTTGATAATGGCAACGCAGCAGTCTAATTGATCCAGCTTTAAGTAATGATAAATGGAAAGACTGGCGCCGGCTTTGATATGGTCGAGCACGAACCCTTCCTGGATTCCACTGATATTTAACATTTGTTCTATTCCTTCCTTAGCATAGTAAGTTTACATAATATTTATACTTCGATTTCCAGTAAAGTGAGAATGAGTGCCATGCGGACGTAAACGCCGTATTGTACCTGTTTGAAATAGACAGCCCTCGGATCATCATCGACCTCCACGGAAATTTCGTTGACACGCGGAAGTGGGTGAAGTACCAGCATATCTTCTCTGGCCAATGCCATTTTTGCTTTGTCCAGAATATAGAAATCCTTCATGCGGACGTAGTCTTCTTCGTTAAAGAAGCGTTCCTTTTGGACTCTGGTCATGTATAGGATGTCGAGGTCTGTGATAGCATCCTCTAAACGTTCAACTTCCGTAAACGGAATATTGTTTGCAACTAAAACATCTTCTCTGATATATTCCGGTACCCGCAGTTCCTTTGGGGAAATCAGTACAAATTCCACGTTTGGATAGCGGATTAAGGCGTTAATCAGGGAGTGGACGGTACGTCCGAATTTCAAATCACCGCACAGACCGATTTTCAGGTTGTCCAAATGTCCCTTTAAAGAACGAATAGTAAGTAAATCCGTAAGTGTCTGGGTGGGATGCTGATGACCGCCGTCTCCGGCATTGATAACTGGAATACTGGATTTCTGGGAGGCAACGAGAGGAGCTCCCTCTTTGGGATGACGCATCGCACAAATATCTGCGAAGCAGGAAATAACTCGAATGGTATCAGAAACACTTTCACCTTTTGCAGCGGAGCTGCTATCAGCACTGGAAAAACCAATGACTGAACCGCCTAAGTTCAACATGGCGGATTCAAAACTAAGTCTTGTTCTGGTGCTGGGTTCATAAAAACAGGTGGCTAATTTTTTCCCGTCACATGCATGTGCATATTTTTTGGGATTTTTTTCAATGTCATTAGCCAGAGTAAGCAGCTTGTCCAATTCTTCCACGGACAAGTCCAACGGGCTCATTAAATGTCGCATTGTATTTTCCTCCTATAGACATTTTTACTATCATATAATAATAAAATACAAATTTCAAGCAGTATTTTGTGAAAAAATCGGGAGAAAATGTTTGGCTTGTGTATGTTCTGTAAAAATACTATAATAAAAAATAAAACGCAGGAGGAGCGATATGGATAATAAAGAAATTGCTTTTAAAGAGAGGAAACGCCTGCTCTTTTTTGGACTTCCTTTTACTTTTACCGTATATACGGTGAGTAATGTGGTTGTGACGGTAGATACAGGCTTTTTTAACCGTGAGGAGAATGACTGTTACATGTATAAGATTCAGGATGTGACCTTAAAAAGATCATTGCTTGAGAGGATGTTCGGGCTTGGAACCATCGTTTGTTATACCGGGGATACCACCAGCCCGCAACTTGTCATTGAACATGTAAAGCATGCAGGAGAGTTAAAGGAGTATCTTCTTACAGAGTCTGAGACTGCAAGATTAAAGCGACGTACTTTAAATATGCAGGATATCAGTGCAAGTGATATACCGGAAGAAGATTTTTAGTATTTTTCAGGAATCTTCGTGATCGATAAAGCGCATCAGTTTTTCAAAAATCAATCCGGCGGCCATCCAGAGAGGAGCATAGTCCAAACGTATGACGCCGTGGATATTTGTTTTAGCATGGCTGTAGTCCCAGGGGCAAAGGTCATGCTTTTTTAACAGACTTCCACTGATAAATTCGCAGATGAAAATTCCAACAGAATATATCATCCCCCGAAAAAGAGCCGGAACGCCTTTTATGTGTCGGTACAGTGGCTCAATTACAGCGGCCATGCCGTAAATCGGGAACATCCAGATGGAGGTCTGTCCAATCAGTTTCATATTCTTTTTTCGGAGGGCACCAAAAGAAGTAAAAAGTATTTCCATGCACCATCCGGCCAGTCCGCAGATAAAAAAATTCTTTCTCATGAAAAAAGTGTGCCCGCGTCGGTTGCTTTTTATGCAGGATGTGGCATATAATAAAAGATATGCGAATTTTAGAGGAGTTGAATATTGGAGATGGCGTTGTATGCCAATATTATTATAGATATATCTCATGAAAAATTAGACAGGCCTTTTCAGTACCGTGTGCCGGAAAATATGAAAAATGCATTGAAAATCGGGATGCAGGTGCTTGTTCCATTTGGAAATGGAAGCAGAATGCTGCGGGGCTATGTGATTGAATTGACAAAAGAGGCAGAATACGATGTGCAAAAAATTAAGGAAATCGCATCTATCTGTGAGGATAGCGTAGCGATTGAAACGCAGCTCATCGCACTGGCGTTCTGGATGAAAAAAAACTATGGAGGAACCATGAACCAGGCGCTAAAGACGGTCATTCCAATCAAACAGAAAGCGGCAGCAAAGGAGAAACGAAGAGTATGCCTGACGCTTGTGCCGGAGGAGGCGAATGTCCGGCTTGCAGAGTTTGAACGAAAGCACAATGTAGCCAGAGCAAGGCTTTTGGAGGCGCTGATACAGGAAAAGGAGCTGCCCTATGAGGTGGTTACGCAGAAGCTTCATGTGGCATTAAGTGTCGTGCAATCCATGGAAAAAATGGGCATTTTGTGTGTCAAAACCGAGCAGGAATACCGGAATCCGGTGAAAGGGAGAAAGACAAACGACTGTCATATCGTGCTGAACAAAGAACAACAGGCGGCAGTGGATGCTGTGCAAAAAGACCGGATGGCAGGCTGGTTTGGAACATACCTTTTATATGGTGTTACCGGAAGCGGTAAAACAGAGGTTTATATGGAATTAATTGCGCATAATATTGCGGAGGGAAAACAGGCAATTGTCCTGATACCGGAAATTGCGTTGACCTATCAGACGGTGATGCGCTTTTATGATCGCTTTGGTGACAGAATATCTATCCTAAATTCCAGATTATCTGCAGGTGAGCGCTATGATCAGTTCCTGCGGGCAAAGCGCGGAGAGATAGATATTATGATTGGACCAAGGTCTGCTTTGTTCACACCTTTTTCAAATCTTGGGCTTATAATCATTGATGAAGAACATGAAAATTCTTATAAAAGCGAGACGGTTCCCCGTTATCATGCAAGAGAGACAGCGATTGAGAGGGCAAAAATGGCAGGGGCAAGCGTAGTTCTTGGTTCAGCAACGCCATCGGTAGAAAGCTTTGCAAAGGCATTGCAGGGAGAATACCAGCTTTTAAGAATGTCAAAGCGGATTGCCGAAAAGCCGCTTCCTGCCTGCTATACCGTAGATTTAAGGGAAGAATTAAAGATGGGAAACCGTTCGATTTTAAGCCGGAAATTGCAGGAACTTATGGAGGAACGGCTGGCAAAGGGCGAACAGATTATGCTTTTTTTGAACCGCAGGGGAATGTCGGGATTTGTTTCCTGCCGTGCCTGCGGGCATGTGATGAAATGTCCGCATTGTGATGTTTCCTTAAGCTGGCACAGTAATGGCAGGCTGGTTTGCCATTACTGCGGGTATGAGGAGCCGGAGGTTTCTATTTGTCCGGAATGTGGTTCTAAGTATATCAGTGGTTTTAAGGCAGGTACCCAAAAAATTGAGATGATTGTAAAGAAGCGTTTTCCGAAGGCAAAAGTGCTTCGGATGGATTTTGATACGACCAGGAATAAAGAAGGACACGAAAAAATTCTGTCTGCTTTTGCAAATCAGGAGGCTGACATTTTAGTCGGTACACAGATGATTGTAAAGGGACATGATTTCCCGAATGTAACGCTGGTAGGTGTTCTTGCGGCGGATTTATCCCTTTATGTCAGTGATTACCGGGCATCTGAGCGAACCTTTCAGCTTTTGACCCAGGCAGCTGGGCGGGCCGGACGAGGAGAAAAGCCGGGAGAAGTGGTGATTCAGACTTATCAGCCAGAACATTACAGCGTTGTAACGGCTGCAAAGCAGGATTATGAGGCATTTTTCCGGCAGGAGATGGAATATCGCAAGATGCTCTGTTATCCGCCAGTGTGGAATATGCTAGTGATTCTGTCTGCTGCGAGGGAAGAAGAAGCTGCGCTTCGTGCGGCAAACCGCATGCGCCGTGTGATTGCAGCTTTAGGATGCGAGGGGCTTTTTGTAATTGGCCCGGCGGATGCAGCAGTGGCAAAGGTTAATGATATTTATAAGAAGGTGTTGTACCTAAAACATGAGGATTATGGGCTTCTGGTGGATGTGAAAGATAAACTGGAACATTTTTTAAATGGAAATAGAGATTTAAAAGATGTTATGGTACAATTTGATTTTAATCCTATGAATGGATTTTAAAATATAGTATAGTAATAAACAGATGAAAATTGGAAAAATGGAGGAATAACAATGGCATTAAGAGAAATTCGTGTGATGGGCGATCCAGTACTTACAAAGGTATGCAGGGAAGTTACAGAGGTAACACCAAAGATTACAGAACTGATAGATGATATGATTGAAACAATGTATGAGGCAAACGGTGTGGGGCTTGCAGCACCGCAGGTTGGAATTTTAAAGCGTATTGTTGTCATTGATGTTGGCGAAGGACCAATTATATTGATTAATCCGAAAATTGTTGCGACAGACGGAGAGCAGACTGGTGATGAGGGATGTTTAAGTCTTCCAGGAAAGGCTGGATTGGTGACGCGTCCGAATTATGTGAAGGTACAGGCACTTGATGAGGATATGAAAGAGATTGAACTGGAGGGTGAGGGACTTCTTGCAAGGGCATTTTGCCACGAAATTGAACATCTGGACGGACATATGTATACGGAAAAAGTGGAGGGAGGACTTCACGACGTAGGTGTGGAACCGGAAGAAGACGAGGAATAAAACAACAGGAAACGAGGGAATAAAATGCGTGTTATTTTTATGGGAACACCGGATTTTTCAGTTGGGATATTGGAAGCGATTGTAGAGGCGGGGCATGAAGTTGTCCTTACTGTTACACAGCCGGATAAACCAAAGGGCCGGGGGAATGCCGTACAGTTTCCGCCGGTTAAGGAAGCGGCTTTAAAACATGATATTGAGGTGTATCAGCCGAAACGGGTGCGTGAGCCGGAATGTGTTGCGTATTTACAAAAATATGAGCCGGACATTATTATCGTTGCGGCATTCGGGCAGATTCTCCCTAAAGAAATCTTAGATATGCCAAAGTATGGTTGTGTGAATGTTCACGCATCTTTACTGCCGAAATACCGTGGCGCAGCTCCGATTCAGTGGGCGGTCATCAACGGAGAAAAAATTTCGGGTGTAACGACTATGCGTATGAATGAGGGAATAGATACCGGTGATATGATAGAACAAAAAGAGGTAGAACTGGCACCGGAGGAAACAGGTGGAAGTTTGTTTGACCGTTTGGCTGTAGCAGGTGCAGAATTATGTGTGCATACAATGGAAGAAATCGAGGCTGGACGTGCAGTTTATACAAAACAGGAGGAGTCGGAAGCAACGCATACCGGCATGATAAAAAAACAGTTTGGAAAAATAGACTGGACGAAACCTGCAGTGGAAATTGAACGGCTGATTCGCGGGCTAAATCCGTGGCCTAGTGCATATACTTCCTTAAATGGGAAGACACTAAAGATATGGAAAGCATCTGTCCGTCTGGGCGGTGAGAAGGCAGATGCCGGAAAAGTTGTCCTTGTAACGAAAAAGGAAATCGGAGTTCAGACAGGCGAAGGAATTCTTGTTTTGGAAGAAATTCAGATGGAAGGAAAAAAGCGCATGGAAGCAGATGCTTTTTTGCGGGGATTTCCGTTAGAATGTGGAACGATATTAGGATAGGAGGCAATTCTTATGTATGGTATGTATTACAGTTGGTGGGATCCTACTTATATTCTGGTCATTATCGGAGCAGTTATTTGCATGATTGCCTCTGCAAGGGTAAAGACGACTTACAACAAATATGCGTCATATCGCAGTATGTCCGGTATGACTGGAGCCGAAGCAGCACAGCGTATCTTAAACAGTGCAGGAATCTATGATGTGCGTATTCAGCATGTGTCCGGAAATCTGACGGATCATTATAACCCGGCGAATAAAACATTGAATCTTTCCGACAGCGTGTATGGTTCTTCTTCCGTTGCGGCAGTAGGGGTTGCAGCCCATGAGTGCGGGCATGCCATTCAGCATCAGCAGGGATATGTACCGCTCAAAGTGAGAAGTGCGCTGGTTCCTGCGGCGAATTTCGGTTCATCTTTAGCATGGCCGCTCATTATTCTTGGATTGTTTTTTACCAGCAATACAGGGGATGTATTGATTCATGTAGGTATTTTGCTGTTTTCGCTGGCGGTACTATTTCAGCTCGTGACACTTCCGGTGGAGTTTAACGCATCAGGAAGGGCGGTGAAAATTCTTGGAGAGACAGGAATTTTGAGCAGCGAGGAGCTTCCTTACACCCAAAAGGTACTTGGAGCAGCGGCGCTTACCTATGTTGCCAGTGCGGCGTCGGCAATCCTGCAGCTGCTTCGTATCGTACTTTTATTTGGAGGCAGAGGAGACGACCGTGACTGATAATGTAAATGAAAGAGAATTGGTGCTTAGTATCCTTCTTTCTGTAACGAGGGATGAGGAATACAGCCATATTGCCATTAAAAATGTCCTGGAAAAGTATCAGTATTTAGAAAAGAACCGCCGTGCCTTTATTACACGGGTAAGCGAGGGAACCTTAGAGAGGATGATAGAACTTGATTATATCATTGACCAGTTTTCAAAAGTTCCAGTTCGCAAGATGAAGCCGGTAATCCGAAATATTTTGCGCATGGGTGTTTATCAGTTAAAATATATGGATTCCATTCCGGCTTCGGCTGCCTGCAATGAGGCTGTGAAGTTGGCGGAACGAAAGGGATTTCGGAATTTAAAGGGTTTTGTGAACGGTATTTTGCGGAATATCAGCCGGAATATGAATGAAATATCCTATCCGAGCCGGGAAGAAAATCCGGCGGCGTATTTTTCCATTTATTATTCCATGCCGGAATGGATTGTAAAGGAATGGCAAAAAACGTATGGTACGGAGATGACGGAGGAGATGTTGCAGTCCTTTTTGAGAGAGCCGGAACTTTCCATCAGAACAAATGAAAACCGGATTTCTCCGGAGGAACTGCAAAAACGGTTGACGGAGGAAGGAGTAACTGTAAGGAAGAATGAAAAGCTTCCTTATGCCTTTTATCTTTCCGGCTTTGATTATTTACAGGCATTGCCGTCTTTTACAGAGGGACTTTTTTATGTGCAGGATGAAAGTTCTATGCAGGTGGCGGAACTGGCAGCGCCAAAGGATGGCGACCATGTGATTGATGTCTGTGCGGCTCCCGGTGGAAAAAGTATACATATCGCAGAAAAAATGCATGGAACAGGTCAAGTGGATGCCAGAGATCTGACACCATATAAGGTTGGTCTGATAGAAGAAAATATGGAGCGGTGTGGCACACGAAATATGACAGCCTCCTGTATGGATGCAAGAATATTGGATGAAGCATCTATAGAGAAAGCGGATATTGTGATTGCTGACCTTCCTTGCTCGGGACTTGGAGTAATCCAGAAGAAAAAGGATATCAAGTATAAGATGACACCGGAAAAGCAGGAGATGCTTGTAAAATTACAGCAGGAGATACTTTCGGTGGTGCATAGATATGTAAAGCCGGGTGGAACCCTTCTTTACAGCACCTGTACTATTAATCGTGAAGAAAACGAAGATAATGTAGCATGGTTTTTGAAGGAACATAAGGAGTTTTTGCTGGAATCTATGGAACAGATTTTGCCGAAGCAGGGCAGAAATGACGGTTTTTTTCTCGCAAAATTAAAGAAATCGGAGTAATGTATGGAACAGACAGATATTAAGTCATTGAATTTAAAAGAACTGACAAAAGTCATAGAAAATCTTGGTGAAAAGTCCTTTCGGGCAAAGCAGATTTATGAATGGCTTCATAAAAAACAGGTTTCTTCTTATGAGGAAATGACCAATATATCCAAAAAGTTAAAAGAAGATTTAACAATAAACTACCCGCTTACCGTGTTAAAGCAGGTGACGGTGCAGGTGTCGAAAATCGACGGCACAAGAAAGTATCTGTTTGCACTTTCTGACGGTAATGTCATAGAAAGTGTATTGATGCGTTATAAGCACGGAAATTCGGTGTGTATTTCTTCTCAGGTAGGATGCCGGATGGGATGTCGTTTTTGTGCATCTACGCTGGATGGCAAAGTCAGGGATCTTTTGCCCTCTGAGATGTTGGAGCAGATATACCGGATTGGGGCAGATATCGGAGAGAGGGTTTCCAATGTTGTAGTCATGGGAACTGGGGAACCGATGGATAATTATGAGAATCTGTTAAAGTTTTTAGAACTTCTTACCGATGAAAACGGTTTAAATATCAGCCAGCGGAATGTGACAGTTTCCACCTGTGGTATTGTTCCGAAAATGAGGAAACTGGCAGAAGAAAAGCTTCAGATTACGCTGGCGCTTTCCCTGCATGCGTCTTCTCAGGAAAAGCGCCTTGCTCTTATGCCTGTGGCCAATAAATACGAAATTCATGAGGTGATTGATGCCTGTCGCTATTATTTTGAAAAAACAGGACGCAGAGTGACATTTGAGTACAGTCTGGTGGCGGGGGTCAACGATACAGATGAGGATGCGGCAGAACTTTTGTCGCTTGTCCGGGGAATGAATTGCCATATCAATTTGATTCCGGTAAATCCAATTAAAGAACGGGATTTTGTGCAGCCTTCCCATGACCATGTCCTGAATTTCAAAAATAAACTTGAAAAAAACGGAATAAATGTTACTATTAGAAGGGAAATGGGACGGGATATTGATGGAGCCTGTGGGCAGTTGCGTAAAAGATATATAGAAAGGTAGGCGTAAGGAATGAAAACATTTTCCATAACGGATGTAGGACAGTTACGGGAGACAAACCAGGATTATTTTTACACGTCCGAAAATCCAGTCGGAAATTTACCAAACCTTTTTATTGTGGCAGACGGAATGGGCGGCCATAATGCCGGGGATTATGCGTCCCAGTATACGGTAGAGCAGATCGTGGACGTGGTATCAAAGTCTAAGGAGACAGATCCTGCCAAAATCATTAAAGAAGGTATTGAGCAGGCAAACAGTATGTTGCTTGAGCGTGCCAATGAGGATATTGCAAGAAAAGGAATGGGAACTACTGTTGTGGTTCTGTCGATTACGGATAACCGGCTGGTGATAGCCAATGTAGGTGACAGCAGGTTATATATCATAAACGACAGTATCAGACAGATTACGAAGGATCACTCCTATGTACAGGAAATGGTTCGCATGGGTGAAATTGATGCAGAGATGGCAAAAGACCATCCGGATAAAAATATCATCACCAGGGCAATTGGTGTTGGAAAGGAAGTCACCATTGATTTCTTTGAGGAAGAAGTGACACATGGCGACTTTATTTTAATGTGCTCTGACGGGCTTACGAATATGGTGGAAGATGATGCAATAAAAAGTATTATTCTTGGCCAGAGAGATATCGCTGAAAAAGCAGAGAAACTTGTAGAAACTGCTAATCGAAACGGCGGGAAAGATAATATTACGGTTGTAGTAATAGAACCGTTTTCTGATGAGGTGAAAAGATGTTAACAGAAGGAATGTTTATAGCAGACCGCTATGAGGTCATAAGTAAAATTGGAGCCGGCGGAATGTCGGACGTCTATAAAGCGAAAGATCATGTCCTCGGACGTTTTGTAGCCATAAAAGTTTTAAAACCGGAGTTCAGCGAAGATGTGAGCTTTGTGAGTAAATTTCATACGGAGGCACAGTCGGCTGCTGGTCTGGAGCATCCGAATATTGTAAATATATATGATGTCGGCAGCGAAGACGGACTTCATTATATTGTGATGGAGCATATCGAGGGCATTACCTTAAAAACTTATATTGAGAAAAAAGGACGGCTTTCGTTTAAGGAAGCGGTAAGTATCGCGATTCAGGTGGGCAGAGGTATTGAGGCTGCACATAATAAAAATATTGTACATCGGGATATCAAGCCACAGAACATTATGATTTCCACAGAAGGAAAAGTAAAAGTCATGGATTTTGGTATTGCAAGGGCGGCGACCAGCAACACCATTCATTCCGACGTGATGGGTTCTGTCCATTATTCTTCGCCGGAACAGGCAAGAAACGGATTTATCGATGGAAAAAGCGATATCTATTCCCTCGGTATTGTGATGTATGAAATGGTGACAGGACGTGTGCCGTTTGACGGGGATACGACGGTTGCTGTCGCAATCCAGCATCTGCAGGAGGAAATGGTTCCGCCAAGCGTTTATGCGCCGGATCTTCCAATTAGTCTGGAAAAAATTATTCTCAAATGTACCCAGAAAAGTCCAAGTCGCCGTTATCAGAATATCGGAGATTTGATACTGGATTTGAAAAAAGCGCTGATTAGTCCGAATGAAGATTTTGTTACAATGGTTCCGCTCATGAATCAAGATAAGACAAGAGTGATATCAGAAGACGAGATTAATCAAATAAAAAGAAACCGTGAAGAAGAATACGACGATGAGGAGTATGACGAGTACGACGAAGACGGTGAATATGATGAAGAAGAATATGACGAATATGAGGATGATGGTGAGTATGAGGATGACGAGTACGAGGATGAAGAAGATTCTGAAAGTGGATTAAATCCGAAAATGGAAAAAGCAATTACCATCATGGGAATTGTGGTAGCCATAATCATCGTGTTTATCATTATTTATCTGGTGGGAAGTTTTTTTGGACTCTTTAAGTTTGGCTCTTCCAGCCACAAGGCAGATACGCAGACAGAGACAGAAACCGAGACGGAAACTGAGACAGAGACAGAAACCGAGGAAGAAGATACGGATAAGGTAAAAATGATTGATGTCACTGGAATGACCTATGATGAAGCAAAAGAAGCTTTGAATAAGATTGGTCTTGGCATTTTTAAGAACGGAACGCAGTCCTCTGATGATTATGCGGAAGGAGAGATTGTATCCCAGGATGTAGATGAGGGTGACAAGGTTGAGAAGAATACGACTGTCAAGGTAATTCTCAGCAGTGGCAAGGGAAGTGTTCCGGTACCGGATGTGAGAGGCGAATCGTCTTCCAATGCAACTTCAAAGCTTGAAAACGAAGGATTTAAAGTATCTACAGATTATAAATACAGTGATACGGTTGCACAGGGTAACGTCGTAGAGACAGCTCCTGCTGCAGGAACCTCTGCACAAAAAGGCGAGACAGTTACTATTTATTTGAGTCGTGGACCGGAAGGAACAGCAATGCCGAACTTGATTGGGCAGACAGAGGAACAGGCAAAGAATGCGTTGAATGAGATGGGATGTTCTGTCAATGTCAATACAGAATACAATTCGACACAGGAGGCAGGAAAAGTTGTAGGTCAGAGTATTGACCCAGGTGTGCGTGTTACCTCAGGTACTGCTGTCACGATTGCAATCAGCAAGGGACAACCGACTTATGGTTATAAGGCGACAATCACAGCACCTTCAGCGAATGGAGACATTTATGTGGTGAGTGCGAATATATCTTTGACGGATTCCAATGGAAACAGCCTGGTTTCTCAGTCCGTAGATATCAATTCTTTCCCGTATACACTGGAAAAGAACGGAATTACGGACAGTACTTCAGGTACGTTAAAGATTACTTGGATTTTGAACGATGGAACACAGAGTGAACAGACAGAAAACGTGTCGTTTACACAGACAAATTAGGGTAATCTATGCAGGGAAAGATAGTAAAAGGAATTTCCGGATTCTACTACGTTCATGTAGCGGAATCCGGAATTTATGAATGTAAGGCAAAAGGTATTTTTCGGAATAAAAAGATAAAACCATTAGTCGGTGACAACGTGGAAATTGTAGTATTAGACGAGACGGAGAAGCTTGGAAATATTACAGAGATACTTCCGAGAAAAAATGAACTGATTCGTCCGGCGGTGTCAAATATTGATTTGGCGCTCCTTATTTTTGCCGCAGCGAAGCCTAAACCTAATTTTAATCTATTAGACCGGTTTCTTATAATGATGCAATATCAGGATGTGCCGGTCACAATTTGCTTTAACAAGAAGGATTTGGCATCGGATGAGGAACTGGCAGAGTTAGAGGAAGTCTATGCGGGTTGCGGAAGTCGGGTCCTTTTTACCAGTGCAAAACAGGGGGAAGGGATAGAGGAACTGCGGACGGAATTAAGAGGAAAAACAGCGGCGGTGGCAGGACCTTCCGGTGTGGGAAAATCCTCGTTGATTAATTTGTTGCAGCCAGAGGCTTCTATGGAGACTGGAGCTATCAGCAAGAAAATTGAGAGAGGAAAGCATACGACCAGACATTCCGAAATCATTCCGGTGGAGGATGGTACCTATATTATGGACACGCCGGGGTTTAGTTCTCTTTATATACCGGGCTTTGAAAAAGAGAATCTTGCAGATTGTTATCCGGAATTTATACCATTGGCACCGTACTGTCGGTTTGCCGGATGCAGTCACATCAGTGAACCAGACTGTAGAGTAAAGCAGGCACTGGAGGAGGGGAAAATCCATCCGGTACGTTATGAAAATTATAAATTACTATATGAAGAATTAAAGAACCAGAAGAAATATTGATTCTGGCAGGAGGAAAGTTTATGAATTGTTTATCCCCATCTATATTATCCGCGGATTTTGCGAATCTCGGAGAACAGGTAAAGCTTTTGGATGATTGTGGAGCACAGTATGTCCATATTGATGTGATGGACGGCAGCTTTGTCCCAAGTATTTCTTTTGGATTTCCAATTATTAAATCCATTCGCGGGCTTACTGACCGCATCTTTGATGTGCACCTGATGATAGAAGAACCGGGGCGTTATATCGATGAATTTGTGGATTGTGGAGCGGATCTGATTACGGTGCATGCAGAGAGCTGCAGACATTTGGATCGTACCATTCAGGCAATCAAGGAGAAAGGAATTCTTTGCGGAGTTGCCTTGAACCCATCAACTCCGCTTAGCGCAATTGAATATGTCCTTCCGAGTGTAGATATGGTTCTCATTATGACGGTCAATCCGGGCTTTGGCGGACAGAAATTTATTCCATATACGCTGGATAAGGTGCGGGATTTAAAACGTATGATCGATAAAAAGGGATTAAAAACCGATATTGAAGTGGATGGTGGCATTAATCTGGAAAATGTGGCAAATGTCATGGATGCCGGAGCCAATATTATTGTAGCGGGCAGCGCGGTATTTGGAGGAGATATTGAGGAGAATGTAGGCTGCTTTTTAGACATTATGCGGGAAGCATAATAACCGGAAGATAAAGGATACAGGAGTGGAAAGATGAATATATTGGTTGTAACAGGCGGAAGCATACAGGACGATTTTGCTGTAGAATACATTCGAAAAAAAAAGTTTGATCAGATGATTGCAGCGGATTCCGGTATGGAATTTTTTTACCGGATGGGAATGGTGCCACAGCATATTGTGGGAGATTTCGATTCTGCAAAGTCTGAGATACTTTCTTACTTTCGGAAACAGGATGGAATCGAGTTTTTAGAATTTCGTCCCGAGAAAGACGAGACAGATACGGAGCTTGCGCTGACGCTTGCACTGACGCTTGGGGCAGAGAAAATTTGTGTGCTTGGAGCAACTGGAACGAGACTTGACCATGTACTCGGCAACATACATTTGTTATGTAAACCGTTGGAGAAAGGAGTATCATGTGTTCTGGTAGATGCAAACAATCGTATTCGTCTTATTGCTGATAAATTCCTTATAAAAAAAGAGGAACAGTTCGGGAAATATGTGTCTTTTTTGCCTCTCACAACGCAGGCAGAGGGTGTGACTTTACGGGGCTTTAAATATCCGCTGTCAGGTTACACTATGACCAGTGATAATTCACTGGGAGTCAGCAACGAGATTTTAGCGGACACAGCGGAGGTTGAAATAGAAAGTGGGATTCTTATTATGATTGAGTCGAGAGATTCAGAATAATTTGGAAAGAAATACGAAATTTAGGAGGAAATAAAAGCTATGAAACTAGGAATCGTAGGATTACCGAATGTAGGAAAGAGTACCTTATTTAACTCGTTAACAAAAGCAGGAGCGGAATCTGCCAACTATCCGTTTTGTACTATTGACCCGAATGTGGGTGTCGTAACTGTACCGGATGAGCGTTTAACAAAGCTCGGAGAAATGTATCATTCCAAAAAGGTGACACCGGCAGTCATTGAGTTTGTGGACATTGCGGGACTGGTAAAGGGAGCCAGTAAGGGTGAAGGTCTTGGAAACCAGTTCCTTGCCAATATCCGTGAGGTTGATGCGATTGTGCACGTGGTACGCTGTTTTGAAGATACCAATGTTGTTCATGTAGATGGAAGCGTAGACCCGGCAAGGGATATCGAGACCATCAATCTGGAATTGATTTTTTCCGATATTGAGATATTGGAGCGTCGTATTGCAAAGGTGGCAAAACAGGCGAGAATGGATAAGACACTGGCAAAGGAACTGAAACTTTTGGAAGCATTAAAGGCTCATCTGGAAGAAGGCAACATGGCGAAAACCTATGAGCTATCCGAGGATGAGGATGAAATTGAATGGTATAAATCATATAACCTTTTAACGGCAAAGCCAGTCATTTATGCAGCGAATGTATCAGAGGATGATCTGGCAAATGATGGTGCGGACAATCCGCATGTAAAGAATGTAAGAGCGCTGGCAGAAAAAGAAAACAGCGAAGTGTTTGTAATCTGTGCGCAGATTGAACAGGAAATGGCTGAGTTAGAAGATGATGAAAAAGCAATGTTTCTGGAAGAACTGGGATTGAAGGAATCCGGTCTGGAAAAGTTGATTACAGCAAGCTATCGTTTGCTGGGACTTATCAGTTTTCTTACCTCCGGTGAAGATGAGACCAGGGCATGGACGATTAAAAACGGAACAAAGGCACCGCAGGCTGCAGGAAAGATTCATACGGACTTTGAACGTGGATTTATCCGGGCAGAGGTTGTGGCATATAAGGACCTGATGGAGTGCGGCAGCATGGTGGCAGCCAGGGAAAAAGGACTTGTACGTCTGGAAGGAAAGGATTATATCGTAAAAGACGGTGATATTATTGTATTCCGCTTCAATGTATAATTGCATATAATAGATTAAGAGCAGTTTTGGGATGATGCGGAATGCGTTTTTGTGAATTGCAGGAAAAAGATGTGATTAACGTGGCGGATTGTCGTTTCCTTGGAAATGTTTGTGATTTGGATTTTGATGAGAAATCAGGATGCATCCGGGCACTGATTGTGCCGCAGCCCTGTAAATGGTTTGGCGCATTTTTCCGGGATTTTGAGTATTTCATTCCGTGGAAAAATATTGTGCGTATCGGGCCGGATATTATTCTGGTGGACATCTGTTTGGAGGACGCAAGACATAAGCTGTAGAAAAGTTACATAATGTCTGATATTATGTTGACAAGAAACCGACAGAAAGTTATACTTGAAAATAATAAGTGCGTGATGGGAGAGCAGCAGATGTCCGTCCGTACAGGAGGAGAGCTACATGAAGTGTCCGTTTTGCGGCAGCGATGATACCAGAGTCATTGACTCCAGACCGGCAGATGATAATACATCCATCAGACGGAGAAGAATGTGTGATGGGTGTAAAAAACGATTTACAACCTATGAAAAAGTAGAAACGATACCGCTTGTGGTCATAAAGAAGGACAACAGCAGGGAACAGTACGACCGTGCGAAAATCACGGCAGGCGTTCTTCGGGCGTGCCATAAACGACCGGTTTCCATCAATCAGATTAACGAATTGGTGGATGAAGTAGAGACAGAAATTTTTAACCGTGAGGAAAAAGAAATCCCGACATCTGTGATTGGAGAGATTGTCATGGATAAATTGAAGGATTTAGAGGCGGTTGCGTATGTCCGTTTTGCATCTGTATATCGGGAGTTTAAGGATGTTAATACGTTTATGGATGAATTGAAGAAAATATTGGATAAGTAGCAAGAAACAGGTTTAGGATAAGAGTTGGTGGAAGATGAACATATCAGGAATACGCCCGATTATCGGCGTAAATGACTACAATGCCATAAAGAGTCCGGAACTTTCCGGAATACCGGAAACAGAAAAACAGACGGTGGGCGAATATCTTCAGGAGCCGGAACAGGAGTACAGTATCGCGCAGTCGGAGCCGGAAAAAGTTTTCGATTATGCAGGACAGTATGATCCTGATGCGGAATATGAACTGAAAGGGACAGAAAGTGATCTTTTGAGTCTTGATGTAGAAAAAGCAATCTCTGATATGAAAAAAGATCAGGTGCTTCAGCAGTATCAGTTTTTTGTCGGAGAAAGTCTGGGACAGGGCAGAGTGACAAGTACCGGAGAAAATACAAATATGTTTCGAACAGACGAAAATTTTGATATTCCTTGAAAAAGGAATGGTTTTGGAAAGAAAATGAAAGAATAAAGGGGGCTTATGTGAAGGCATATGCCCTTTTTTCAGGAGGAGTTTTATGAGAATCATACCGGAAGAAACCGTATGTATGGTGATTGATTATCAGGAAAAGCTGGTTCCGGCAGTTGCGGAGCGGGAGAAATTTTTAGAAAAATCCATAAAGCTTTTGCATGGTATGCAGATACTTAAGGTGCCAAGGATTCTGACAACCCAGTATAAAAAAGGCCTGGGGGATAATATACCGGAAATTAAAGAGGCAGCAGGAGAAGCAGAGGAATTTGATAAGCTATCATTTAGTGCCTGGGGTGAGGCAGCAGTGCGTGCTGCGTTGCCGGAAGATTGTAAAAATGTTGTAATCTGCGGAATGGAAGCGCATATTTGCGTGCTGCAGACGGCATTGGATTTAAAAGAAGCAGGGTACCGTCCGGTGTTGGTGACAGATTGTATCACAGCACGGGATTTGGAGGATAAAAAGACGGCCTTTTTGCGGGCACAGATGGAGGGGGTGACCTTTACGACCTATGAATCGATTCTGTATGAACTTTCGCAGGTGGCTGGGACACCGGAATTTAAGCAGATATCTGCAATCATAAAAGCATAGTGCAAAAAGAAAGCGAAGGAAGATATGTTACAGAGTTTTTATCCCGGAGAATATGTGGATTCTACTTATGTTATTGATTTTGATAAACTATATGCAGAAGGGTACCGTGGACTGATATTTGATATTGACAATACTTTGGTTCCCCATGGAGCGAAGGCGGACGAGCGTGCTAAAAAGCTGTTTGCACATTTAAAAGAAACGGGGTTTACCTGTTGCCTTCTGTCCAACAATAAAGAGCCAAGAGTAAAAATGTTTAATGATGATGTACAGGTAAATTACATTTTTAAAGCGGGAAAGCCGTCCGTGAAGAATTATAGGAAAGCCATGGAGATTATGGGTACAGAGGTACGAAACACCTTGTTCGTGGGAGACCAGATTTTTACGGATATTTACGGAGCGAACCGTGCAGGGATTCGGACGATACTGGTAAAACCAATTCATCCGAAGGAAGAAATACAGATTGTATTAAAACGATATCTGGAAAAAATAGTATTATTTTTTTATAAACGTTCTATCACAAAAAAGCAGGAGGATAAGAAATGAAAATAGCGATTGGAAATGATCATGCAGCAGTAGAAATGAAACGTTTGATTACAGTGTATTTGGAAGAACTTGGACATGAGGTTGTAAATTATGGCACGGATACGGCGGAAAGCTGTGACTATCCGGTATACGGAGAAAAAGTCGGCAGGGCAGTGGCAGAAGGAAAGGCAGACTGTGGCGTCCTGATCTGTGGAACCGGTGTCGGAATCTCCATTGCAGCAAATAAAGTAAAAGGAGTGCGTGCGGCAGTGTGCTCAGACGTGACTACAGCACGTCTTGTAAAGCAGCATAATAACGCAAACATTATTGCATTTGGTGCAAGAATTGTTGGTATCGAGACGGCAAAGGATATTGTCAAAGCATATTTGGATGCAGAATATTTAGGCGGCAGACATGAAAAACGGGTTGCCATGATTCACGAAATTGAGGAAAGATAAGGCAGAACCGTAAAAAAAGGTTGAAATATATACTCATTTATTATAGAATAAAACGAGTGGGTGACATTCCCAGACAGATTTAAGGAGGAATATCGAATGATTTCAGCAGGAGATTTTAGAAACGGAATTACGATCGAATATGAAGGGAATATTTATCAGATTATTGAGTTTCAGCATGTAAAGCCAGGAAAAGGTGCAGCATTTGTACGTACCAAGTTAAAGAATATCATCAACGGCGGTGTAGTTGAGAAAACATTTCGCCCGACTGAAAAATGTCCGCAGGCGCGTATCGACAGAAAAGATATGCAGTACTTATACAAAGATGGAGATTTATACTACTTCATGGATGTAGAGACTTATGATCAGGTGGCGTTAAATAGCGATACCATCGGTGATGCATTAAAATTTGTAAAAGAAAATGAAATGTGTAAGGTTTGCTCTCATAATGGTAATGTATTCGCAGTGGAGCCGCCTCTCTTTGTAGAACTTCAGGTTACTGAGACAGAGCCTGGTTTTAAGGGAGACACCGCAACAGGAGCTACAAAACCGGCTACAGTAGAGACAGGAGCGACTGTAAACGTACCGTTATTCGTTGAGCAGGACGATGTCATTAAAATTGATACAAGAACCGGAGAATACTTATCCAGAGTATAATCAGTTTGTGAGTAAAGCCAGGGCTTTTTGCCCTGGCTTTTTTAGGTTTGCGCGCCATGGGCGCGCTCTAATGGGTGAAAGTCCCGAACA
>CAMBKU010000025.1 GCA_945868305.1 uncultured Lachnospiraceae bacterium | reverse complement strand
TGATTTTACCAGGAATGGAAATAGTGAGCAGGGAAACGTTCTATTTGAGGCAAATCCGGGCGGAGCACCCTGCAATGTGCTTGCTATGCTGCAAAAACTGGGAGAAAAGACAGCATTTATTGGTAAAGTGGGGCAGGATATGTTTGGGCAGCTCTTAAAAGGTGTGTTGGAGGAGGTTGGAATCGGCACAGAAGGACTGTGTTTTTCTGATAGTGTTAATACAACACTGGCATTTGTACAGAAAAATGAAAGAGGAGATAGAGATTTTTCTTTCTATCGTAATCCAGGAGCAGATATGATGCTGATGGAAGAGGATTTGCACGAGGAGATGCTTTCGGATTGCAGGCTGTTTCATTTTGGGACACTGTCTATGACTTCTGAGGAGGCCAGATGTGCTACAAAAAGAGCGGTTGATTTGGCAAAGAACGCAGGAGCGTATATATCGTTTGATCCGAACATCAGAAAGCCACTTTGGAAATCCATGTCAGATGCAAAGGAACAGACTTCCTATGGAATGAAGCAATGTAATATTCTTAAAATATCAGATGATGAAATTGTGTGGTTTACCGGTATGACGGATTACAAACAGGCAGCCAGGCACCTTCAGGAAGAGTATCAAATTCCATTGATACTTGTGTCGCTTGGAGCAGATGGGAGTATGGCATTCTGTGGGGAAAATCAGGCAGTCGTAGCCGCATACCACATGAGTGACGTGATTGAAAACACAGGAGCAGGGGATACATTTATGGGGTGCATACTGCATTATGTGTTGGAACATGGGTTGGTTTTATCTGATGAACAATTAATGCAGATGCTTATGTTTGCCAATGCAGCGGCTGCCTTAATTACGACAAAAAGAGGAGCATTGCGTGTTATGCCAGAAAAAAATGAGATTGTTCATCTGATGGAAAATCATGAAAAGTAAAATATTGTATGATTATAAAGCAAGACCACCCGGATACTTCAGTCGGTTCGGGTGGCCTTGCTTTTCAATTATTCCTGTTTTTTATTCAAAAATTTGGCACTTGTGATAATACGGGCAAATTGTTGGTTTAAAGAAGCCATAAATACGTTTTGAACGGTTTGGGCAGGAATAACTACATCGTTTAATTCTAAGTTTCATCCTCTCATCTCCCATAAAAAATATTTTACACGCTATGCTTTTCTTTTTCAAAACCTTTTGTGAAGAATAATACAAGGAATTTTAGCAGAAGCTGTGGATTTTCCTTAGAGAAAACGATTTCAGAAAAAACGTGGAATTTTACCTTCATGAGTAAGAAAAACCGGTTTTTTCAGGATGAATTATTTGGAAATTCTGACAAACCGTGAACACGTTTTCATGAAAACCAATTGAGTTGATAGGAAAACTGGAATATGATACAGAAAACAAAGAACGCAAGTACTTGAGATGAAAAATGATTTTAATATGAGAGAAAAAAGGAGATAAACATTATGGGAAGATTATTTACATCAGAATCAGTAACAGAAGGACATCCGGATAAAATAGCAGACCAGATTTCAGATGCTATTCTGGATGCATTAATCGAGCAGGATCCGTATTCCAGAGTTGCAGCAGAGACAACGGTTGCTACAGGACTTGCATTGGTAGTCGGTGAGATCACAACCAAGGCATATGTGGATATTGCAAAGGTCGCAAGAAATACAATCCGGGAGATTGGGTATACGAATAATGAGGATGGATTTAATGCGGATTCCATTGCAGTACTTACTTCTATTGATGAGCAGTCGGCAGATATTGCACTTGGTGTTGACAAGGCGTTTGAATCGAAGCAGGAAGGCATTACAGAGGATTTTGGAACAGGAGCCGGAGATCAGGGCATTATTTTCGGATATGCAACGGATGAGACACCGGAGTATTTACCGCCTGCAATCTCTTTCGCACACCGCTTGACCAGACAGTTGACCAAGGTTCGCAAAGATGGTACATTACCATACTTAAAACCGGACGGAAAGAGTCAGGTTACCGTAGAGTTTGATGAAAACAATCGTGTGAAACGTGTACATACAATAGTTATTTCAACACAGCATGCGGAGAATGTTACCTTAGAGCAGATTCGAAAGGATATTATTGAATATGTGATTAAGCCGGTGATTCCAGCCGAGCTGTTGGATGATGACACAATTTACTATGTAAATCCTACCGGACGGTTTGTTATCGGTGGACCGCAGGGTGATGCAGGGCTTACCGGACGTAAAATTATTGTAGATACCTATGGTGGAACCGGACGTCACGGCGGCGGAGCATTCTCAGGAAAGGACCCGACAAAGGTTGACCGCTCTGCAGCATATGCAGCAAGATGGGTAGCTAAGAATCTAGTGGCAGCAGGTGTAGCAAAAAAAGTTGAGGTTGAGTTTGCTTATGCCATTGGTGTGGCAAAACCGGTATCCATTGCAGTAGATACCTTTGGAACAGGAACGGTTGCTGATGAAAAGATTGTAGAAGTGATTAAAAAAGTGTTTGATTTAAGACCGGCAGCAATCATTGATGCTTTGAACTTAAGAAGACCGATTTACAAGCAGACGGCGGCTTATGGACACTTTGGAAGAACGGATGTAGACCTTCCGTGGGAACATCTGGATAAGGTAGATGAGATTAAGAAAAACCTGTAAACATATATAAATCGGAGGATTACTTATGAAAAAGAGATTTTTAAGTGTATTAGTTTTGGCAATGTTAACTACTGTGAGCCTCTTAGGATGCGGCAGTACAGAGGAGGCAGATAATACATCAGAGGATTCGGTAACAGAAGCAGCTGATGCAAAGGAAGAAACATCAGAGGATGAAAAAGTGATAATCAGAATAGCAGATCAGCCGGGATGCTTCGTAGCTAGAATCGCAGAAAAAGAAGGATTTTATGAAAAAGAGTTAGGCGATAACGTAGAAGTTGAGATTATTGATTATCCGGGTGGAGGTCCGGCAATTACAGAGAGTTTTTCTGCTGGAGAGGTTGATTTTGGATTTTTAGGAGATTTGCCGGTTATTACAAATAAGGCAAATGGATCAGACATTAAAATTGTAGGATATTCTTTTTCAAAGGAGGAGACGGATTTACTGGTGACTTTAGAGGGCAGCGGGATTACAAGTCTGGAAGATTTAAAAGGCAAGAAAATAGGTGTTGCAATCGGTACTACCGCACATAGCATGATTTTAAAGCAGTTAGATAGTGTAGGATTAACGGAGAATGATGTAGAACTTGTGAATCTTTCTTTTGCAGATTGCGTAACTTCATTGGTTAGTGGAGATATTGACGCTGCCAGCTCATTTACGACGTTTGTACTTCCTGCAAATAAGGACGGGGCTAATATCGTAACGGTTTCTGACGCTACTGGTTTAGGAATCAGTAACACAGTAATTGCTGCAAGTGGTTCCTTTACAGATGCGCATCCCAAGGAAACAGCACAGCTTCTTAAGGCGTTTGATGATGCAGTGCAATGGATTGCAGAAAATAAGGATGAATCCATTAGCTTTATTGCGGAATACGCAGAGCAGGACCCGGAAATCACAACAATTGACTGGGAAAAATGGAAACAGCATATTCAGCTTACAGAGGAAGATATTGATGCGGTCGAAGGAGTTTTGGAATTTGCAGAGAAGCAGGAGTTAATTGAAAATGAAGTTTCTCTTGATGAATTAATTGATACATCTTATTTAGAAGCCGCAGGATTACAATAATTGGGAGTAAGGAGACAAACTATGTCAGAACAGGAAAACTGGAGGGAAAAAGAGCCTTCCTTAAAAGAAGTCATTGTAAATAATCCGGAAGTTCCACCACTCATGCTCTTAAAAGCAGATGTATGCAGGCGCGGAATTACTTATACAAAAGCAGCTTTAGATTTAGTGGATTCCAATATTCATCAGACAGAAATAAAATATCTGTTTCGTGAAGATAAGGGAAATGTGCCGGTAGCACTTTCCCCTCGGGATGGATCTTCATTAATTGTATTTCTGGCAACCAATGCTGAAACGGGAAGAGACCCCTATGTAGTAGATGCCCTGGATGGAATACCATATATTTTTGATAATGGTGAACCGATTGAAGAAGTCCATTATTGGACAAAGCCTGATTACTATAGTCAGAAAACCAGCAGGGGAACTGAAATGTGGAAAGTGGTAAATGCCAGACCGCAGAGACTGGATATTGATACAAATGACTGCTGTCATTTTTGGGACAAACCAGGCGGTGGCTGCAAATATTGCTTTGCTGCCGGGGCATACAATGATGCAAAGAACTTGCCGAAATGTCGTTTGAATCTGGATGATTTGAGGGAAACGGTAGGAGCAGCATTGAAGCAGAAGGGGCGTTTTAGCACGATTATGCTGACGGGCGGTTCCATTTTAAGCGGAAAAGAAGTATTAGATGATGAAGTAGATATGTACATAGAGGTATTGCAGGCAGTTGGCGCAAACTTTAAGACACGACGTTTTCCAAGCCAGCTCGTTGCAACGGCATTTAACGAAAGACAGCTGGAACGGTTGCATGAGAAGACAGGTCTTATGGGATACACACCGGATATAGAAGTCTTAAATGCGGAAAAGTTTAAATGGATTTGCCCGGGGAAAGAGGAATTTGTCGGGTATCACGAATGGAAAAGACGGCTGTATCATGCAGTAGATGTTTTTGGAAAAGGCAATGTAAATACCGGAATTGTTGGCGGCGTGGAAACAGCAACTCCATATGGTTTTAAGACAGAGGAGGAAGCATTACGTTTTACACTGGAAGAAGCAGAAGAATTAGCGGAGCATGGTGTGAGTTGTGCAGCAAGTATCTGGCAGGCTTCACCGGGTTCTGTTTTTCGGAATCAGAAGACGCCAACTTTGGATTATTTTGCGAAGCTGATGCATGGTCTGGATGAGATTCGAAGAAAAAATGACATACCACCATTCCTTGATGACTACAAACGATGCGGCTCGCATCCGAATACAGATTTGGGAAGGATGTAAAAAATGGGAATAAAAATATCAGATACATTAAAGAAAGTTTTGGAAAATGAGCAGCTCGTACGTGTGATTATCTCCAATGGCAAAGAGGGAAAAACGCATGGCAGCAGAATACATAAAATGAGCGTTTTAGACAATGGAAACATTTTGTATTTTGAATATCTGGAAAGTTCATTGACAAATAAGAATTTAATTTACAGTCTCTGGTTCGACAAAGAGATAGAGATTTTTGCAGAGGATGAAGCATTTCATGATTATTCCATAAGAGGAATACCCAAAAAAGCCATTATAGAGGGAGAATTTTTTGAGGCAGAATATAGGAAAGTACAGGAAAAATTCGACGGTCAGATAGATTTGTCTACAATATGGGAGATTGAGGTTACCAGTGTGGAAAATACAGATTTGTTGGAACTATCGAAAAAGGAGCAGGAAACGTATCCTATGATCCAACATTTAGATCGTATTGCAAAGGATTGATTACATGAATAAGAAAAATAAATCAATATTAGGGAACATTTTTTATACATTATTAGCCCCGGTAGTCATTATTCTGGTATGGCAGTTGGCGAGCAATGCAGGATGGATTAACAGTACGATACTACCCTCTCCGGAAAAAATTGTTGAAAAACTGATTCAGTTAATCGCAAATAAAAAATTATTTATAAACTTAGGAATCAGTATATGGCGCGTTGTGCAGGGATTTTTGATTGGCAGTATTTTAGGCTTGATATTGGGAACCCTGATGGGATTGTTTGCTAAGGTTAATCGAATATTAAATTCTTTGGTTGGAATTCTAAGGCCGGTGCCTATGATTGCATGGATTCCACTGCTGATTCTCTGGATTGGAATCGGTGAAGGTTCAAAAGTAGCGGTAATCATAATCGGAACTTTTTGGCCGGTTTTGATAAATACGATTCAGGGAATAAAGAGCACAGATGTAAAATTATTAGAGGTTGCCACAATACTGGAGAAAAAACGTTGGATTGTTTTGGCAAAGGTGATTTTGCCGAGCGCGCTGCCGTCAATCATTACCGGTTTAAGGCTGGGTAGCGGAACAGCATGGAGCTGTGTTGTCGCAGCAGAAATGATTGCAGCCTCAAAAGGAATAGGCTATATGATTATGTATGCAAGAGAAATGTCACAGCCGGCGACAATATTTGTCGGAGTATTCTCTATAGGTGTAATTGGACTTCTGATTGACAAGGGATTTTTAAAATTGGAGCGTCACTTGTTAAGATGGAATAGGATGGATGAATAGTAGAGGATAAAAATATGGCAGAAAATAATGGATTGAAAATAGAACATGTAAGCAAGTCTTTTCAAATCGACGGGGAAGATGTAGAGGTATTGCATGATATTGATGTGGAAATTAAAGATGGTGAATTTGTCAGTATTGTAGGTGCCAGTGGCTGTGGGAAAAGTACGTTGCTTAAGATGATAGTGGGCCTTGAAAACATTACTCAGGGGAGAATCGTTCAGGGAGAACGTATCGTGGAAAAACCATCTGTCAATGTAGGAATGGTGTTCCAGGAGGCAAGACTGTATCCCTGGATTAGTGTGGAGAAAAATATCGAATTTGGCATAACAACAGATATGTCAAAGGAAGAAAAAGCACGTCTGGTGCAGGAGCAGATTGAACTGGTGGGACTAAAAGGTTTTGAAAAAGCATTTCCCCGTCAATTGTCCGGTGGTATGCAGCAGCGTGCTTCCATTGCCAGGGCGCTCATAGGGAATCCGAAACTTCTTTTGCTGGATGAACCTTTTGGTGCGCTGGATGCGTTTACCAGAATTAATATGCAAAATGAAATTCTTCGCATTTGGGAGCATGAAAAGAAAACCATGCTTTTGGTAACACATGATATAGATGAAGCCATTTTTTTGAGTGATCGTATTATTGTCATGTCTCCGCGTCCTGGAAAAATCAAAGAAATTATTTCCGTAAAGTTGGGGCGGCCGAGGGATCGGAGTAATGAAGATTTTATGGAAATACGAAAAAAAATTCTGGTGAATTTCTTAGGGAAGTCAGAGATTAATATTGAGTATTATATTTAGATGGTTTGACATCGTTTGGACGGTTTGGATCATACTACTGACTGATTTTTCATTAGTAAGACTGTGGTGTAAAAGAGAAATAAATACGTTATGATAGGAATTTCCAGAGAATCAGAATATGGGGAAGGAACAGGTAAGATAAAACCTGTTCCTTCTTTTATATATATCACAGGAAAAACCTTGACAAGTATGAAAATTGATGTAAAATATGAATGAATGGTTCATTCATATTCAAAAGGAGGAAAGTAATGAACGAGCGAATAAAAACAATTGCAGATGCAGCAACGAAACTATTTTTACAACAAGGTTATTCGAAAACCCAAATTAGTCATATCGCAAAAGCAGCCGGGGTTTCGGTAGGTACCATATATCTTGATTTTACGGGAAAGAAAGAGATTATGCACTTTATTTTAAAATGTACCATTGATCCGGGGTTTGCAGGTCAGGAATTGGAACGTCCGATTACGGATGAACAATTCGCCGGGATAGAAAATGAAATTCTTGGAATGTTTGATAAAATAGATAACGATTTTGCAAAACATTTAAAAAACGGTGCTTCCGATTATAGTTTGGAGGCGCTTGTATCGGATGCCTTTGATATTTTGTCCCAATATGCCGTCGGTTGTTTGTTTATTGAAAAAAATGCTTTTGATTTTCCGCATTTAGCGGAACAATACAAAAAATACCGTCGGAAATTTTTTGAGACAATGGAGCAATATTTGCGTATTTTTATAGAGAAAGGCATGGTAAGACCATTAGAAGAATTGGATTTGTCGGTTACTTTAATTATTGAAATATTATCCTGGTGGGCGATGGACAGATGTTATACATCTTTTGAATTATGCGATATTCCGAGCGAATTGGCAAAGAAAGTGTGCATTGATAATATCGTTACCGCATATAAACAATCATAAAACTAAAGAGGAGATACTTATGAGAAAATATTTTATAGATAATGTGCGTTGGCTGGCAGTACTGTTTCTTTTTCCGTATCACACCGCACGCATTTTTGATTCTTTGATGCCATTTTACATAAAAGGGACAGAAACGGAAATTGCAAATACAATTGTGTTAGCTGCTACGCCGTGGTTTATGCCATTGCTTTTTGTAGTGGCAGGAATGAGTACGAGATATGCGTTGCAAAAACGAAGCAATCTTGCATATGTCAAAGAACGCTTTTTAAAGTTGTTTGTACCTTTACTTTCGGGAATACTGCTTCTTATTCCGCTTCAGACTTATTATGCAGAAATATTTCATAATGGTTATACGGGAAGTTATTGGAAGCAATACATTTCCTTTTTTACCAAGGAAACAGATCTGACAGGGTATACCGGAGGATTTACGCCGGGACAGCTTTGGTTTATCTGTTATTTGTTTGTGATATCATTAATTGCACTTCCGATTTTTCAATTTGCCCGAAAAAAAGAGGTTCGCTGGCGTGGGGCCAATATACTTGTAATACCGATGTGTATCCTTACATTTGTACTTTCTTATGTGTTAGATATCGGCGGGAAAAGTATAGGGGAATATTTTAGCCTTTTTGTATTGGGATATTTTGTTTTGGCAGAAGAAAAGGTACAGGAATTCTTAGACAAATATCGTATGGCTTTTTTGGCTGTTGGTGCGGGATTTACCGTGTATACCGTTGTTTTTCAAACATTAGCCCAATCGGGAGTTGTGGCAAGAGCAATTTCAATCGTAACATCGTGGATGGATGTTTTGGCAATTTTGGGATTAGGACGACATTACCTTAATTTTCAAAACAAATGGACAAAGTATTTATCTAAGGCATCGTTTGCCTGTTATTTGTTCCATCAATCTCTACTTATCTTTATTGGCTTTTATGTATTACAAAGTGGTTTATCCTTTGGGGTTCAATATATTATTATTTTAATTGGCAGTTTTTTGGGAAGCATTTTTTTATATGAAGTTTGTAGACGTGTTCCGTTATTTCGATTTTTGTTTGCAATAAAGAAAGGATGACGGCTGAAACTATCGCTTGAATTATTAAAGGTGGAATAGTAAAATTTACTGGAGGATTCCAATGCTGGGTTTAAACAACAAGGTAAAAGGCGTTGGAACCTACAAGAAACTATAATATTATATATGAAGGAAATGAGTATAAAACAGTTATGCTAAATATTTATTCTACAGAGGAATTTGAAAAAGAATACACTTATACAGGAGATGACCTTGGTGCCGTATGGAGCAAGGAAAAAACGGCATTTCGCGTGTGGGCGCCTACGGCGGATGCGGTGAAGGTAAACCTTTATGAAGAGGGTACAGAGGGCACCGACGATTTGATGGAACAGCTTTCCATGACAGCAGATATAAACGGAACCTGGGTTGCCGAAAAGGAGGGCGACCTGAATGGAACCTATTATACCTATCTTGTGGAAATAAACGGAGAGAAACACGAAGCATGTGATCCATATGCGAGAACGACCGGAGTAAACGGAAAGCGGGCGATGGTCATTGACCTTTCATCTACTAATCCCAAAGGATGGGAGGATGATACAGATCCCCATGCAGGAATGACATATAATGACGCTGTTATTTATGAGCTTCATGTAAGAGATTTATCCTCAGATGCAAGTTCGGGTATCACGAATACCGGAAAATTTTTAGGGCTGACAGAGACCGGGACGACGACAGAATCCGGTATTCCTACCGGACTGGATCATATGAAGGACCTGGGAATTACCCACTTGCATCTGCTGCCAGTTTATGACTATGGTTCCGTTGATGAGACAGCATTAGATAAACCGCAGTTTAACTGGGGTTATGATCCGGTCAACTATAATGTTCCGGAGGGTTCTTACTCGACAGACCCTTACCATGGCGAAGTGCGGGTAGAAGAAATGAAGCAGATGGTAAAGACCCTTCATGACAATGACATCAGTGTGGTTATGGATGTGGTCTATAATCATGTATACGATGCCAGTAAATTCAATTTTAATGTCATTGTGCCCGGATATTTTTCAAGGGTGGATGAAGACGGGAATTATTCTAATGGCTCCGAATGTGGAAACGATACCGCTTCTGAAAGAAGTATGGTAAAAAAATATATTGTTGATTCTGTAAAATACTGGGCAGATGAGTATCATGTGGATGGATTCCGTTTTGATCTGGTAGGGTTGATCGACACGGAAACGATTAATGAAATCGTGGAGGAGGTTCATAAAAATCACCCGAATGTCATTTTTTATGGTGAGGGCTGGACTATGGATACCACACTGACCAAAGAAGGATATAAACTGGCGACACAGAAGAATTCCACAGAAACACCGGAATTTGCATATTTCAATGACACCATACGGGATGCATTAAAAGGGAATATATTTGATACGTCTGAAGCTGGATTTGTTTCTGGTGCGTCGGGGTTGGAGGAAACGATAGAACAGTGTTTTATGGGATTGGCGCAGGATTGGTGTACCACTCCGGCACAGTCCGTTAATTATGCCTCCTGTCACGATAATATGACGCTGCTGGATCGTATTTCCCGTTCTACACCGAATGCATCCAGAGAAGACCATATAAAAATGAACAATCTCTCGGCTGCGATTTGTATAACATCGGAAGGGATTCCATTTATGCAGGCGGGAGAAGAAATGCTAAGGACAAAGCCCAAGAGTGATGGCGGTTTTGATGAGAACAGCTATGCGTCACCGGATTCGGTCAACAGTCTGAAATGGGATACGTTAGATGATAAGCAGTATCAGGATGTGTACAACTATTATAAGGGATTGATTGCATTTCGTAAGGAACATGCTGCACTCAGACTGACAAATGCCGAGGATGTGAAAGAGCATGTCAAGCCAGTTGACGGATTGGACGGAAATGTGGTTGCGTTCCAGATAGACGGTGGCGTAAACGGTGAGGTTTCCAATGGTATGTTTGTCATTTTTAATGCGAATAATGCAGATGTAAAAATCGCATTGCCGAAGGGCGCCTGGGATGTATGTATCAACGGAGAAACTGCCGGAACGGAGATACTTGAAACTGTCACAGAAGGAAAAGTAACCGTACCTCCGATTTCAGCTATGGTTTTTGTAAAGAATGATGCCGCAGTGCTGTGTGTTCGGAAGAAGTAATCTTTTTAGAGGGAGTTAAGTACTGCATCAAAAAATACATTGAGGCCTGGTGAAAAAATGTTGAAAATAGCGGTTTGTGATGACGAGGAATATTTTGGAAAAAGAATAGAAACGTTGCTGGGAGAGTATTTTGCACCTGGGGAGATGGAATTTGAGGTGAAGTTGTTTGAATCCGGAGAAGAACTTTTGGCAGCAGAAAAGCGGGAGGCCTTTGACATGATTTTTCTGGATGTCAATATGGAGGGCATGGACGGCATTGAGACGGCAAAGAGAATCCGGCAGATTTCGGAAGATGTGTTCCTTATTTTTGTCACGGCATATGTGGCATATTCTCCGGAAGGGTATAAGGTGAATGCAATCCGCTATTTGTTAAAAGACAGTGCAGGCTTTGAAATCGCATTCCGGGAATGCATGGACGCGGTGATGGGAAAATTGGTGTTGGCAGAAAAAAAGGTGCGGTTGGAGTTTCAGGGGAAAACGTTGGAAGTCCCTCTGTCGCACATCGTATATGTTGAGAGTAATCTGCATAAGCTGACGTTTTATATAAAGGGAAAAGACCCGGGGAAATATATGATGTATGAAAAGCTGGATACGATTGAAGAACGTTTTAAAGGGATGAAAAGCTTTTGTCGTATTCACCAGAGTTATCTGGTAAATCTGAAATATGTGGAAGATATTAAGCGGTATCAGGTGACATTGAACACGGGAATGATGTTAAATATTGCAAAGCCCCGCTATAAGGATGTGGAAACACAATATATTTCCTACAAAGGAGAAATATAATGCTGATATATCTGTATGGAGTTTTTTTGATTTTTTGGGAAATTTTCTGCGGAACGGTTTTCTTTGGAAGCTTTGCGGAGAAAAAGGCGGAAGTGGACGGGAGAAAAAGAAAGGAATTGTTGTTACTGCTCGGTCTGGTGGATTATCTGATTGTTACTTTCTGTTCGGAAATTTTTCTTTTGAAAGAAGTGTGTGTTATTGTAGCAGGGACAACCGTTTTTTTTATTCTGTTTCGGATAAAATATCTCCAAAGTCTGATGTTTTATACCCTGTACCAGGGATGTGCGCTGATTGTAGATTATTTTACATATCTGATCTTTCAACGGATTTTTGCAATGTCACCGGAAATGATGCAGGGGGCGTTTGCGGGGATTCTCACGGCAGCAGTTGGTAAGATGTTTTTATATTGTTTTGTCTTGATTGTAGAAAAAAAGTTTTCGACGGAGCATACAGATATGCTGACCGCGCAGGAGTGGCTTCGATTCTCAGTTTTTCCCGTATTCACAATCTTTTCCATGATTGCCATGATTACAAGTTGGGGGGAAGAGGTAAATCAGAGGCAGACCTATACCCTGCTTTGTATTTCGCTTGGAATGTTTGTTATGAATTTTATCTTTTTTTATCTGGTGCAGGATATTTTAAAGCGGGAAATGCAGATTCGGGAAAACAATCTTTTTCGTGAGCGTGTGCAGAATGAGACTGCTATGTACCGTTCCATATCGGAAAACTATGATATGCAAAGAAGGCGGGCGCATGAATTTAAAAATCAGATTTTTTGCATTGCGGAGCTGGCAAAAACAGGGAAGTATCAGGAGCTTAATCACTATTTGAAAGAATATGAGCAGGAATTTTACCGAAGTACGGATATGATTGATACCAACCATGTCATTGTAAATGCAATCATCAATTCAAAATACGAAGAAGGCAGAAAAAAGGGAATTGTCTTTGTGTTTCAGGTAAATGATCTGGCTGGAATCCGACTGAAGGATGAGGATATTGTTATTATACTTTCCAATTTGCTGAACAATGCGATGGAAGCCTGCGAAAAATGTACAGGTGAAAAGATCATTAAGTTTAAGTTTGTAAAAGAAAAAAAGCATCTGGTCATTGCCACTGCGAATCATTATGAGACTCCGGCAAAACTGGTGAACGGGCAGTATCAGACGACGAAAGAGGATAAGGAACTGCATGGGTTTGGAATTTCCAATATTATTGCGGCAACAGAAAAATATGGAGGGACTTATGCAATCCAGACTGAAAATCAGGAGTTTAAATTCACGCTTATGATTCCAAATGAACCGGATGCTGTATTGGAATAAATCTGGTCTGTTTCTGTCAAAAATGGGCTGATTCTGCAAGACGGATTGTTGCAGGAAGAAAAATGGCTTATATTGGGGGAGGAAACAAAAAAAGGAAAGGAGATTACAAAATGAAGACAGAAATGGGAAAAAGACTGGAAAAAAACATATTGGGTGCGGCAGCAAAGGTGATACGTGTTGGGATGGACGAAGAAAAGTCATTTCCAATACCTCCTTGTACCGCATTTTTGCATCAGCCGAAGCGACCGAAATAGAGTGGGAGTTAAGGTAAAGTGGGTATATGGAAAATTTTACAGATAGATTTATAGATAAAATGCTTCGGTGCGGTGTCATCGCAGAAGGGGAAAAAGATAGTTATCGATATGCATTTGCGGTGAAAACAGAACAATTATTGACATTGTCGGTGATACTTTTGATTGCATGGGCGTTTCAGAAAGTGATACCGACCATGCTATTTCTCCTGTTTTTCTGGTTAATTCGGAAAAGGAGCGGCGGGTATCATTTGAAAAGCTTTTTGGGATGCTTTTTGGGAACGATGTGTATCTATGTTTTCTGGGCAAAAGTTTTTGCGCCGTTTTTGCTTATACAAAAACCGATACTTTATGTCATGTTTGCGGTTGCCGTGGTGACATTGGAGGTGATTGGAGCGGTCAATCATCCAAATATGGACTGGACGAAGGACGAATATGCGGCGGGCAAACAGATGACGAGAGAAATTGTGCTTTTTGAAACAGCGATTATTGTTACAACAGCGTTGTTGGGGGCAGATATAGAGTGCGTGATGTATATGATGTTCGGGGTGATTTTAAGTGCTTTTTTGCTGCTATTAGCAAAAGTGGCAGGACAGGACGTATCATGATATGTGGGGTTAATTTATAAGAAGCTTTCATAGAATGGAATAAAAAAAGAGCGTTGCAAAATTAAAGATTTTGCAACGCTCTTTATGTTATCCGTCTTTTCTTGTCAAATAAAGTAAAATCCGGTTTAGAAACAGTTCATGGAATTTTAAGAATCTGCACACCTTGTATAATGTGGTCATTCAGTGTAAAATAAAGGATACGAGACAAGGACAGATGGAGATTTTTGCATGGATGAAAAATTAGAACGGACAGCTCTTTTGCTGGGAGAAGCAGGCATAAAGAAATTAAAAAACGCACGGGTTGCCGTGTTCGGTATCGGTGGCGTCGGAGGCTATGTGGCAGAAGCGTTAGCGAGAAGCGGCGTCGGGGAACTGGATCTGGTGGACAAGGACGAAGTGAGCGTTTCCAATATCAACCGACAGATTATTGCTACCACAAAGACGGTGGGGAGACCGAAGGTAGAGGTCATGAGGGAACGGATTGCGGAGATCAATCCGGATATCGTGGTTCACACGCATCAGTGTTTCTTTTTGCCGGAAAATGCAGCGGAGTTTGATTTTGCAAGCTTTGATTATGTTGTGGATGCTGTAGATACTGTGACGGCAAAGCTGGCGCTGGTGGAAAAGGCGAAGGAAGCGGGCATCCCCATCATTTCATCCATGGGAGCCGGGAACAAGCTAGACCCTTCCAGGTTTGAGGTGACAGATATTTATAAGACCTCTGTTTGTCCGCTGGCGAAAGTGATGCGCAGGGAGTTAAAGAAGCGTGGGATTAAAAAGTTAAAGGTAGTCTATTCCAGAGAAGAACCGCTAGTGCCGCAGTACGGAGCGGATTTCGTACCGGAAGCAGGCAGGCGGGCAACGCCTGGAAGCATTGCATTTGTGCCTTCTGTGGCAGGGTTGATCCTTGCAGGTGAGGTTGTAAAAGATATTGTGGGGGAAAGATGAAGTTCATACACATAGCAGATGTGCATTTAGGGCTCACACCGGATGCCGGACGGCCCTGGAGTGAGCGTAGAAAACAGGATATATGGGATTCACTGGCTGAGGTCTTTCAGGTGGCAGAAATAAATCACGTAGATGTGATTCTGATAGCGGGAGATTTGTTTCACAGACAGCCATTACTTCGGGAATTAAAGGAATTTAATTATCTTTGCGGGAAACTGACGCATACAAAGGTGGCTTTGATTGCAGGAAATCACGACTATATGCATCCAAAATCCAATTATCGCAGCTTTTCCTTTGCAGAAAATGTGATGTTTCTTAATCAGGAAAAGTTAATGTCGGTAGAGCTGCCGGAATATCAGGCCTGTATTTACGGTTTAAGCTACTGGCACCGGGAGATAAAGGAGAATCTGTATGACGTGGCAAGACCGAGGGATACGGGAAAAATCAATATCCTGCTTGCACACGGCGGAGATGCGAAGCATATTCCTATGTCGGAATCGGCACTTAGGGAGAGTGGGTTCGACTATATTGCCTGTGGGCATATCCATAAAGGCGGTCAGATTTTAAAAAATCGGGTGGTCATGGCAGGAGCACTGGAGCCAACAGATTGTGCAGACACAGGGCCTCATGGCTATTGGATGGGAGAAGTGACGAAGCGGGGCTGTCAGGTTTCCTTTTTTCCAATTCAAAAATGCGAATATGTGTTACACCGGATTGGTGTGACGGAAGATATGACTGCACAGGAAATAGAAGAAAAATTAAAAGAAGATTTAAAAAATAAAGAGCCATATCAGCTATACCGGGTGATGCTGGAAGGAACCTCTGCGCCGGGTATGCAGATAGAGGAAGAAAAACTGGCAAAGTTTACGGATGTCGTGTCCGTAGAAAGCAACCTGCTTCCGGCGTATGATTTTTCACAGCTAAAGCGGGAATATAGAGGAACGCTGCTGGAAAAATATATTTTACGGATGGAAGCGCTTCCCCAAAGCGCAGTCACAAGAGAGGCGCTTTATTACGGGGTAGATGCTATTTATCAGGCAATGGAGCAAAGATGAGACTAAAAGAAGCGTACATAGAAAACTTCGGAAAACTTCACAAGGAAACGGTTACGTTTGCGCCGGGCATTAATGTAATCTGCGGGGAAAATGAGGCTGGAAAGTCTACTCTGCAGGAGTTCCTCACAGCAATGCTTTTCGGTATGGAACTAAAGCGGGGCAGGAGTAAGGACGACGATGTCTACCGGAAGTATGAGCCTTGGAATGCTGCGTCTTATTATTGTGGGACATTGCGTTTTGAGGTGGACGGAAAGCCGTTTTGCCTGAAACGGAACTTTTATCATAAAGAAAAAACTGCAAAACTGACCAATGAGGCGGATGGCGAGGAACTGTCCGTGGAATTCGGAGATCTTTCCATGCTGCTTGGAGATTTGAGCCGGAGTGCGTATTTAAACACCTGGTGTATTCGTCAGACCGGGGCAGTCACGGGAAAAGAACTTGCCGACCTGTTGCGGGAATATCTGACCAATGTGGAAAATACCGGAGATGCCAGTGTAAGCTTCGCCGGGGCCAAAAAGAATCTGGAGCGGCGAAAGAAGGAAATCCAAAAAGAAAAAAAGGAACTGGAGCAGGAGAAGGAACGACGCCTGGAGGAACTGAGGCTGGAAGAAAAGCTGTTGAGTGAGGATATACGGAGTATTGAAGAACAACATAATAGAGAAAAAGTAAAACATGATTTAATAATGCAGGGGCTTTTGCGGAATGAAAGTCTGGAGGGGCAGAAACAAAAGAGTCGCAAAGGTAATTATACGCCATCTGTTATTTTGGGAACCGCGGCGGTTCTGCATCTAATCTTGTTCGGGCAATATGAACTTGCGGTCTGGAGAATCGTAGAGGCGGTCCTGCTTTTTGGGACATTGCTTTTTGCATGGTTTAGTTACCGGAAAGAAAGGCGTGAAAGTCGCGAGCAAAACAGAGAAAGCAATGGAGCGGTAGAGTATATGCGCAGGCAGCAGGAGGAGATGCATCGTTACCGGGCTTTGGAACAGACATTTCTTGAACAGAAAGGTGACAAGGAGCTGCGCCGCAGCAATGTCAGGGAAGCTTTTGAAGAAGTCTCGCAGAAGAATGGCAGAGAGTCGGAAATTGAAAAGAAGGTGCAGGCGGTTCTTCTGGCAGAACAGACACTGGAACAGCTGTCTGGGACGGTGAGTCAGGAGGTTCGGGAAAATCTATATGCTTCCGCTTCACAGGTTCTTTCCGGAATTACAGGAAACCGCTATGAGAGACTTCGGTTTGATGATGCCATGCAGGTCACTGTTTTTTCCGGGGAGCAGGAGATTCCCGTTTCATCCTTAAGCCGGGGAACTATAGAGCAGGTATATTTGGCAGTGCGGATTGCAGCGGGGGAAGTGCTTGGGGAAGAACCGATGTTTTTCTCCTTTGATGAAACTTTTGCCATGTATGACGAAGAACGTCTGGCATCGACATTACACTATATAAACAAAAAATCAAATCAAGTTTTAATTTTCACCTGCACGACGCGGGAAATTAAGATTCTGGAAAAAAACAGAATTCCCTATCATAAGATTATGTTAGGTACAGCAATAGGCTGAAAAGTTTGAACAACAGGGGGAGACGAGTCATGTCCCGAAAGAAAAAGAGAAAGAAAAAGTACCGTGGATTCTGGCGGTTCCTTAAATTTCAGATATTTTTGATATGCCTTGTACTGGCTGGTTTTGCGTACTATTTTTTTGGCGGCTATGCGAAGGAGGTTTCCGAATTAAAAGCGGAAGCAGAGCAATATGTTAAAAATTCGTCGCCGGCAACCTTTAAATCATCACAGACCAGTATAGTTTATGATGCGAATGGAAGTCAGATTTCGGTACTCAAAGGAGAAAAGGATGTTTACTATCTGACCTTTGATGAGATTCCGACCAATGTGGTGGCGGCGATTGTCAGCATTGAGGATAAAAAGTTTTACCAGCACGGCGGGGTGGATTATAAAGCCATTATGCGTGCCATTGTCGCGATGCTGCGGGATGGGGAAGTCACGCAGGGAGGAAGTACGATTACCCAGCAGCTTGCCCGAAATGTGTTTATTTCGCAGGAAAAGACCTGGCAGCGAAAGATGGAGGAAATCTTTATCGCTCTCCAGATGGAGAAAAAATATACGAAAAACGAGATTTTGGAATTTTATTTGAATAATATCTATTTTGGGAACGGTTATTACGGGATTCAGGCGGCAAGTAAAGGCTATTTTAACACAACAGTAGATAAACTCGATTTGTCACAAATTGCATTTCTCTGTGCGATACCAAATAATCCGTCGTTATTTGACCCGGTAAATCATGCGGATAATACTATAACCCGCCGAAATCTCATTTTAAAGAATATGCTGGATGACGGGAAAATTACTCAGAGTGCCTATACTGCGGCAAAAGAGGAAGAAATTGTTTTAAACCGTCCACAGACCAGTAAAAATGATTATGTAGAAACCTATACCTATAACTGCGCGACACGGGCGCTGATGGCACTGCAGGGTTTTCAGTTCCAGTACAATTTTGATTCAGTGGAGGAAAAGGAAGTTTACGACAGTGTATATGAGGAAACGTATGCCGCTTGTCAGCGTACACTCTACACTGCGGGTTACCGGATTTATACGTCCATTGATTTGAATATGCAGGCAGCACTTCAGCAGAGTGTGGATGAAAACCTAAGTGATTATGCAGATGTGGGAGAGGATGGTATTTACGAACTGCAAAGTTCGGCGGTTTGCATTGACAATGAGACGGGCTATGTCAAAGCCATTGTAGGAGGAAGAAGCCAGCAGTTAAGTGGCTATACATTAAACCGTGCCTATCAGAGTTTCCGGCAGCCGGGAAGTTCCATTAAGCCTTTGATTGTCTACACGCCGGCACTGGAACGGGGGTATACGCCGGATTCTATCGTGACGGATGAAAAAATAGAGGATGGACCGTCTAATGCGGATAAAGGCTATTCAGGAGATATGACATTACGCCGGGCAGTGGAACTGTCCAAAAATACGGTAGCGTGGAATCTGCTTAAGGAACTGACGCCTAAAGTGGGAATCTCCTATCTGAAGAATATGAATTTTTCCAGGCTGGAAAGCCAGGATGAACAGCTTGCAGCGGCACTTGGTGGTTTTACCCGCGGAGTGTCGGCACTTGAAATGGCTTCCGCATATGCAGCCATTGAAAATGATGGAAAGTACCGCGAACCGACCTGCATTGTTAAGATCACAGATGCAGACGGTAATGATATTTATGTATCCGAGCAGGAAGAAACCGGGATTTATAAGGAAAATGCAGCAAGGATGATGACAGATATGCTGGTTTCCGTTGTAAAGGAGGGTACAGGAAAAGGTCTTGCAATCAGTCAGATGCCCTGTGCCGGAAAAACAGGAACGACAAATGACAACAAAGACGGTTGGTTTGTAGGTTACACAAGATATTATACGACCAGCGTCTGGGTAGGCTATGATATGCCAAAAGAGTTGCCAACCTTAAAAGGTTCTACTTATCCAGGGAATATCTGGCATGATTTTATGGAAAGTGTTCATACGGGGCTTGCGCCAATGCAGTTTCTTCCTTATGCATCTTATTCGGAAAGTGGGAAGAAAACAGATGCAGAGGAAAAAGATGCGGATGGTAACGAGGAAGAAAAAGAAGACACGAAGAAGCCAGAGGAGCATGCACAGCAGGATGCTGTACAAACGGATGTGCAAAACGAGGAAGCAGCACCACCGCAGAATGAGACTCCGCCGCAGGAACCACAAAACAGCGAGCCCACGCCACCGCAGAATGAGACTCCGCCGCAGGAACCACAAAACGAGGAAGCAGCACCACCGCAGAATGAGACTCCGCCGCAGGAACCACAAAACGAAGAAACTACTCCGCCGCAGAATCAGGAGCAGGTAGAGCAGCAGAGTCAGGAACAGGCAGAGCAACCGGAGGCTTAAGAGAAAGGAAACGATGAGAAATGGAAAAAAAGGTAGTATTAAAGGACATGGAACCGAAAGACCGCATATCGTATATCTGGGAGTATTATAAGTGGTATATCATTGGCGGAACATTTGCAGTTGTTTTTGGTATTTATCTTATCATAAGTTATGCGACACGCAAAGAGGAGGTGGCGCAGGTGCTTATGGTAAATGCAAATATAGAAGCAGTGACGGAGGATGACAATCGGTTGTTTGATGCGTTGTTGGAGGAAAACGGATATGACACAGATAAACAGGAAATTGTCGTAAATGATGGCCTGCGTGTGAATCCGAATGGTGTTGGACAGAACAATTATTATACCTATCAGTCGGTTCTGACTATTTTGGAGGCACGAGGGGCGGATATTTATCTTTCCGACCGGGAGACTTTTGATTTGATTGCATCTACCGGAAATTTGCAGGATATTTCGCAGGTGCTTCCGGAGGAGATAATTGATAAATATGAGGATCAGCTTGTGTTTGCGACAGATTTGGAAACAGATGAAAAATATCCCTGCGGGATCGAGATCACAGGCAATGAATGGCTTGAAGAAACCGGGCTTTACACCGTAGACTGTGTAATCGGAGCAGCCTACGGCGAGGCGGAAGATGGTCTTGCTGAAAAAATGATTTCATATATTTTAGGGGAAGACGAAATCTATTGACAGAAGGAAAATGGTCGCATATACTAATTTTATTGATGAAATTTCGCGTTTTTTAGAAAATAAAGTAGAATAAAAAGGAGTAAGTAAAAAATGAAAAAGTATGGCTTTGGAGTAGATATTGGTGGAACTACCTGCAAGATTGGTCTGTTTGAGACAAATGGAACATTGCTTGAGGATTGGGAAATAAAGACCAATACAGAAAATAATGGAGCTTCTATCTTAGAGGATGTGGCAACAGCCATTGAAGCAAAAATGACAGAGGATGGTATTGCAAAGGATGATGTGCAGGGAATCGGCGTTGGTGTTCCGGGACCGGTGACTGATGATGGAACAGTGCTTCAGTGTGTAAATCTCGGATGGGGCGAGTTCAATGTGGCAGAAGTATTGGGAAAACGCACTGGTTTTACGGTAAAAGTCGGAAATGATGCGAATGTTGCGGCGCTTGGCGAAATGTGGCAGGGTGGCGGAAAAGGTCATAAAGATGTAGTTATGGTGACACTTGGTACCGGTGTCGGTGGCGGAATCATCGTTGGTGGCAAGATTGTCGCTGGTTCTAACGGTGCTGGTGGTGAGATTGGTCATATCATGATGAATGAGGAGGAAACTGATACCTGTGGATGCGGCAAGAAGGGCTGCCTGGAGCAGTATGCTTCCGCAACCGGAATTGTCCGTATGGCAAAACAAACACTGGCGGCAGACGACAGAGAGACTTCGCTTCGCAGTCTGACAGAGCTTACAGCAAAGGATATTTTTGATGCAGCAAAAGCGGGAGATACCGTAGCCAAAGAACTGGTCGAGAAATTAGGTGAGATGCTAGGCACCGCACTGGCAAACATCGCCTGCGTAGTAAATCCTGAAATCGTCGTAATCGGCGGCGGTGTGTCCAAAGCAGGAAGCATCCTTATTGATGTGACGAAAAAGTATTTTGAGAAGAAGACCTTCCATGCATGCAGAAACGCACAGTTTGCATTGGCGACCTTAGGAAACCAGGCAGGAATGTATGGCTGTGTGCAGATGCTTTTGGACATGTAAGAATCCGGGAGCTATGCCTTTTTAATGCTCGTCCGTCGATGTTTCTTTGCCTGATACAGGGTTTCGTCCGATTTTTTGATGATTTCATTTAAATCGACCTGTGAATTGCAGACGAAACTTTGGATGCCAATGGACATTTCTACATAAAAAGGCTGTTCGGAAGAATCATTAAAGGCATTTTGAGCGTTTTTCAATTTCTCCGTGAAGAAGGAGGAAAAATTGACATCTTCTGAGAGAACCAGCGCCACAAACTCGTCACCGCCGATTCGGGCAGTCAGGGCATCTGAGGGCAGAGTGCCAGAAAGAAGCTGTGCGGCGGAGCAGATGGCAAAATCTCCGGAAGCGTGTCCGAAGCAGTCATTGATTTCCTTTAAATGATCTAAATCCCCAAAAATAAGGTAGGCGGATTTTTGGGCATTCGTTTTGCATAAAGTGATAGCACGTTCCATGAAACCGCGGCGGTTTAAAAGTTTACTTAATTCGTCATATTCAGAAATAAAACTTAAAATATGGTTTTGTTCCTGAATGACTTTTAAAGACCGGTGCAGTTCATGCTGAACGTGTTTTTCTTTGCTGTTTAAGTGTATGAAACGAAGCAGAGAACCAATCTGCAGACTGCAGGTTTGAATAAAGGAAACATTTTCCTGATCTACATCGCAGAGTATGGCTCCATATTGTTCCGCACCGGAAAAAAGAACAAAAGCCGTCAGGCATTGATTCTGATTTTCCGGCAGAAAGGATGAAAATCCCACATCTTCTGTTAAAAGCGGGCGTTCGTTTGGTTCATAATAGCGGCATTCTGCTTGATTATAAAAAGCCGTCAGATACATTTTTTCCGTAAAGGAAATGGGAACTCCGGGCATAAGATGTACCGGATTTTCAAAAAGATAAAAATAAGCGCCACGAACATTCATGAGTTGAAAGCGTTCCATGATATGATTCATGGTATCCTTAAAGTTAATATCACCGTTAATCAAATCCCTGGTAAAGGTGGGAACAAACCATGCTTTACGGTTGGAATCCACAATCTGCTTTTTTAACTTGGTGATATCCCTAAGATGTGTGTATTGATGCAGAGTGGAGATAATACCGGAAAGAATATTCTGCGAGACTTCATCCTTTGTATTGGCGGACAGAATATGCAAAAGGTCGGTAAAACGCTCTAAAATCAGTTCGCTGGAAACATGATGATGATTAAAAAGGTTGTTTAAAATGGCAAGCAGGTAGTCATCACTGGGTTTTATATTTTTGTGGACAAAGGCATTTTCATAAATATAGGAAAAAAAGTTGCGGATAAGGCAACGGTAATAAACGCGGATGCCTTCGTAGGGAATCAGAGAAAGCACATCATCCGCAATTTTTTCGGCAGAATCCATGATAAAATCGGAAATTTGGTCGGAAGGAATCTGCTCGTAGCGAAATACAGTTTCCGAATGACAGCCGCAGGAATTGCGTTTGCGCAGGATGGCAGGCATACGCTTGGAAACTGGAGTTTTTCCGTGGCAGAGCAGCAGCGTATTTTTTAATGCGGTGTAGCTAAACTGGAAACTGCTGTGGGCTACACTTGTCAGAGGCGGAGTCATAGACTGGGCAAAGTCTACGTTGTCAAAGCCGGTAATGGCAATATCGTGGCCAATTAGAAGATTATGTTTGCTGCATACGCGATAGCCGGCTTTTGCCATATTGTCATTGGCGAAGACAATAGCTTCAAGCCCTGGATTCTTTTCCAGCAAAAATTCTACTTTGTCATCTACATTTTCTGAGTAATCGCCATAAACGACCATATCATCTGTAACAGGAAGATGATGCTCTGCCATGGTATCGCGATAGGCTAAGAGTCGTTCATTGGAATCGCGGTTGGAGCGTGGACCGCAGACAAACGCGATTTTTTTATAATGATGAAAATCAAGAAGGTGTTCCATGCAACAACGGATTCCGTTATAGTTATCCGCAATCAGATAAGGTGCATCAATAGAGCCTGGAATGTCTTCCAGCAGAAGGCAGGGAATATCCTGATAGTTTTTTAAAAATGCTTCCAAATCGCCGCTTCGTGTGGACAGAGAAAGTGAACCATAGGCGATAATGAGCGCATCCAGTTTGGAAAAATGCACATAATCGTAAATGGTGTCAAACTGATAACGATATTGTCCGTTGTCATTGCAGGAGAGAATGTCGGAGCAGTAAAGTGGTGCCTGAGGCCCCATCAGAAAAATGAGGTTGACGTTCTCCTCCCTCGCGCAGGTATAAAAACCGCTGATTAATTCTTCCGAATAGTCCGATTGGATGTCACCTAACATGATACCAATGGTATAACGCTTTTCTTCTTTTGTACCCATAGAAAACCCCTCTGTAAAGATTCACAACTGAATTTACAATTTGTCTTATTATAGCATATTTATGCACGATAGAGATAGAACAGATAAAAAAATTTGAAGATTTTTTGGCGAATAAGCGACTACTACTAAAATACCACCCCTGGTTTTATACCATTTTGTAGTAAAGTATGATATGCTAATAAACAGAAAAACACAAAAGAAAAGGGGGTAATTTTTATGTATGTATTAGCATTGATTGCAGTTTTTGCATCAGTATTTCTCATGACAGGTATGATGGCGGGAGGAATGGGAAATTTTATTATCTTTGTTGATTTTCCGAGCCTGATACTTGTTCTTATCATTTTAATTCCGGTTTTGGCATCTTCTGGTTTGCTTCGAGACTTTAATAACGCTTTTTCCGTTGCGCTTGGCAAGAAAAAGAACAAGACATTGCTCGAGATGAAGCGGGCAAGGGAGGCAGTCGAGCTTGCGAGAAAAACACTGGTGGCAACAGGAGTGTTTACCTTTTTATTTGCCCTGGTAGTAATTCTGCGTACGTTGGATAATCCGGAGGCGCTTGGACCTAATGTAGCCGTGGCACTTTTAACATTTATTTATGCGGAGATACTAAATATCCTGTTATTGCCCATTTCCTCGAAAATCAAAGTGAAAGAGCTGGAATATCTTCATGGAGAACTTCCGGAGAAAGATGCGTGAGGATAGAAGATGAAAACGATAAAAAAGGTAGTCATGCTGCTTTTGTATCTCGTTATCGTTTCCCTGCTGTTGGGATTTCGTTTGCGAATGCTCATTGATGTAAAACAGTTTTTCCTTGTACTGCTTGGGATGCTGCTTCTTTATCTTCCGCTGATGTCCCGAAAAGAGAAAGAGCCATTGATGTTTCGGACTCTCGGAGAATGCGCTTTATATGCAAGTATGATACAGTCCTTTCTTCTTATTTTTGTCATGCTGACAACGGTCGAAGGGTTTGATGGAATTATGTATGAATTGGCACTTAACATAAGGCCTCTGCTATATGGATTCTGTATTTGGGTTATCCTGACCGGGGCAGACGATAAGAAAGAGACATCAGTAGAATCAGAGGAAAAAGAAGGCTTGCCAAGAAAAGAATTGACGGCAGAGGAGTGTTATGACCGATTTTTGACGCTTGGTCTTACCCGCAGAGAAACAGAAGTTGCGCTCCTTGTCTGCCGTGGATTGACCAACAGTGAGATTGCAGCGGAGCTTTCAATTTCAGAAATGACAGTAAAAAAGCATATGTCCAATATATTTGCAAAACTTGAACTGACAAAGAGGGAGCAGTTGAGGCAGAGATTGAAAGAATAAGGAAATCAGAGGCTGATTTTTTGTACGGCATTCATGGCAGAAAGTTCCGTTTTGTCATGTGTGACGAACAGGACAGTCTTTCCTTTACATTTTTCTTTTGTATATTCCATTACAATTGTTTTGGTGGCGTCATCCAATCCACGAAAAGGTTCATCGAGGATTAAAAGATCGTATTCGGCGGATAATGCGCGCAAAATGGCAATCCGTCGTTTCATTCCGCCGGACAATTCCCGTACAGGTTTGTCGGCACAGTCAAAGAGCTGCAGTTGTTCCATAGCGTGGAGCAGGGTGGCTCTTTCTTTGTTTGCTGCAACTAACTGCACGTTTGCAAGGGCAGTCAGATTCTCGCACAGACGGTCCTCCTGAAATACGGCACTTTTCTTTAAGTGTTCCAACTCTGTAAAGCTACCGCTGTCTGCTGCTTCCAGCCCTAAAAGGATGCGGAGCAGCGTGGTTTTCCCTGCACCGGAGGGAGCGGTAATGGCGGTTACTCTTCCGTAGGGAATCCGGAACGAGAGGTCATGCAATACCTGTTTTTGACCATAGCATTTTGAAATATGTTCAACGGAAATAAAATCATTCATTTTCTAAATCCTTTCCAGACGTTTTACCATTTTGATTAAGAGCAGCAGTACCAGTTTCTCGAAGCATACACTGAGGACGATGATAACAAAAGTCCAGGCAAAGAGATCAGCAGTGTTAATGTAGATTTTTGCATTATAGAGATTTTCTCCGATGGAACCTCGCGGAATGCCGATGACTTCTGCGGCAATGCCGGACTTCCAGCAAAGCCCCAGGCTGATGCTGCATGCACTTTGAAAAAAAGGGAGTACCTGGGAGACATAAATATAGCGGATGGTCGAGAATGGCGAAATGGAGAATACCTGAGCCATTTCTAAAAGTTCTTTGTCAGTGGAGCGAATGCCTTCAAGGACATTGGTGTAAGTGACAGGCATGACCATGAGAAAGGAAATAAAAACGGATAGATTTCGTGACGGAATCCAGATTAAAGCAAGGATGATAAAGGACGCCACAGGAATCGTTTTTGCCAATAAAACCAAAGGGGCAAAAAGTTCGGAAATCCGTTTGAAGCGTGCAGCGAGCACGGCAAGGAAAGTTCCTGCAAAAATGCCGCAAAAGAAACCGCAGGCAATTCTGGACAGGGAAAAAAGAATGGACTGCCAGAATGGAAGTGTGCGGGCAAGGGAAAAAAGCCGCGTTAGGACTGCGACCGGGGAAACACAAAGGATTGGTTCATTAAGTGCCAGGCTTGCGGCCTCCCAGACCGCAAGCCACAGCAGGATAGACCATAGTTTTAGTTTTGGTGTTGGCAAATTATTGCTGGAAATAGAAGTCATCGTCTGGAAGTGCTCCTCCTATGGATTCTGGATTTTGTTCCAATAAGGTGTTTAAGTAACCAGAAAGTTTTGTTTTCATTTTCGCGCCGTCAATGTAAGTGATGTTGCAGGCAGGAATAGCCTTCTCTGCTACAGCAGCATCCACAATTCCGTAATTTCCGACGAGGGTGGCAGCATCAGATACATTGCTGTTTACATAGTCTACAGATGCCTTATACTGAGTAAGAAAATCGATGACAGCATCGGGGTTTTGTTCAATAAAATCCTTTCTTGCGACAACAACTCCGGTAATTAAGGCAGAAGCAGTCGTATCATCTGCCTGAAGACTGTCCCACTCGTGGGTAAGATCTAAGGCAACTCTTAAACTTGGCATTTTCGTCTGTGCAGTCGCCACAAATGGCTGCGGAAGCAGAGCAATGCCGCCTTCTGCTTCGATCAAAGCTGCAAGACACTCGGTATGCTCGCTTTTCCATTCAATGGTTACATCAGTTTCCGGGTTAATGCCGTTTTGCTGCAAGATATAGTTCAATGCGTATTCGGGGGTGGCACCCTTTCCGCTGGCATAAATGGTTTTGCCCTTTAAATCAGAGACGGACTGTACAGAATCACCGTTTTCTACAATATATAAAATGCCCAGTGTGTTGATTGCCAGAACTTCTACATTTCCTTTTGTGTTGTTATACAAAACAGAAGCTACGTTGGCAGGAACCGCTGCGATGTCTGTGTTTCCTTGAACCAGAGCCGGAGTAACTTCGTCTACGGAAGCTGCGATGGAAAAGTTGTAATCATAGGAAGTAAGAACGTCGCTGTCGGCATCATTCATAAGCTTTACCATGCCCATGGCGGTAGGCCCTTTTAATGCCATAACAGATACTGTGTCTGCACTGGCGGTGGTGATATCTGCGGATTCTGTAGTGGATTCATCCGTTCCTACATCTTCAGTGGCAGCGGTGGTCTCGGAAGTGCTGTTGCCACACCCTGTAAACAGGGAGAGAATCAGCACAAGAACAAGCTGCATTGATAAAAATTTTTTCATAACATACCTCTTTTCTTTTGATTTCTGTATTCTATATTAACATATCTTAAGGGAGTTGATGCATAAAATTTTATTTCTAAATGTAACCGTTTCCTATATTGACAAGAATAAATAGTTGCAATAGAATGTATTTAGCAATACTAAATATAAAGGAGAGGATAAGTTGAATCCAAAATATGAACAGCAGATGAAAAAAGGTGTTCTTGAAATGTTGGTTTTAAGGCTGCTTTCCGGGGAAGAAAAATACGGCTATCAGCTTATCACAGAGTTAAGAGAAGGAAGCAGCGGTATGTTTACTTTGAAAGAAGGGACACTATATCCGATATTGTATCGTTTGGAAGATGAGGGATTGGTAGAAAGCCGATGGAGTGAACCAAAAGGCAGAGAGGTTTCCAGAAAATATTATTATATTACGGATGACGGAACAGAAGCACTGATGCAGTTAATGGATTTGTGGAAACGTTTTTCCGTTAATATAGAAAAGATTATGGAGGGATGAATATGACCAAAGAAGAATATGTAAAACGAGTGGTAAAAAAATTAAAATGTTCCGGCAGCAAACGTGAGGAAATAAAAAAGCAACTGGATTCAGATATTGCAAGTGAACTGGAAAACGGAGAAGGTATGGAAAATATCATATCCCGGATGGGAACGCCGGAGAGTCTTGCACAGGAGTTCAATGAAAATTTCCCGGAGGAGGAACGAAAGGCTGCAAAAAAGAAAAAAAACGGTACGGTGGTTGGTATTGTGGCGGTCATAATCATTGTGTTGGCAGCATTGGTGTATTGGTGTCTGCCAAAATCCGACACGATAGAGTCAAGCGGACGATTTAATGAAGCAAAAATAGAGGAACAGGCAAAAAAAGTGATTTCTATGCTGGACAAAGAAGATTACGAAGGGCTTATAGCATATTCCAATGCAACGATGCAAGCATCCCTGCAGGATGATGTGGAGAGCTGGCAGGCAGCCAAAGACCAGATTAACTCTGACTGGGGCGAATTTGTTTCCTATGGGAATAGTTATATGGCAGATGTCAAACAGATGGGAAAAGAATTTGCACTGGTACAGATGAATGTGTCTTATGAAAATGTGAGTGTTACCTATACAATTACGTTTGATGTGGATGGAAAACTGGCAGGACTTTATATGAAATAGACGGTAAAATGGTTTGTCGAACCATTCCTTCCAGATATTACAGCTATTTATTCCTGGCGATTCATGTTACCATTTTGCTTGTAACAAAAATGTAACAAATTTGAAATCATTTTGAAACAAAACAGGGAATTGATTTCATACATAAGGAGGACAACATGAGAAAAGCATCTATAGTAGCATTAACCGCAGCAGCAGTTGTGGCAACAACCGCCTCTCCGCTTGCTGTTCAGGCAGGAACAAGAAATTCTGTGGCAGAAAGTCTTATAAAAAATGGCTATGCTGTAATTGGAGGAACCATAGGGAATTGTAAACCAAACGTAATTATTCAGGGAATTACAAAGCCACAGCAGAAGCCGGAAAATGTGCCTGAAACCGAGATTGAAACACCAGAAACAAAACCTGAAATCGAGAATCCGGGCAACGGTGCAGAAACAGAGCCGGAGGGCGGAACAGAGAAGCCGGAAAACAGTAACGGAACCACATCCCCGGAGCTCAGACCGGAGGATACTCCGGGGCAGGGCGCTACAGAGCTGTCCTTTGCAGAGCAGGTGGTGAAGCTGGTAAATGAGGAACGTGCGAAAGCGGGACTTGCTGAAGTGACATTGGATAAGAAAATTGAAGCGGCGGCATTGGTTCGCGCAAAGGAGACGGAGCAGTCTTTCTCCCATACGAGACCGAACGGAACCAGTTTTAGTACGGCGTTAAAGGAACAAGGAGTGACTTACCGAGGAGCAGGTGAAAACATTGCCTGGGGACAGAAAACGCCGGAAGATGTTATGCGTGCATGGATGAATAGTGAAGGTCATAGAGCCAATATTCTGAACGCCAAATTCACCAAATTAGGTGTGGGATATTATCGAAATGCCCAGGGGAGAAATTACTGGACACAGCTTTTTACCTATTAAAATAGGAAGAAAGGGTTTTTCGACATGGCCCTTTAAATTTCATATAGTATATAGTAAAGATAAGTATAAGAGAGGTCTGGAAAAGTATGTTTTCCGGGCCTCTTTTATAATCGAAAGAAAATTGGCATGATTGGAGCATTCCGGTTCTGCCAGTTTTGGGTAAACAATTTGTAAATTTGTCTTGTGTGTGTTAGACTTAATTCATCCCAAAAATGTGCCAGAGGAAATGGACATGTTTTTTGGAAAGATAATATTCTAGTTTGAAAGAAGGGGAATTATGTTTGAGCAAGATTATATTATGCGTTTGATTCACGAAATGGTTCGTACTGTTATGAAACTTTTGTTTGGCTTGGATGAAGATGGTGAGGAGGAAGTCAGACTTTTGGATACATTGACGGAAGATGACAGAGGGAGGCTTTTAGAGCTTACAAATCTGGCAGATTCCGGAAAGATTAATCAGGCGGAAAATAAACTTTGTGATGTTTTGAATCGAGATGATACCGTGACATTAAAACTGGCTCTTTTGTTTTACAATCACATCAATCAGTATGACGGAGATTTTCTGGATCGTGCAGACTATTCCAGAGAGGAAATCCGTGACGGAATCTGTAACGTCTTAGAGCAGTTCGGATATGGGGGAATGACAGGACTTTTCATGCGGTAATGCAGCGATTGCATACATGTATTTCTTCCTGTGAAAACATTGACAATCTAACGTTTCTTTTGCATAATTAGTATATTGGATGGTGGATTTTGGCGCAGGAAAAGGAGTTATATTGTGAGGCGAAAACAAAAGAGGATAACAATTGGTGTACTGGTGGGGGGAATTCTGGATGATTTTACAAGAATAGTTTGCGGAGGAGTACTGCGAGCGGCAAAGCAGTTAGACGTGAATATTGCGGTGATGCCGGGAAAGTATCTGGATCGTGATTTGTCCGGTAACCGTGAGTTAATGTATGAATATCAGTTCAATACCATATTTTCATATGCGGAAGAAGAAAATATCGATGCTATACTGGTGATGGCAGGGAGCATCGGATGTTTTACTTCTACCGATGAAATGAAAAAAATGCTCTCATGCTATAAAGTGCCTTGTGTATTGATTGCATCTAAGATAGAAGGATATACCAGTGTAGTATATAATAACAGGGCTGGTGTACATGAAGCGATGGATTACCTGATTACAAAAGTCCAGGCAAAGCGGATTGGTATGATTGGCGGAAACAATATGAATCTGGATGTCATGGAGAGGAAAGAAGCATTCTTTTCGGCTTTGAAAGAACATGGACTTCCTGCCGGAGATGAATTGTACATCGAAGGAGATCTCACCAGGCGGGGTTCCAAGGTATTTGCGGAGTTTTTGGATCGTAATCCTGATTTGGATGCGATATTTTGCGTGAATGACGATACTGCAATCGGACTTTATGAGGAATTGAGACGCAGAAATATTCAGCCTGGAAAAGATATTTCCGTTTTCGGCTTTGATGATATTGTGGCAGCGACAAAGGCAAATCCGCCTATTGCATCTATCCGCGCAGATGGAGATATGCTTGGAGAAAAGGCACTTCAGATGGCTGTTGAAATGGTAAAAGGGGAAAAGGTTTCAAGTGTGACGATTCCTACCCGTTTTGTTCTGCGAGATTCGCTTTGCAGACCGAAAGAAGAAAATAGGGAAAATACAGAGAGTATGTCTGATCTGACCAGTATGGAGAGCTCCTTCGAGGATGTGTTCTGGCGGATTAATCATGAGGATTTCTCCGGTTGTATGGAGGAACTGAAAGAATCTATAGAATTGTTTTTAAAGAGTATCATAAAAGAAACGGACTCTGGGGATGTATTTCCGGACGGTAAAGAGGTCCAGAAATGTATGGATCGTTTTTTGGAGTTGGGAGCAGTTTCTTATGCAGATATGGAGAATATGCTGGCTGTCTTTGAAAAATTGCACCGGATGTTAAAGTCCAGATACAAAGATACGGAGAACAGATATGTATTAGAAAGACAATTTTCGTTGATCTATCGGAAAATTATTCAGGCGATGGACTTTGAGAATGGGAAACAAAGAGATGAGCAGCAAAAGGATAATTACTCCATGAAGTTTTTTGTGCGGGATATGCTGCAATTTGAAAACGGGAATGACCAGAATTACGCTCTTATATTGAATAATCTGGAATGGCTTCATATTAACAATGCTTTTTTGTATGCATTTGAGGAGCCAACCATTCATTTGTTCCGGGAAAAATTCCATGCACCGAAATATCTTTATCTGAAGGCGGCGAGAAAGGACGGAAAAGTTTCCTCGGTTCCGGTAACAGAACAAAAAACATCTATTAGAAAGATACTGGATAATAAATATGTGCAGTTTGATGGGAAATATTCCCTCGTACAGCTTCCACTGTTCTGTAACGAAATGTTGTATGGTGTACTGCTTTGTGACCTGACGGAAGAAATATTTGTAAATGGAGAATTCTTGGTAAATCAGATGAGTTCTGCAATGCGTATGATAAATCTGTTAAAGACCAATGAACAAATACAGCAGCAGTTAGAAGAAAGCTTTGAAGCAATGAGGGAAAATAACGTTGTTTTAGATGCACTTTCCAAATCGGATGGTCTGACTGGAATTCTGAACCGGCGTGGCTTTTATATGGAAGCAGAAAAAATGCTTGAGACAGCGAAAGAAAAAGATGAGTCCTTACTTGTGTTCTATGCTGATATGAACAATTTAAAAATCATCAATGACAGATACGGGCATGAGGAAGGAGATTTCTCTTTGAAACTGATTGGTGGACTGCTCGATGAGAAATTAAGAGACAGAGGAATCATCGGACGCATTGGCGGAGATGAATTTGCCGGTATGATTCAGTATAAAAAGGGAGATGGCGGTGAAAGCGTTTTGAAAACGCTGTATCGGGCGTTTGAAATCTTTAACGGTTCCAGCGATAAAGAATATAACATTACAGTTTCCATTGGGGCGGTAGAGATTGAAGCGGGTCAGACGTTGACGTTAGAAGAAGCTTTGGCCAATGCAGATGAAAAGTTATATGAAGTAAAGAAATTCCGAAAGAAGGAAGTTGCAAAAAATAAAGGATAGGTAATTGCGAAATTAAGAAAGTTTGAGAGTAATAGAACAAGAAGAAATGGCAGATAGCATAGGATACCCACAGGGACAAGGAATTGTGGAAAAAGAGAAAAAAGGACTTAGCGGAAGCACATTAAAGATGATAGGCAGGGTAGCATTCCCGATTTTTGCTTTTTGCTGGTTCAGGGATTTTTACATACCCATGATGTAAAGAAATATGCGATCAGACCGCTGGCATTTGTGCCGATTGCATTTTATAATGGAAAGCGTGGCTGGAATATCAAATATTTCTTCTATGCGTTTTATCCGGTACATTTATTGATACTATATCTGATTGCGTGTGTGATGGGCATTGGCAGTATATCGGCAATATAAAACTAAAATGGAGATGGCAGCATGAAAAAAACAATACTTACAATTGGAAGACAGTATGGCAGTGGCGGACATGAGATTGGTCAGAGGATAGCAGAGAGACTGGGGTATCCGCTTTACGATAAGGATAAACTTTTAGAACTTGCGAAAGAATCCGGTAGTTATGAGGAAGTGAAATCCTTCTATCAGGAAAAGCCGGTTGACAGTCTTTTATATGCGATTGCTATGAATACGTTGACACAGGGAATGGAAAAGAAGCCGTTTCAGGAGATAAAAAGAATTGTAGAAAAAGAGCCGTGTGTGTTGATTGGACGTTGCGGGAATTATATTACTGGTGGAAAAGTGGAGGCGCTTAGGGTATTTATCCACGCGGATAAGGATTTCCGGGCACAGCGGATTGCGAAAACAGAGAGTATCACGTTGGAAAAAGCGGCAAAGAGGATTGTGGAGACCGATAAGGCAAGAGCATCCTTCTATCGTTTTTATACAGGGGAAGAATGGGATCGGGCGTCAAATTATGACCTGGTGTTAAACAGTAGCGTATTTGGCATTGACCGTTGCGTTGAGATAATATTAAACAGTATGACAAAGTAAAGTGAATGGAATAAAAGGAAAGGGAAGCGTTGGTTTTCCTTTCCTTTTTATAATGGTGCGCCTAGCGGCGCACGTTTCCAACAGGTGAAAGTCCCGAATCCGCCCGG
>CAMBKU010000024.1 GCA_945868305.1 uncultured Lachnospiraceae bacterium | reverse complement strand
TGATGCCTCATAGAGTTTGCAAGAACTGTGGTTCTTATAACAAGAAAGAAATTATTCCTCAGGACTAATCCACGGGGAGATTAGGAGTGTTTGAAAAAACACTCCTTTTTTACTTTCAGAAAATAATTGGAAAAGGTGATTTTTATGAGTGATTTTTTTAATTATGACAATAAAGTCATGCAGGCGCTGGATAAACTTTTTAATGCCTGTTATCTGAGCGCTATCTGGGTACTGGCCTGTATACCGATTGTTACCATTGGTGCAGCAAATACGGCATTGTATTATACAGCAAATAAATTGCTTCGGCATGGACGCGGTTATGTGTGGAAGGACTTCTGGGGAGCTTTTCGTTCGAACTTTAAGCAGTCTACCATTGCCTGGCTGGTTACATTAGGACTTTCCCTGTTAATGTGTCTGGATACTTATATTATGTGGAAATTTGCGGATGCCGGTGTGGGTTTTGGTAAAATATATATCTTTTTTACGGTGGTACTTGCTTTTGTGATTATGTGGGCGAGCTATGTGTTTCCGTATATTGCCCGTTTTGAGAATACAACAAAGGCAATTATGAAAAACGCTTTATTGATTGCTTTTGCAAATTTGCCAAAAACACTTTTGATGTTTGTGTTATTTGTAGGATGTGCACTTTTGATATATCTGTTTGGATTTTCGATTATTCTGGTACCGGCGCTTTATACATGGATTAAGAGTTATATTATGGAAGGAATTTTTAGAAAATACATGACAGAGGAAGACCGGGAGACAGAGGATGAGCGGAATGGCGAGTACCATCCAAAGGGCAAATAAAGATTACGGAAATCCCGGGTTTATTTTTAGTTGATTTATAGAATAAGATATAGTATATTTTGATATAGATGTGTAACAGCAATCCGTAAGGAGGGAAAACATGCAGGAAATCACGACAGTAGTATTAGACGCAATGGGCGGCGACAATGCACCTGGTGAAATGATAAAGGGCGCAGTAGATGCTGTTAATATGCGGGACGACATAAAAGTGATTCTGGTGGGACAGGAAGATGTCATAAAAGAAGAACTGGGGAAATATCAATATCCGGAGGATAAGCTAGACATTGTTCATGCAGAGGAAGTAATAGAAACTGCAGAGCCACCGGTTATGGCAATCCGCAAAAAGAAAAATTCATCTATTGTAGTAGGGATGAATATGGTAAAGAATAAAGAGGGAGATGCCTTTGTCTCGGCGGGAAGTTCAGGCGCGATTTTAGTTGGCGGACAGGTTATTGTCGGACGAATCAAGGGAATCGAGCGGCCGCCTCTGGCACCGCTTATTCCGACGGAAACAGGTGTTTCTCTTTTGATTGACTGCGGAGCAAACGTGGATGCGAGAGCATCTCATCTTGTGCAGTTTGCAAAGATGGGTTCTATCTATATGGAAAATGTGATTGGAATCAAAAATCCGCGTGTAGCAATCGTAAATATCGGGGCGGAAGAAGACAAGGGAAATGCATTGGTCAAAGAAACCTTCCCGTTGTTGAAACAGTGTACCGATATCAATTTTGTGGGCTCTATTGAAGCGAGAGAAATCCCGCACGGAGGCGCAGATGTCATTGTCTGTGAAGCATTTGTCGGAAATGTGATCTTGAAATTATATGAGGGACTGAGTGCTACGCTGATCAATCTGGTAAAGGAAGGTATGATGAGTACCGTAAAGAGCAAGATTGGTGCGGCAATGGCATTGCCGGCACTAAAAAAGACGTTAAAGGAATTTGACGGCTCTAAGTATGGCGGGGCACCGCTTCTTGGATTGAACGGTCTGGTCGTAAAGACACATGGAAGTTCAAAAGCGTTGGAGGTAACCAATTCGATTATTCAGTGCGTTACCTTTAAGGAACAGGATATTAATGGAAAAATCAGAAAAAATATTATTGCTTCGGAAGAACAGGAAAAAGAAGAAGCATAGAAAGGAAATGAAATATGGAATTTGAAAAATTAAAAAAGGTTATTGCAGAAGTATTAAATGTGGATGAAGATGAGATTACAATGGAAACGACATTCGTAGATGATTTAGGAGCAGATTCTTTGGATGTATTCCAGATTATCATGGGAATCGAGGAAGAGTTCGATATCGAAATTGCAAATGATGATGCGGAGAAAATTGTTACCGTTGCAGATGCGGTAGAGCAGATTAAAAATGCGATGAACAACTAATTGCGATGGATCCTTTTTGGCGGATTTGGAGCGAACAAAGGATAAAGCCCTTGCAAAAGGGCTTTTTCATTTATCTTAGTAAGAAGGAGGAAAAGATGCGCAAACAGTTAGAATTTCAAAATGTAATCGGCTATCAGTTCCAGACGCCGGGATTATTACAGCAGGCACTGACGCATAGTTCCTATGCAAATGAAAAGCACATGAAGAAGCTTTCAGATAATGAAAGGCTGGAGTTTTTGGGGGATGCAGTCCTTGAAATTGTCTCCAGCGAATTTTTATATTTAAATTACCCGAAGTTGCCAGAGGGAGATTTGACGAAAATGCGAGCGAGCCTGGTTTGTGAGCCGACGTTGGCATTTTGTACCAAGCAGCTTAATCTCGGAGAGTATTTATTGCTTGGCAAGGGTGAGGACATGACAGGAGGCAGGAACCGTAAGTCCATTCTTTCGGATGCACTTGAAGCGGTAATTGGTGCCATTTATTTAGATGGTGGTTTTGCTAGTGCAAAAGAGTTTATTTTGAAATTTATTTTGACGGACATTGAACATAAGCAGCTCTTTTATGATAGCAAGACTATCCTTCAGGAGGTAGTACAGGCATCCTATAAGGAGGAACTGAACTATCGCCTTGTTGGAGAGGAAGGACCGGATCACGATAAACATTTCGTAGTGGAAGCACGAATCGGAGAAACATTTATTGGAAGGGGAGAAGGCCATACAAAAAAGGCAGCGGAGCAGGAAGCTGCCTATCAGGCGCTGCTTAAATTGAAGCAGTAGTATGGAACAGGGGAAATTATGTATTTAAAGAGTATAGAAGTACACGGTTTTAAATCCTTTGCGAACAAGATTGTATTTGATTTTCATAATGGAATTACGGGAATTGTAGGACCAAATGGAAGTGGAAAGAGTAATGTGGCGGATGCGGTGCGTTGGGTGCTGGGAGAACAGAGTGCGAAACAGCTTCGTGGAGCCAGTATGCAGGATATTATTTTTGCCGGAACCGAAAACCGCAAGCCGTTAAGCTACGCCTATGTTGCGATTACGTTAGACAATTCGGATCACAAGCTTGCGGTGGATTTTTCAGAGGTCACTGTAGCACGGCGTGTTTACAGGTCAGGTGAGAGTGAATATCTTTTGAACGGAAATCCATGCCGTTTAAAGGATGTTAATGAGTTGTTCTATGATACAGGTATCGGTAAAGAAGGATATTCCATTATCGGACAGGGACAGATTGAGAAGATTCTAAACGGTAAACCGGAGGAACGCAGGGAACTGTTTGATGAAGCGGCAGGAATCGTAAAATTTAAGCGGAGAAAAGCGACTGCACAGAAAAAACTGGCAGATGAGCGTGAAAATCTTGTGCGCGTCAACGATATTTTATCTGAACTGGAGCGCCAGGTCATTCCACTTGAAAAGCAGGCAAAGACTGCCAAAATTTATTTGCAGAAAAAGGAAGAATTAAAGACTTATGATGTCAATATGTTTCTTCTGGAAACAAATCGCATCGAGGGACAGCAAAAGGATGTGACTGCAAAATATCAGATTGCAGATGATGAATTAAAGGAAGCCAATGAATCCTATGAAAACATCAAGACAGAGTATGAAAAGCTGGAACGAGATATGGAGGTTCTGGATGAGAAGATTAACCGTACCAGAGATGAACTGAGCAATACCAGCGTCTTAAAAGGAAAGCTGGAAGGTCAGATCAATGTTTTAAAGGAACAGATTCATACGGCGGAGATGACAGACGAGCATTTAAGGAGCCGTCTTGAGGCAATTGAAAAAGAAAAAGAAGAAAGACAAACTGAACGTGCATCCTATGAGGGACGGAAAGCGGAAAGCGCAGATAAGTTAGAGGAAATTGCAGCAAGACGGAAAAAAGCAGAGGAAGAACTGGCAAAGCTTCAGGCAGAAATTGCCCGTTGCAATGAGGGAATGGAAGCCGGAAAAAACGAGATCATTGAACTTTTAAACAACAAGGCATCCATCAAAGCCGGGCAGCAGCGCTATGACACTATGTTAGAACAGGTAAACATCCGTAAGGCGGAACTTACCAAGCGCCTTTTGCAGCGAAAGAGCGAGGAAGCTGATTTACAGTCGGTACTTTCGGAGTATGAAAAAGAGTATAAAAAGACCTGTGATGCGATTACTGAATTGAATCATTCCATGCAGCAGATGGAAGAAAAAACCGTGGACTGGAAGCGAAAACGAAAAGAAGTGACAGAGTCCTTAGATGCAGCAAGGGTATCTTATCATAAGGAACAATCCAAGCTTGAGTCCTTAAAAAATATTGCAGAGCGTTATGACGGTTATGGCAACAGTATCCGTAAAGTTATGGAGCAAAAAGAAAAAGAACCGGGACTTTTGGGTGTTGTAGCGGATTTGATTACAGTGGATAAGAAATATGAGACGGCGATAGAGACCGCTTTGGGCGGAAATATTCAGAACATTGTGACGGAAGATGAAGCAACGGCAAAAAAAATGATCGGCTTTTTAAAGCAGAACCGTTTTGGACGGGCTACTTTTTTGCCGCTTACCAGTGTGCGGGGCAGGGATAACTCTAAAAATGAGAAATATTTAAAAGAAGACGGTGTTTTGGGCTTTGCTAATACACTGGTAAAGACCGAGGAAAAATATAGCGAGGTCATGTCCTATCTGCTCGGCAGAGTGTTTGCAGTCGATACGATTGATCATGCTATTGCATTGGCAAAAAAGAGCCAGTACTCTTTACATATAGTGACGCTGGAGGGCGAATATTTAAGCCCTGGTGGTTCCATGGCGGGTGGTGCTTTTAAAAATAACAGCAATCTGCTTGGAAGAAAACGGGAAATCGAGGATCTGGAGCAGAGTATTGCAGAATTGACCGGAAGTATAAAAAGCGGCAGAGCGCGTCTGGAGGAGATAAAGACAGCAGAAGCATTATTGGCGGAAGATATGGAAGCTGCAAAACTAAAACTGCAGGAGCAGTATCTTGCACAGAACACGGCTGAGATGAATTTAAAAGGTGCGAAAGATAAGCAGGAAGAAAGCGAAAGTGTCTACGCTGGATTAAAGCGTGAAAGTAAGGAAATCGAGAATCAGATTGCAGAGATTGCCGAAAATAAAGAAAAAATAAAAGAGGAAATCGAGGCTGCAGCAAAACGGGAAAAGGAAATAGAGCAGGAAAGTGGACGTCTGCAAAAGATTTTAGAGGAACAGACTGTGTCCGAAGAAAAGGCAAAAGAAGCAGTATCCGAGATTCAGATGGAGGAGGCGAATTTTCGCCAGAAAGAAGAATTCATCCTGGAAAACATGAACCGTATTGACCGGGAAATCAATCGCTTAGAGGAAGAGGCAGAAAACATAAAGAATCAGGCGAAGGAAGCCAAGGATGATGTGGAAAAGAAAAAAAGTGACATTGCCGAGATTGAAAAGACAATTCTTGCTTCGGATGACAGCCACAGCGATTTGGAAAAACAATTAAAAGATGACCAGGCAAAAAAAGATGAAATGTCTGCGGAATATAAGGGATTTTTCCAGAAGAGGGAGGACATTACAAAGCGTATCAGTGAACTGGACAAGGAGATTTTCCGCTTGAATAGCCAGCGCGAAAAGCTGGAAGAAGCTCAGGAGTATCAGAATAATTATATGTGGGAAGAATACGAACTGACGCTTCATGCCGCAGAGCAGATGAGGAAAGAAGAATATGACAATCTGCCGGAATTAAAGAAGCTTATTGTATCTTTGAAGGAAGACATCCGAAAACTGGGAGATGTCAATGTCAATGCGATAGAAGATTACAAAGAGCTTTCCGAGCGTTACGAATTTCTAAAGAATCAGCATGACGATTTAATCGAAGCAGAAAAGACGTTAGTCGGCATTATCGATGACTTGGATACCGGAATGCGCAGACAGTTTACCGAGAAATTTGCTGAAATTCAGCGGGAATTTGATAAGGCATTTAAGGATTTGTTTGGCGGAGGAAAAGGAACTCTGGAGCTTGTGGAGGATGAGGATATCCTGGAATGCGGCATACGCATTATCGCACAGCCGCCAGGAAAGAAACTGCAGAATATGATGCAGCTTTCCGGTGGAGAGAAATCCTTAACTGCGATAGCATTATTGTTTGCAATTCAGAACTTAAAGCCGTCACCGTTTTGTCTGTTGGACGAGATTGAGGCAGCGCTTGATGATTCAAATGTCGATCGCTTTGCGAAATATCTTCATAAATTGACGAAAAATACGCAGTTTATCGTAATTACCCATAGAAGGGGAACTATGAATGCAGCGGACAGGCTTTATGGTATCACCATGCAGGAAAAAGGTGTTTCCACACTGGTTTCCGTAAATCTGATTGAAAAAGACCTGGAACAGTAGCAGGATGACAGAAAGCAAAAGAAAGGAATGAGTCCATGGGAGAAAAAAAAGGATTTTTCAGCCGGCTTGTATCCGGGCTGACCAAGACAAGAGATAACATCGTTTCCGGAATTGATTCTGTATTTCACGGATTTTCCCAGATAGATGACGATTTTTATGAGGAAATTGAGGAAATCTTAATCATGGGTGACATCGGGGTCCGTGCCACGGAAAATATTCTGGATACGTTAAAAGCAAAAGTAAAGGAAAATCATATCAAAAAACCGGAGGAATGCAAAGAAATTCTGATTGAAAGCATCAAAGAGCAGATGCAGGTAGGAGAGACGGCATATCGGTTTGAGGATGAAAAAGCGGTTGTACTTATCGTAGGCGTTAATGGTGTAGGGAAAACCACATCCGTCGGTAAACTGGCAGGAAAATTAAAAGCACAGGGAAAAAAAGTTGTCCTTGCGGCAGCAGATACTTTCCGTGCAGCGGCAGGAGAACAGTTAAAAGAGTGGGCAAACCGTGCAGGAGTTGATATGATAGGCGGACAGGAAGGCTCTGACCCGGCGGCGGTCATTTATGATGCTGTTGCAGCGGCAAAGGCGAGAAATGCAGATGTGTTGCTCTGCGATACGGCGGGCAGACTTCATAATAAAAAGAATCTGATGGAAGAACTGCGGAAAATTAACCGCATTTTAGAGAAAGAATATCCGGATGCATATCGGGAAACTTTAGTGGTACTGGATGCTACTACTGGTCAGAATGCACTGGCGCAGGCAAAGCAGTTCGCCGAGGTGACGGATCTGACAGGAATTATTCTGACAAAGATGGATGGAACGGCAAAGGGCGGAATTGCTGTAGCAATTCAGTCAGAACTTCAGATTCCTGTAAAATATATTTGTGTGGGAGAGACCATCGATGATTTGCAGAAATTTGACCCGGAGGAGTTTGTAAACGCCTTGTTTGACAGGGGCGAGGGAGAAGAAGAAAGAGAGGAAGGAGAAAATTAAAATGTTGACATTGGACAAGTTTGAGGAAGCAAGTGAAAAAGTAAGAGAAGTGACGCTGGAAACAAAGCTTATTTACAGTGAATTTTTAAGTGGTCAGAGTGGAAACAAGGTGTATTTAAAGCCGGAGAATATGCAGTATACAGGAGCCTACAAGGTGCGTGGTGCTTACTATAAAATCAGTACGCTTTCCGAGGAAGAACGGAAAAAAGGTCTGATTACGGCGTCTGCCGGGAATCACGCCCAGGGCGTTGCTTATGCGGCAAAATGCTACGGAGTCAAAGCAGTGATCGTGATGCCGACCACAACACCGCTTATCAAAGTAAATCGTACAAAGGGCTATGGGGCGGAAGTGATTCTGCACGGGGATGTCTACGATGAGGCGTGCGAGTATGCATTAAAGCTTGCGGAGGAAAAAGGCTATACTTTTGTGCATCCGTTTGATGATCCTGTGGTTGCCACCGGACAGGGAACCATTGCAATGGAAATTTTTAAAGAACTTCCTCTGGTAGAGTACATTTTAGTGCCGATTGGCGGCGGCGGACTGGCTACCGGTGTATCTACACTGGCAAAGCTGTTAAATCCGAAAGTAAAAGTTATTGGTGTGGAACCGGCGGGGGCAGCCTGTATGAAGGCATCTCTGGCAGCGGGTAAGGTGACGACACTTCCGAATGTCAATACCATTGCAGACGGAACTGCGGTAAAGACACCGGGTTCAAAGATTTTCCCATATCTGCAGAAAAATCTGGATGACATTATTACGGTTGAGGATCATGAACTGGTAGTTTCTTTTCTTGATATGGTAGAAAACCACAAAATGATCGTGGAAAATTCAGGACTTCTTACGGTGGCGGCACTGAAACATCTGGGTGTGAAGGATAAACGCGTGGTATCTATTCTAAGTGGCGGAAACATGGATGTGATTACCATGTCCTCTGTAGTACAGCAGGGACTTATTTTCCGTGACCGTATCTTTACTGTGTCCGTACTTCTTCCGGATAAGCCGGGTGAACTTTGCAAGGTAGCCGACATTATCGCCCAGGAACAGGGAAATGTCATTAAGTTAGAGCATAACCAGTTTGTTACAACAAACCGCACGGCACAGGTAGAACTGCGCATTACGATGGAGTCTTTTGGAACCGAGCATAAAAACAAAATCATTCAGGCATTGGAAAAGAACGGTTATAAACCGAGAGTGGTTCAGGCAAATCTGTAAAAAGAAACAGGAAATGGCGGAGGATTAGCATATGTTTGGAAGAAGCGGGGACATTTTTGAGGAGGAAAAACCGGAAGAAGAAAAACTGACCAGAGCACAAAGAAAAGAAGAACGGCTTCAGGAAAAAGAGAGAAAGAGGCAGGAAAAAGAAGACCTAAGACAGCAGAAGGCGGCGTTTGAGGAAGAAATGAAAAACCGTGAGCTGGAGAGAAAAAGACAAAAACAGATTGAAAAAGAAGATGAAAAAAATGCAAAACTTGCACTTAAGGCGACGAAGAAAATCGAAAAGGCAGAGCGCAGATTAGAAAAGAAAGAGAAGCATTCTGTAAAAAATATTGTATTGCTTGTGCTTCTTTGCATCATCTGTTTTGCCAGTGGTTTTGGAGCAGCGCTGCTTGTTACATGGCTTAACGGTGTTTCTTTTGATATTTTTGCAATTTTACCGTTTGTGGTTCTGGTGGATGTGTTTGCTTTTTCTACAGCATCCTTCTTTCAATCTGACGGAAAACGGGAAATTATCTCCGGTGCATGTTCTCTGCTTAGTCTGGCAGGCGGAATTGCAGAGCTTGCCTGGCTTTTCCATTGACAGAATTATATTTTTGACAGGGTGTAAAGAAAAAATACTTGACACCCTGTTCTTTTTGTTGTATGATACGATAGGTTCGCAGGTCTTGGCGAATAAGGAGTTATGTATGGAAGAAAAGCTGGAGCAGGCTTATCTGTATGATTTTTATGGAGAGCTCTTAAATGAACATCAGCGCAGGATATACGAGGATTTTGTGTTTAATGACCTGTCTTTGGGTGAAATCGCAAAGGACGAGGGAATTAGCAGGCAGGGTGTCCATGACATGATAAAGCGCTGCAACAGGACATTGGAAGGCTATGAGGAAAAGTTGCATCTGGTAGCGAAGTTCCTTACGGCGAAGCAGAAAGTATCTGAGATTCATATTCTGGCGAAGCGTTTTCATGAAAAGCCGGAGGAATCCATTTTGAATGAAATAGAGAATTTATCCAATGAGATATTAGAGGAGCTGTAATATGGCATTTGACAGTTTATCAGAAAAACTGCAGAACGTATTCCGCAATTTGCGGAGCAAGGGGCGTCTGACCGAGGATGATGTCAAAGCGGCGCTTAAAGAAGTAAAGATGGCGCTCTTAGAGGCTGACGTTAACTTTAAAGTGGTAAAGCAGTTTACCAAATCCGTGCAGGAGCGTGCCATTGGCTCCGATGTTATGAACGGTCTGAATCCGGGACAGATGGTCATTAAAATTGTAAATGAGGAAATGGTAAAGCTCATGGGCTCTGAGACCACAGAGCTTTCCTTAAAGCCGGGAAATGAAATCACCGTTCTTATGATGGCGGGACTTCAGGGTGCTGGTAAGACCACCACCACGGCAAAGATTGCCGGGAAATTAAAGCAGAAGGGCAGAAAGCCCCTGTTAGTAGCCTGCGACGTTTATCGTCCGGCAGCCATTGACCAGTTAAAAATAAATGGTGAGAAGCAGGGCGTGGAAGTCTTTTCCATGGGGGATAAGAATCGCCCAGTGGATATTGCGAAAGCAGCAATGGAGCATGCTGCAAAGGGTGGCTTTAATGTAGTCATCATCGATACTGCCGGACGTCTTCATGTGGATGAGGAAATGATGGCGGAACTCGTTGAAATAAAGGAAAATGTGGACGTTACCCAGACGATTCTTGTTGTGGATGCTATGACAGGTCAGGATGCGGTAAATGTTGCAAGCACTTTCGAGGAAAAGATTGGAATCGATGGTGTGGTTCTCACCAAGTTAGACGGTGATACCAGAGGCGGTGCCGCATTATCCATCCGGGCAGTTACCGGAAAACCGATTCTTTTTGTCGGTATGGGAGAAAAGCTTTCTGATTTGGAGCAGTTTTATCCGGATCGTATGGCATCCCGTATCCTCGGTATGGGAGATGTGCTGACACTGATTGAGAAGGCACAGGAGGAACTTGACGAGGACAAGGCAAAAAAGATGGAACAGAAGCTTCGGAAAGCTGAATTTGGATTTGATGATTACTTAGAATCCATGAATCAGATGAAGAAGATGGGCGGTATTTCCAAGGTACTTGGCATGATGCCGGGTATCGGCGGTGCACAGCTTTCTCAGATTGAGAGTGCGATTGATGAAAAGCAGATGGCGCGTATTGAGGGCATTATTTATTCTATGACACCAAAAGAGCGCAGCAATCCTTCTTTGTTAAATCCGAGCAGAAAGCGCAGAATTGCAAAAGGTGCCGGTGTGGATATCGCAGAGGTAAACCGTCTGGTAAAACAGTTTGAACAGACCAGAAAAATGATGAAGCAGATGCCTGGAATGTTTGGCGGAAAAGGCGGCAGAGGAAAAATGGGCGGATTCGGGAAGATGAAGTTTCCATTTTAAAAGTTGCAGAATCCAACAGTAAATCTGTTGATTTTGATAGAAAAATCCTTAAGGAGGTGAAACGAAGTGGTAAAGATCAGATTAAGAAGATTAGGACAGAAAAAAGCTCCTTTTTATAGAATCGTTGTAGCTGATGCTAATTCTCCAAGAGATGGCAGATTCATCGAGGAAATCGGAACTTATGATCCAACAAAAGATCCTAGTGAATATCATGTAAATGAGGAACTGGCAAAGAAATGGTTAGCAAACGGTGCACAGCCGACCGCTACCGTAAACAGAATTTTCAAAGCTACCGGTATCGTAAAATAATCATTTGGGATTTGTGAGGTGAATGTAATGAAAGAATTAGTGGAAGTAATTGCAAAATCACTGGTAGATCATCCGGATGAAGTAGTTGTTACTGAAAGCGAAAACGACAAATCGCTCGTGGTTGAATTGCGTGTTGCGCAGTCAGACATGGGTAAAGTAATTGGCAAACAGGGACGTATTGCAAAAGCAATTCGTTCTGTAGTGAAAGCAGCAGCCTCAAAAGAAAACAAAAAAGTTATTGTAGAAATTATGCAGTAATGAAAATGAGGGCACTGTAAAATAGCCGTAAATTGATACGATATTTTACAGTGCCCTCATTGGTTATATCGTAGGAAGCAGGAGGAAGACGATTGGAAGATTTATTGCAGGTTGGCGTGATTACCACGACACATGGAGTCAGAGGAGAAGTCAAGGTATTTCCGACGACCGATGATGCAAACCGTTTTAAAAAATTAAAAGAAGTTATCTTAGATACAGGAAAAGAACAGATGCACCTTGAAATTACCCAGGTAAAATTTTTTAAGAATCTGGTCATTTTAAAATTCAAGGGTATTGATAATATAAATGATATCGAAAAATATAAGGGGAAAAGTCTCTATGTCACAAGAGAACATGCAGTGAAGCTGAAAAAGAATGAGTATTTTATTGCTGATTTAATCGGAATGCGTGCAGTGACAGAAGAAGGAGAAGAACTCGGTACATTGAAAGATGTTTTGCAGACCGGAGCCAATGATGTTTATGTAATTGCAAAAGCTGGAGAGGACGAGCTTTTAGTTCCGGCAATTAAAGAGTGCGTAAAAAACGTAGATATTGAGGGCGGCGTTATCACCCTGCATCTTTTGGATGGACTGCGGGAAATCAATAAAAAGTAAAAATACCAGAACAGTTGAGGAAAGTTATTTTATGAGATTTCATATATTAACACTGTTTCCGGAAATGGTGGAGCAGGGTTTGAATACCAGCATTATTGGACGGGCAGTAGAAAAAGGCATTTTATCCATCGAGGCGGTCAATATACGGGACTATACGTTGGACAGACACAAAAAAGTAGACGATTATCCGTATGGTGGCGGTGCCGGAATGGTGATGCAGGCGCAGCCGATTTACGATGCATGGCAGGCAGTGGCAGAAAAAATCGGCTATCGTCCAAGAACCGTATATCTGACGCCCCAGGGGCCGACCTTTCATCAGGGTATGGCAAAAGAATACGCAAAGGAGGAAGATCTGGTCTTGCTCTGCGGACATTATGAAGGCATTGATGAGCGCGTGTTAGAAGAAATCGTGACAGACTATGTTTCCATCGGAGACTATGTGTTGACCGGGGGAGAGCTTCCTGCTATGGTCATGGTGGATGCTATTTCCAGGATGGTGCCGGGAGTTTTGAGCAACCAGGAATCTGGTTCGACGGAATCTTTTGAGGGGAATTTGTTAGAGTATCCGCAGTATTCAAGGCCAGAGGAGTGGAAGGGGAAAAAAGTTCCGTCGATTCTTTTGTCAGGGGATCACAAAAAAGTGGACGAGTGGCGGAGAGAGCAGGCAATTCTGCGAACAAAGGAACGCCGTCCGGATTTGTTAGAAAAGGCAGAATTGACGGAAAAAGAAAGAGACCGGTATTTGCCGAAGGAATAAGAAAATTTGGGGAGAGTGCCGTATGATAGAAGTATATGGGCTTGACATAGGTAAGCTGGATAATATCTTTACGGAGGCAGAGATGCAGGAATCTTTTTCAGATTACCGTCTGGAAAAGATTGCGCATTGTAAAAATGAAAAAGCAAAAAAACAGAGCATGGCGGCAGGCTATCTTTTAAACTATGTATTATCCAGGCATGGGTTAAGTGAGAAAAGCGCCATATTTCATACGAATCCTTACGGAAAACGTCTGCTTGACGGAGCGGATGTAAATCTGTCCCATTCCGGACATTATGTACTTTGTGCTTACGGAAATACTTCGGTGGGTGTGGATGTAGAAGGAATTAAAGAGGATAGGGAAAAGATTGCCCGGCGTTTTTTTACGGCGCAGGAATATGAGTGGCTGATGGAACAGCAAGATCGAAATGAGGCATTCAGCAGACTTTGGACCTTAAAAGAAAGCTATGTCAAATGGCTTGGAACCGGACTGAAAACACCCTTAAATCAATTTGAAATAAGGATGCGGCCGGAGCCTTGTGTGTGTAATACAGATTGCTATTTTAAAGAGTACCGCAGGGAAGATTACTGTATTGCGGTATGCGCAGGGGAAAACGAGTTCCCGAAGGAAATTACATTTTTATAATATTAATTCAGGTGTCAAAGGGCACTGTCAAAAACAAAAAAAGGATATTCCAACAGAATAAGTTGGGATATCCTTTTTTGTTATGGCGACGAGGAAAATGGACATCTCGTCTCTGTCATGCCTTGACATCCATATTTTCCAAAGCATATTCACAAGCCTGAAACAAAAAACAATATTCACAAAATAATGGACAAAAAACCGGAAATTGTGTATAATATTCACATAATATTCCATCATTTTAATGGAAAAGGAAAATACAGAAGAAAAGGGGAAAGAATATGAGAACATTTTTTAAAAATCTAAGTATTCGGTTTAAAATTTTAATTCCGGTTTTTATGTTGGGTGTTGTAGTGGTAATACTTGGAATTACAAGTATTGTTAGCGCAAATCAGATTATGAATGAAAGTAAGAGTATTTCTGGTACCTATGCTGTGTGCATTGAAAAGCTGGATAATATCATGATTCATTATCAAACACTGCGGCGTGTGGCATTTGCACATATTGTGGCAGATGAAAAAGATGAGAAGCAGTCCTTGACGGATGAGGCAGATTCCTTAAAGGCAGAGATTACTGGTTTGTGTGATGAGTACAGACAGTTTTTGAGTACAGACGAAAAACAGAATGAATTTGAGCAGTTTGAAGCGGATTACGCGAACTATCTGACTATTTATGATGAGATTCTTGAACATAGTGATAATGGAGAAAATGATGAAGCTTCTGCGCTTGCTAATAAGGATTTACGAGAAGCGGGAGTGGCACTTACTGCAGAACTTAATGACATGGTTGCTGTCAATAAAGCAGATATGGAAAATGCAGTGATACAGCAGGATGGTGTCTATAAACGTGTATTGCGCACGATATATATTCTGATTGTCGTAAGTATGGTTATTTTGATTATTGTATTCTGGATATCCTGGACATGGATATGCAAACGTCTGATCAATATCAATAAACAGCTTCGTGAGATTATTGCGACGATTGAAGAAGGAAAAGGCGATTTAACCAAACGTGTACAGTGCTTATGTACGGATGAAATTGGTAATCTTGCAGCTGGAATCAATGTTTTTATTGAAACACTGCATAAGATTATGGGACAAATTAATACAAGCTCAGGACAGCTTGGCACTATTGTAAATATTGTATCAGACAAGGTTTCTACGGCAAATGACAATTCGATGCAGATATCTTCTGTCATGGAAGAATTATCTGCAACTATGGATACAATTTCAGCTTCCATAACAGATATCAAAGATAATGTCGGAGTGGTAGACCAGAATATTTTAGAAATTTCAGATGAATCCCAGAATTTGTGTAGATACGCAACGGAAATGCAGGAACGCGCAGAAAATCTGGAAAAGAGTGCTGTGGAGAATAAGCAGAATACCAGCGATGTGGTAAATGGTATTATTGTAAAATTAAAACAGGCAATTCAAAGTAGTAAGAGCGTTGATCGTGTTAATGATTTAACAGATGAAATTTTAAGTATTTCCAGTCAGACAAATCTTTTGTCCTTAAATGCATCTATCGAGGCAGCAAGAGCCGGAGAAGCAGGAAAAGGATTTGCGGTAGTTGCGGGTGAAATAAGCCAGCTTGCAAATTCGAGCAGAGAGGCAGCAAATAACATTCAGGCAATCAACAACATGGTAATTGAAGCCGTTAAGGAATTGATTGATGGTGCAGATTCCATTGTAAAATACATTAATGAAAGTATTCTTCCGGACTATGAAGAATTTGTAAATGTCGGACAACAGTACAATGAGGATGCAGTTCATGTAAATGAAATCGTAAATCATTTCGATGATATGTCCGGCAAATTGAAACAGCTTATGGACAGTATTACGAATTCTATCAATGGTATCAATATATCTGTGGATGAGAGTGCAAAAGGAACAACAAATGTAGCTGTCAGCACTTCAAATCTGGTTCGCAATATTGGTGAAATTGCAGAGGCAATGAACGATAATAGACAGGTTGCAGGAGATTTAACCGAGAATGCAGAACAGTTCATTAATTTGTAAAAAGTGCTTGCCAACAAGTTTTATTTATGGTAAACTTTACTGGTTGTGAAATAAACGCGATGGTCCTCTGTTACAAATTGTATTAAGAACATCAAACTAATCAGGAGGTCACAAAATGAACGCAAATGAAATCATTAAGAACATTGAAGCAGAGCAGTTGAAAGCAGAAGTACCGGAGTTCCGTGTTGGTGATACGGTTAAGGTATATGCAAAGATCAAAGAAGGAAACCGTGAAAGAATTCAGGTTTTCGAAGGAACTGTATTAAAGAGACAGGGTGGAAGCAACCGTGAGACTTTTACCGTAAGAAAATTTTCAAACGGTGTCGGTGTAGAAAAGACCTGGCCTTTACATTCTCCGCATGTTGAGAAAATCGAAGTTGTAAGACAGGGTAAAGTAAGACGTGCGAAACTGAACTATTTAAGAAATCGTATCGGTAAGAAAGCAAAGGTAAAAGAATTAGTAAAATAAGAAATGCGAGAGAGGGACAATTTCAAATAGCAAATTGTTCCTCTTGTTGCATTATGAGGGGAACGGCATGAGAAGATACCGAAGAACAGGATTGGATTTTAATCGAAGAAAAAAGAGTGTGAATTTTCCCCTGTTAAAAGAAATCGTTTCATGGGTGGTTGAGATTGCCATTGTTCTCATGATGGCATTTGTGCTGGTCTATTTTATTGGAATGCGTACCAGCGTTGTGGGCCAGTCCATGACAGAGACTTTGGAGAACGGGGATCAGATTCTTGTAAATCGTTTTGTTTATAAAATAATAGGCCCGAAGGCAAATGATGTGATTGTATTTCTTCCAAATGGAAATGAAAAATCCCACTATTATGTGAAGCGCGTAGTGGGAGTGCCGGGAGATACCGTCCAGATTAAAGATGGAAAAGTCTATGTCAATGGGAAAGAATTTACAGAAAAAATAGAAGTGGCTGCCATTGAGGATGCAGGATTGGCGGAGGATGCAGTTACACTTGGAGATGATGAGTATTTTGTCCTCGGAGATAACCGCAACAACAGTGAGGATAGCCGGTATGCCAATATCGGCAGTATTAAGAAGGAATACATTATCGGTAAGGCATGGTTTGTGATAACCACAGGAGACCGGTTTGGATTTATAAAGTAAAAAGGAGGAGCATAAATATGCAGTTTCAGTGGTATCCGGGTCATATGACCAAGGCAAAACGGATGATGCAGGAAGATATGAAGCTGGTGGATCTGGTTATTGAATTAGTTGATGCCAGAATTCCTATGAGCAGCCGAAACCCGGACATCGATGAGCTTGGAAAGAACAAAGCGCGTCTGATTCTGATGAATAAGGCAGATCTGGCGGATGATAAAAAGACGGAACAGTGGATGGATTATTTTAAGGGAAAGGGCTATTATACGGTAAAGCTGGATTCCAGAAAGAAAAATGGTATGAAGGCGGTACAGAGTGTCATCGCGGAGGCCTGCAAAGAGAAAACAGAGCGTGACCGAAAGCGTGGCATTTTAAATCGTCCGGTGCGGGCGATGGTGGTGGGAATCCCAAACGTGGGAAAATCTACCTTTATCAATACTTTTGCAGGAAAAGCCTGTACAAAGACCGGAAATAAACCTGGAGTTACCAGAGGAAAGCAGTGGATACGTCTGAATAAGAACGTGGAACTTCTTGATACGCCGGGTATCCTTTGGCCGAAATTTGAAGATCAGAAGGTTGGAATGCGTCTGGCCTGGATTGGTTCCATTAAAGATGAAATTTTAAATATTGATGAACTGGCGATGCTTTTTATCGGTTTTATGCTGGAGGAATATCCGGGTGTTTTGAGCGAGCGCTATGGGGTATCCGAGGAAGGTGCGGATGAAGAACAGAGAGCTGCAAGGGTATTGGCAGAAATTGCAGAGAATCGGAAATGCATCAAAAAGGGAAATGAATACGACTACAGTAAGGCGGCGGCTTTGGTCATTGACGAATTTCGTGGCGGGCAGCTGGGCTGTTTGACGTTGGAAAGTCCGGAATAATGCAGAGAGGAAAAAAAGCACTGGGTACGTTTTTCTATATTCTCTTTGTATTTCTTGCGGCGTATCTGTTTGTGCATTATGTGGGACAGCGGACAAAGGTGATTGGAAGTTCTATGGAGCCGACCTTAAGTGATGGGGACAATCTGATTGTGGATAAAATCACGTACCGTTTTTCGGAACCAAAGCGCTATGATATTGTGGTTTTTCCCTGTCAGGTAGATGGAACTTACTTTATCAAACGAATTATTGGTCTGCCCGGAGAGACGGTACAGATTGATGAGGAAGGTGTTATTTTCATCAATGGAGAGGAATTGTTGGAGTCCTACGGGCGGGAAGTTATAAAAGATCCCGGACTCGCGGCACAGGATGTTGTGCTTGGGGAGGATGAATATTTTGTCCTCGGAGACAATCGGAATGACAGTATGGATAGCAGAGATGCAGCGGTCGGTAATGTGAAGCGGGAAGACATTATTGGACGGGCATTGCTTAAAATTTATCCTTTTTCAGAAGCAGGATGGTTGACCGAAAGATAAAGAGGTAGAAGATGGAAAAGAAAATCGGAGAGATTAAAGAAGAATTAAAGGCAGCAGAGGATATTCTGTTGCCTGATTTTATAAAAAAATACGAAGCAGATGAGAGAAATGGCGTACAGTCGTTGATTGTGCAGGCGAAAAAGCGGTTGGATAAGCTGGAAAAAGAGAAAGTGCGTATAGAAGTCTTAAAAAAGTACGAAAAGGAATATGCGGATTATGAATTTATCTGCGGTATTGATGAGGTGGGCAGGGGACCGCTTGCGGGACCTGTGGTGGCAGGAGCAGTGATTTTGCCAAAGGATTGTGATATTTTATATATTAATGATTCAAAAAAATTAAGTGCCGCGAAGCGGGAAATGCTTTATGATGAAATCATGGAAAAGGCAGTTGCAACAGGTATCGGAATGGCTGGACCAAACAGGATTGATGAAATCAATATTTTGCAGGCAACCTACGAAGCTATGCGGGAAGCTATCAAGAATCTCGGTGTAAAACCCGATATATTATTAAATGATGCGGTTACGATTCCACAGGTAGATGTGAAGCAGGTACCAATTATCAAGGGGGATGCCAAGAGTATTTCTATCGGTGCCGCCAGTATCATTGCGAAGGTGACCAGAGACCGGATGATGGTAGAGTATGATAAAATTATGCCGGAATATGATTTTGCATCCAACAAGGGCTATGGCTCTGCGGCACATATTGAGGCATTGAAAAAGTATGGACCGTCCCCGATTCACCGGGCATCTTTTATCAAAAATTTTGTATAAGGATGGATGTTTATGCAGATAGCGGATTTCTTTCAGCAGTTTGATGTAAATACAGCGGCAAATTCGTCGGGTGCGGCGAATGCGGGAAATACTTCGGGAAGTGCGTCGGTTTCCGGTTCGGTGGCACTGGCAGAGGTGATGCGGGCACTTCCGGCAGGAAGTGTTTTTGAAGCCACGGTTAATCAGATGGAAGACGGTGAGGTTACGCTTGGACTCAGTGACGGGCGCACTGTGTCAGCAAGGCTGACTGCCGGCGTTCAACTCAGTGTGGGAGAAGCCATGTTTTTTCAGGTGAAGTCCAATAATGGCACGCAGATTGAGATACGTCCGTTTTCTACGGGACCAGAAGGAAATCCTACGTTGTTAAAAGCCCTTGAGGCTGCGGGATTAAAAGTGAATGACAAAAATCTTACGTTGGTTCACAGCATGATGCAGGAGCAGCTGCCGATAGACAAAAGCAGCCTGATGTCAATGGTGCGTCTGGCTGGAAAACATCCCGGTGTATCACCGACTACATTGGTAGAGATGACTAAGGCAGGTATTCCGGTGACGGAGGAAAATGCTGCTCAGTTTGAAAATTACAAGACAGATCAGAATGTCATGATGAAAGAATTAAACCAGCTATTGGAAACAGTTCCGCAGAAGGCGGGAGACAGTTCACTTTCACTAAAAGAAGCTATTACATTTCATAATCAGATTACGGAACTTATCGCAGGAGAAGAACCGGATGGAACAGTAACGGTAAAAGAACAATCACAGGAAACCGGAAGGGTGGAAATAAACATACAGCAGCAGGCAGGCGGGGTGTCAGAGAAAAATGGTCAGTCAGAAGATGCCGGTGCAGCAAAAATAAATGGACAGTTGGAAACTGGTGGTATAGCAGAAAAGAACGGCCAGCAGGGAAATATCAGTGTGGTGGATGAAAACGGGCAGACGCGGAACAATGGAATGTCCGACGTAATGGCAAAAACAGAAATAGCTGCTGTGGGAGCAGAGAACGCCCTGCATGTGGAAGAAAATGCGGATGGTGGAAAGCTTCGCGGCATTTTAAACGAAGGGCAGATGCAGGAATTGAAAACAGTTTACGCAGAACTTTCGGGAAGTGAAAAGGATATTTCTGAGTTGTCGGCGAAACAGTTTTTAAATGAAATAAAAAATCTGCTGACAGATAGTGATGGGGGCAAAGAGCATACTATTCGTAAACTTTTTGGTGGAAAGGCGTATCAGCAGGTTGTGCGTAGTGCCTTAGAGTCGGAATGGTTCTTAAAACCGCAAGATTTGCAGGATTCCCGGAAAGTGAATGAATTTTATGCGCGTATGGGCAGACAGATGGGACAGCTCCAGCAGATATTGACAGCCACCGGAGGGAGTACAGGAACAGCCCAGGCTGCATCGGAGCTTCAGAATAATATTGATTTTATGAATGTGTTGAATCAAACATATACCTATGTGCAGATCCCATTAAAGCTTGCAAATCAGAATACGCAGGGCGACTTGTATGTTTACACAAATAAAAAGCATTTGATGGATAAGGATGGAGAGCTTAGTGCGTTTTTGCATCTGGATATGGAGCATCTGGGTTCTACGGATGTTTCCATAAAAATGCTTGGAAAAAATGTAACCACAAAGTTCTATTTGGCAGGAGAGGAGGCATACCGTATCGTAGCGGAGCATGTGCCATTTTTAGAGGAACAGCTTGCCAAAAAGGGGTATCAATGTAAGATAGATGCAGAAAATGGTGAAAAAAAGGTGAATCTGGTGGAAGATTTTTTAAAGAAGGATAAGCCATCAGGAGGCATGGTGCATCGTTATTCTTTTGATATGAGGGCATAGTTATGTGGGGAAAAAATCAAGATGAAAAAAAAGAAAGTAAAACGGCAGTTGCACTGGCATATACGCCGGGGGAGCGTGCGCCGAAAATACTTGCCACCGGAAAGGGTGAGGTGGCAGAGCGTATCATAGAGACAGCAAAAGAAAATGATGTTCCGCTGTATGAGGATGATAAGCTGGCGTCCACACTGTCGAAATTACAGATTGGAGATATGATACCGCCGGAACTTTATGAGGTTGTGGCGGAGATTCTGGTATTTGTGGATGATATGGACCGACTGCGTGGAAAAATGGAGGCAATGACCAGATAGCATGAACAAACGAAAAACAGGAGCGGAGTATGAGAATCTTGCGGCACAGTATCTAAAAGAGCAGGGATATACCATATTAAAGCAAAATTACCGGAACAGATTTGGTGAGATTGATATACTGGCAAAGAAGGATGAGGTGCTGGTGTTTGTGGAAGTGAAGTTTCGCAGCACCAATGCCTGCGGCGCTCCATTAGAAGCCGTTGATATGAGAAAACAAAGAAAAATCAGCCGGACAGCATTCTACTATTATGCCGGGCATGGATATGAAGAAAATATTCCCTGTAGATTTGATGTAATAGCAATTTATGGGGACGGAAGGATACAGCATATAGAAAATGCGTTTGAATTCCAGGGCTGATAGGACTTATAGTAAAAATGAAAAGACAGGAGCAGGCAATGAATTTAAAACGAAAAAGTGAAGCAGATATTTTACACTTGGAGGAATGTGCAGTTTCGAACGGACAGATGGTTCCGTTGTTAAAATATCCGCTGCTCGAAAAAACAGGAATCGTAGAACATTGTTTTACTACAAGAATGGGAGGCGTAAGCGAAGGAATATTTTCCAGTATGAATCTGAGCTTTACCCGAGGAGATAAAAAAGAGGCGGTAGAGGAAAATTTTCACAGATTGGCGGAAGCAATGGGCGTTTCCTATGAAAACTTTGTATTTACAGATCAGACCCACACCACAAATGTACGGAAGGTGACGAAGGAGGATGCAGGAAAAGGTCTGATCCGGCAGCGGGATTATTCGGATGTAGACGGTCTTATTACCAATGAGCCGGGGCTGGTGTTGTCTACATTCTTTGCAGACTGTGTGCCACTTTATTTTGTGGACCCGGTGCACCATGCTATCGGCATGAGCCATTCTGGCTGGCGAGGAACCGTAAACCGTATGGGACAGGTGACGATTGACGCCATGACAAAAGCCTATGGGACGAAGCCAGAGGATTTAGTCTGTGCGATTGGACCTTCTATCTGTCAGGACTGTTATGAGGTGAGTGAAGATGTGGCAGAGGCGTTCCACGCTGCTTTTTTTGGCAGGGAGAAGGAAATCCTGATTGATAAAAAGAACGGAAAATATCAGTTGGATCTCTGGCGTGCGAATGAGATCATCCTGGTTGAAGCGGGGGTAAAAAAGGAAAATCTTGCGGTGACAAATCTTTGTACCTGTTGTAATGACAGATATCTGTTTTCCCACAGGGCAAGCCACGGAAAGCGCGGCAACCTGGGGGGCTTTTTGATGTTAAGAATATCTTAAAAAAATCCTCTGTTTATCTTTATTGTATTCCAATCCTTCCCATGCTATATTAAGCGTATCAATACAGATAGTACAGTTTGGGCAGGAGAGAGACTGTACAATATGCATAGAAGGAGAGATGGGTTTGATTCAGTTAAATTACCGGGATGCGAAGCCGATTTATGAACAAATCAAAGAAGGCCTGAAACACTTGCTGATATCAAGGGCAATTAAGACAGGCGAAAAACTTCCCTCTGTCAGGGAACTGGCAGCCAGCCTGGCGATTAATCCGAATACGATACAGCGTGCTTATAAGGAACTTGAGAACGAGGGTTATATTTATACGGTTTCCGGAAAAGGGACCTTTGCTGCTGAGCAGGATGATGTGGTCAATATACGGAAAGAAGAATTGTTCCTGGAATTTGATGCAGTTACGTCAGAACTGCTTTATCTGTCTGTGAAACCGGAATTTCTGGCAGAACGGATTGCGGATTTGAAAGAAGGGAGTAAAAGGTTATGATAGAAGTTTCAAATGTGGTAAAGGAATTTGACGGTTTCCGTGCGCTTGACGGTACGACGCTCCATGTTGGAAAAGGAGATATTTATGGTCTGGTTGGACCGAATGGTGCCGGAAAATCGACAATCATACGACATATTACCGGAGTGTATAAACAGGATGCTGGAACCGTCCTGATCGATGGAGAACCAGTGTTTGAAAATCCGGCGGTCAAAGAGAAATTTGCCTATATTCCGGATGAACTGTTTTATTTCATGCAGGCAGATACCATGGAGATGAAACGGTTTTATCAGGGGATTTATCCGAAATTTGATGAAAAACTGTTTGAAAAGATGCGGAAATTCTTTCCGAATATCGATACAAAACGGAGCATCCGAAGATTGTCAAAAGGTATGCAAAAGCAGGTTGCCTTCTGGCTTGCCATCTGCTGCAGACCGGAAATCCTGATTTTAGATGAGCCTGTGGATGGATTGGATCCGGTTATGAGAAGACAGATTTGGAGCATTATCATGGCAGATGTTTCAGAGCGAAAAACAACAGTCTTTGTTTCCTCCCACAATCTGCGGGAGCTGGAAGATGTATGTGACCATGTGGGAATCATGCATAAGGGACAGGTGATTCTGGAACGCTCTTTAAGCGAACTGCAGGGAAGTGTATGCAAAATACAGACTGCGTTTCAGGCAGAGATGCCAAAACTGCCGGAAAATTTTGAAGTGCTTCATATGTCTAACACAGGAAGGGTGTATACGCTGATTGTCAAAGGAAATCCGGCGGAAGCAAGAGAACAGATTGAAAAGTTGAATCCGATGTTGGTGGATGTGTTGCCGTTGACGTTGGAGGAGATTTTTATATACGAGCTGGGAGGTGTGGATTATGCAGTCAAAGATATCTTATTTTAATAAGACAATTTTTAAAAAGAATATAACACATTACTGGCCTATCTGGTTTGGGTATCTATTGGTATGTCTGTTTGAGATTCCTTTTGGCATTTATGTCAGCAGCAGAGACGTGTTTTACTATACAGGTCTCACACCAGAGGAACTGATAGAGGAGCGCACAAGAAGCTTTGTAGGGCTGGCGAATTCAGTTATGTCGCCGGTGCTTGTGTTTGTTGTTGCACTGATTGTGGCGATGGCAATGTTTTCTTATCTGCATAACAGTAAGAGTGCAAATATGATTCATTCTCTCCCGGTGCGCAGAGAAGAACTGTTTTTCACAAATTATATATCGGGGTTACTTTTTATGGCGGTACCACAGACGGTTGCTACACTGATTGGTGTATTTGTGTGTGCAGCCGTTGGTATTACGGAACTGCAATATTTAATGATTGCATTTCTCTATTCTCTGGGAAATATGGCGTTTTTCTATTCATTTGCAGTTTTTGTGGGAATGCTGACAGGACAGCTTTTAGCACTACCGGTATATTATTTTATCCTAAATTTCCTGGAAATTATGATGGAAGCCATTGTAAAAGTGGTGATGTCCGGTATCTGCTTCGGCGTCGATGGAATGGATCAACTATCTCGGCTGTTGGTACTTTCTCCGATTTATTTTCTTACGGAAAAGACAGGAATACGTGTGAGTTGTTTGGACGACGGCGGTTATGGGTATGAGGTAATGGGCGGAAAATATGTTTTGGCTTATTTTCTGGTATCCTTTGTGCTGTTAGCGCTTTCATTGTTTGCCTATAAAAAGCGGAAAATTGAATCGGCAGGGGATATGATTTCCATCTGCTGGTTAAAACCGGTGTTTCGTTGGTGCGTGACCGTCTGCGGAGCACTCATCGGAGGAATGATATTTGGACAGATTTTTCAGGGAACGGTATCGGGTAGCAGAGAATTTGTCATTATTCTGGTCAGCGCGATTCTGATTGGAGCAGTCAGTTTCTTTATTGCGGAAATGTTTTTGGAAAAGAAATTCAAAGTATTTAAAAAGAAGCGCTTTTATGAGCTTGGTATAGGGTCAGTTATGATAGTGGCAGCTTTTCTCCTGTTGGAATTTGATGCCTTTGGAATTGAATCAAGAACGCCGGATGTATCAGAGGTAGAGATGGCATCTTTGGATTATAGCTCTCTGCTTTTAACCGACGAGGATGACATTCAGGAATTAATAGATATACATAAGGAAATTGTTTCTCATAAAAAGGAAATCGAAGCTTATACTGCGGATCGTACAAACGACAGCTACGGGACGTCTATTGTGTATAAATTAAAGGATGGTTCGAAACTCTGCCGTTACTATAATCTTCCGTCAGCAAAAGAGTATCTAGATGATGCAGATTCAGAAATGAGCCGGATTCTAGCGCTGATGGGAAAACCGGAAAATATGCTGAAATCCCAGTTTGGCGTTTATTATAATGAAAATGTGCTGCAGGGCGGTTATCTTGCAACCTTTAGCTGGGATGGAAGTATGGGGGCACAGGAAAATGATATTACCTTTGATAAAGATAATGCGGCCATTATCTATGAGGCGGTGAAAAAGGATATCGAAGAAGGAAATTTTGATGATGTTCTTCAGTTCCAGCATATAGGAAATGGTAGTTTCTTAAATGATGAAGTTTATGTGAATACCGTTTGCCTGGAATTATATAATAAAAAAGGAGTTCGTTATCCGTACAGTATTATGGAGCAGGAAGAAGAGGATGCTTATCCATACACCGGCAACTATGCCCGGTATTACAGCAATGAAGATTATAGTTATGTTACCATTGGGAGAAAATGCAAATATACGATTGCTGCTTTAAAAGAGGTCGGTGTGATTACCGATGAGAGCGATCTGGTTACATATCAGGAATATGATTTGTATGATCAGGAGAATAATTACACAGACTAACGGATATAAGGCAAAAAAAGCTGTCTGAAAAGACAGTTTTTTTTGTTCTCTTAAAGACCTGTGGAGTGAAAAAGGCTTTACAAGTCCGGGTAGATATTGTAAAATCAAGCGGGCAGGGGGAGTTGATGCGGACTCGTCCGCTTTGTTTTGGTGGATGAAAATGGAGGCGCATTATAAAAGTGCGCAGTGTATAAAACAGATAGGAGTAGAAATATGAGTAAACCAGTAGTGGCGATTGTAGGACGCCCCAATGTCGGTAAATCGACACTTTTTAATGTTCTGGCGGGGGAGCGCATTTCAATCGTAAAAGATACGCCAGGTGTAACGAGAGACCGCATATATGCGGATGTATCCTGGCTGGATAAGACATTTACCTTGATTGATACCGGTGGAATTGAGCCAGACAGTGATGATATTATCCTCTCTCAGATGCGGGAGCAGGCTCAGATTGCTATCGATACAGCAGATGTCATCATGTTTATTACAGATGTACGCCAGGGACTGGTAGATGCGGATGAGAAGGTGGCAAATATGCTGCGTCGTTCCAAGAAGCCGGTTGTCCTTGTTGTAAATAAGGTAGATGATTTTAAAAAATATATGCCGGATGTCTATGAGTTTTATAATCTGGGAATAGGGGAGCCGATGCCGGTTTCAGCAGCTTCCATGCTTGGAATCGGTGATATGCTGGATGAAGTGACCGGACTTTTCCCGAGCCGGGACGAGGCGGAAGAAGAAGATGACCGCCCGAAGATTGCGGTAATTGGAAAGCCGAATGTGGGAAAATCTTCTCTCATTAACAAGCTTACGGGAGAAAAGCGTGTGATTGTATCGGATATTGCAGGTACTACACGTGATGCCATTGATACGGCGGTGAAATACTGTGGAAAAGAATATGTATTTATTGATACTGCAGGCCTTAGAAGAAAGAGCAAAGTAAAAGAAGATCTGGAGCGTTACAGTATTATCCGTGCTGTGACGGCGGTAGAACGTGCGGATGTCGTTGTGATTGTCATTGATGCGACAGAAGGAGTTACGGAACAGGATGCAAAGATTGCTGGAATTGCGCATGATCGAGGAAAAGGAATTATCATTGCAGTCAACAAATGGGATGCCATTGAAAAAAATGACAAGTCAGTGAAAGAGCATTCGGATCGGATTCGTCAGGTCTTAAGCTTTATGCCATATGCAGAGATTCTGTTTATTTCTGCCCAGACGGGACAGCGTTTAAATAAACTATACGAAATGATTGATATTGTTATGGCGAACAATTCCATGCGTCTTGCCACAGGTGTCCTGAATGAAATTGTAGCGGAAGCAGTGGCAATGCAGCAGCCGCCGTCAGATAAAGGAAAGCGGTTGAAGATATTTTATATTACACAGGTATCAGTCAAACCGCCGACTTTTGTTGTGTTTGTAAATGACAAGAAACTGATGCATTTTTCTTATACCAGATATTTAGAAAACCGGATTCGGGATGCATTTGGATTCCGTGGAACGGCATTGCGTTTCATTATCCGGGAAAGAAAGGGAGAATAATGAAATGTTGATACTGGAACGAGTGCTGTCTTTGGTAATCGGATATTTCTGTGGTTGTTTCGTTACCGGATATTTTTATGGCAAGTCAAAAAAAGTAGATATCCGTACTCTGGGAAGCGGGAATGCAGGTACAACGAACACACTTCGCAATCTTGGCTGGAAAGCAGGGGCAATTACTTTTCTTGGTGACTGCTTTAAGTGTGTGCTTGCTATTTTACTGGTCCGGTTTATTTTTCATAACACATATGCAGATGTGCTGAAGCTTTTGGAACTTTATGCCGGATTGGGAGCAATTCTGGGACATAATTTTCCTTTTTATCTGAAATTTAAGGGCGGAAAGGGAATCGCGTGTACAGCGGGACTTTTGATTGCGTTCTGTCCTTTTGAGATTCCGGTCTGTCTGGTACTGTTTGTTCTTGCGGTAGCGTTGACCAGATATGTGTCTGTCGGTTCGATACTCGTTGTTTTGAGTTTTTTTGTGCAGACAGTGATTTTTGGACAGATGGGGTGGTTTCATGTGGCTGAAAGTTATTTGCCGGAGCTTTATATTCTGAGCGGAATTATTACGGGCATGGCAATCTGGCGTCATAGAAGCAATATTGGGCGCCTGATGAACGGAACGGAAAATAAATTTTCCATGAATAAAAAGAAAGCATAAAATGCAGGAGGGCGTAATGGCGAAAATCAGTGTACTTGGAGCAGGGAGCTGGGGAACAGCGCTTGCAGTTGTTTTACATAAAAACGGGCATGAAGTGACTATCTGGTCAATAGCAGAAGATGAAATTGCAATGCTGGAAAAAGAGCGGGAGCATAAAGATAAGCTTCCGGGTGTGAAAATAGCAAAGGAGATTGGGCTGACCACCGACTTAAAAGAAGCGATTGCAGGCAGGGAGATGTTGGTTGTGGCAGTGCCATCCCCTTATATCCGAGGCACTGCAAAATCCATGGCACCTTTTGTGGAGGAAGGCCAGCTTTTGGTCAGTGTGGCAAAAGGCATTGAGGAGGGAACCTTAATGACTTTATCCCAGATTTTAGAACAGGAAATTCCAAAGGCGGAGGTTTCGGTACTCTGTGGACCGAGCCATGCGGAGGAAGTCGGAATCGGACTTCCGACGACTTTGGTGGCAGGTGCTAAGAAAAAGGCGACGGCAGAACTTGTGCAGTCCACTTTTATGAATGAATTTCTGCGGGTATATACCAGTCCGGATGTGCTTGGTATGGAACTTGGTGCGGCTTTAAAAAACGTCATTGCACTGGCGGCTGGAATGGCAGATGGACTTGGATATGGAGACAATACAAAGGCAGCTCTTATTACCAGAGGAATATCAGAGGTTGGACGTCTTGCCTTAAAGATGGGAGCAAAATATGAGACCTTAATGGGACTTACCGGAATTGGAGATTTGATTGTGACCTGCGCCAGCAAACACAGCAGAAACCGCAAAGCGGGAATGCTGATTGGTCAGGGGTACACGATGGATGAAGCCATGAAGGAAGTAAAAATGATCGTGGAAGGCGTTTATTCTGCGAAAGCAGCTATGGAGCTCTCCAAAAAGTATGGAGTGTCCATGCCGATTATTGAGCAGGTCAATGAGGTCTTATTTGGCGGGAAACCGGCAAAGGAAGCCGTGATGGATCTGATGTTGCGCAACAAAAAACCGGAACATGATGACTTACAGTGGGATTAGGAGAGACAATGGCTACAGAGACAATAAAAATTAAATATTTAAATGAAAACATTGAAAAACTTTGTTATATTGACGGAAAGAGTGACTGGATTGATCTTCGCGCAGCGGAGAATGTGACATTAAAAAAAGGGGATTTTGCCCTGATTCATCTGGGAATCGCCATGCAGCTTCCGGAAGGTTATGAAGCATGTCTGATTCCGAGAAGCAGTACCTACAAAAATTTTGGTATAATTCAGGCAAATCATATGGGGCTTATAGATGAGACTTACTGCGGACCGAACGACTGGTGGCGCATGCCGGTCATTGCCATGCGTGATACAGAAATACATATAAACGACCGCATCTGTCAGTTCCGCATTCAGAAACATCAGCCGAAAATCGTATTTGATGAGGTGGAGGAACTGACTGGGGAAGATCGTGGTGGTTTTGGCAGCACTGGAAAGCAATAGTATTTGACAAAATGCACAAATAAATTTAAAATATCAATATAATACTAGAAAACTTTCACAGCAGGGAGGGCTTTTACAATGGAAGAACGAATGGTGAAGTTTTACTCAAAAGACAGTAACAATCTGGCACTGCATGCTATACCCGGGCATTTTGCTACCAGTCACTCCCATATCAATTTTTATATTGATGTTACGAGTATCAAGGCAAGACTCAAAGAGGCACGGGAAGCGGCAAAGGTTTTATGCGCCAAGATCGGAAATCCGACTTATGTAGATACAATTGTCTGCATGGATGGTACCGAGGTAGTTGGGGCATTGCTGGCAGAAGAATTTGAGGCGTGTCATGTGCATTCAACAAATCAGCACAAGACTATCTATGTGGTTTCCCCGGAGGAAAATAATGGGCAGATTATTTTTCGGGATAATACCAAGCTTGCGTTGGAGGGAAAACATGTGGTGCTTCTTCTGGCAACGACGACTACAGGCGAGACAATCCGTCGGAGTATGGAATGTATCCAGTATTATGGTGGCATTACGGAAGCAGTAGGTGCGGTGTTTTCCACGGTGGACAGTGTGGGCAGCATGAAGGTAAGATCTCTTTTTACGGTAAAGGATGTTCCTGGGTATCAGGCGTTTTCACAGTCGGAATGCCCGTTCTGTAAAAAAGGAATGCGCCTGGAAGCTATGGTAAACGGCTTCGGTTATTCCAAGATATAGGCTTCGTCAAATTGTACATAAAAAAGTACATTCTTCGTCAGTCTGACGAAAAGGAACAAGATGTAGGGGTTTCATTGGCAGAACATACAAGAAAGAGAAAAAATATTTGTGGAATCCTCGTATAGCCAAAAAACGAAGTTTAAGATATAGTAGTCTTATCAAATAAAGCAAACCAATGATGTACATATTTTAGGAGGTATTTAAAAAATGGCTAGTTTATCATTAAAGAACGTATGCAAGAAATATCCAAACGGCTTTGAAGCAGTTAAGGATTTCAACCTTGAAGTAGAAGACAAAGAGTTCATCATTTTCGTTGGACCTTCTGGATGTGGAAAATCTACCACACTTCGTATGATCGCAGGCCTGGAAGAAATTTCTTCCGGTGAATTATCTATCGACGGCAGAGTCGTAAACGATGTTGAACCAAAAGACAGAGATATCGCAATGGTATTCCAGAACTACGCTCTGTATCCGCATATGACCGTATTTGATAATATGGCATTCGGATTAAAATTAAGAAAAGTTCCGAAGGATGAAATTAAGAAAAAAGTAGAAGAAGCTGCTAAGATTCTTGACCTTGAGAAATTATTAGATCGTAAGCCGAAGGCTTTGTCCGGTGGACAGAGACAGCGTGTTGCCATGGGTCGTGCAATCGTTCGTAATCCTAAGGTATTCCTGATGGATGAGCCGTTATCCAACCTGGATGCTAAATTAAGAGTACAGATGCGTTCTGAGATTTCTGCATTACATCAGAGACTTGGCGCTACTATCATCTATGTAACACATGATCAGACTGAGGCTATGACCTTGGGAACCAGAATTGTTGTATTAAAAGATGGTGTTATCCAGCAGGTAGATTCTCCAATTAAATTATACAATGAGCCGGATAACCTGTTTGTTGCAGGATTCATCGGATCTCCGCAGATGAACTTTGTTGATGCTCAGTGTGTAGTAGAAGGTGAAAAAGTTACTCTGAAATTCGATAAATTCAGCGCAGTATTACCGCCAGCAAAAGCGAAAAAACTCATCGACGGCGGATATGCAGGAAAGACTGTTATCCTTGGTATCAGACCGGAAGATATCAGCGATTCCCAGATTGAAGTTGAAACCTTCAAGAGCAGCCTGATTGAAGCAGACGTAACAGGATACGAATTACTTGGTGCAGAAGTATTACTGTACTTCCAGATTGGTGGAGCTAACTTCACTGCAAAGGTTGATTCTAGAACACCTGCTCGTATGGGTGATCATGTAAAATTTGCATTCGATCCGAGCAAGATTCATGTATTTGATAAAGAGACAGAATTGACAATTACCAACTAATTCGGTAAGATAACAATTAAATATAATGCTTAGAACCGGGTGTTATGTTACATCCGGTTCTTTTAATGTCAAGAGTGAGACTTGAAGGAGTGATAAAAATCTATGTTATCAAATCATAAAATTCAGGCAGCCCTGGATGAAATTAAGGAGATATCAAGAACTGACCTGGCACTTTACGATGACAAAGGAAAACAGATTGCAGCGACTTTTGAACCGGAACAGGAAATTAGAATGGCTATCGGAAATTTTATGGATTCCATGGCAGAAAGCCAGATGCTTTCCGGATGCCATTTTTTTAAGGTGGTTGTGGAAAATGAAGTGGAGTATGTCCTGATTGCCCAGTCTTCTTCCGAGGAGGCTTATATGATCGGACGTCTTGCAGTATGCCAGATTCGTAATATCGTACTTTCTTATCGGGAGCAATTTGACCGCAATAATTTTATGCAGAACATTCTGTTGGGTAATATGTTAGTGGTGGACATGTATAATAAGGCACAGAAGCTGCATATTGAACAGGTACCGAGGATTGTATATGTAATCGAGGTAGAGGGAAAAAATGATTCGGTGATTATGGAGACGGTAAAGGGCTTGTTCTCTGAAAAGAATAAGGACTTTGTTACCGAGGTGGATGAACAGAACATCATTCTGGTAAAGGATGCGACGGACATAAAAACACCGGAGGATGCGAAGAATATTGCTGGTGCGCTTGTGGATACACTGCATGCAGAGGCTATGGTGAGGGTGCGTGTAGGGTACGGAACTGCAGTGGATAAGCTTCAGGATATTCCAAAATCTTATCAGGAAGCAAAGATGGCGCTGGAGGTCGGAAGTATTTTCTATATGGAAAATGAGACGATTTCTTATGCGAGACTTGGTATCGGCAGATTGATTTACCAGCTCCCGATGAGTCTTTGTGAAATGTTTATCGAGGAAATTTTTGGGGATCAGAGATTGGATTTGGATGACGAAACGCTGGTCACTATTCAGAAATTCTTTGAAAATAACCTGAATATTTCCGAAACGGCAAGACAGCTTTATGTACACCGTAATACGCTGGTTTATCGTTTGGAACGTTTGCAGAAGATGATTGGACTTGACATTCGTAAGTTTGAGGATGCTATGACATTCAAAATTGCAATGATGGTTATTGCGCATATGAATTATCAGACAAACGGTCTGGAAGAATAAGAAGGATGTTTTAGAAAAGAAAGATAGGGAGTTAGAAAAGAATGGCAAAAAATACAGCATATGATGCGAATAGTATTTCCGTGTTAGAAGGACTTGAGGCAGTACGGAAAAGACCTGGTATGTATATCGGAAGTGTATCAAGAAAGGGCTTGAACCACTTGATTTACGAAATCGTGGATAATTCTGTAGATGAACATCTGGCGGGTGTATGTGATACGATATGGGTAACGCTTGAGGCGGACGGCTCCTGCACCGTGGAGGATAATGGTCGTGGAATTCCGGTGGGAATGCATAAAAAAGGAGTATCTGCGGCGCGTATTGTATTTACTACACTTCACGCGGGTGGTAAATTTGATAATTCCGCCTACAAGACCAGCGGTGGTCTGCACGGTGTGGGATCTTCGGTGGTCAATGCGCTTTCCACATACATGGATGTGGAAATTAGCAGAGATGGAGCCATTCATCACGACCGTTATGAGAGGGGAATTCCGGTTCTGGAATTGGAAAACGGGCTGCTTCCGGTTATTGGAAAAACAAAAAAGACCGGAACGAAGATTAATTTTTTGCCGGATCCGGAGATTTTTGAAAAAACACGTTTTAAGGAAGATGAGGTAAAAAGCCGGCTTCATGAGACAGCATACCTGAATCCGAATCTTACGATTGTCTATGAGGACAAGCGGGGCGAAGAAACAGAGCATATCGAATTTCATGAGGAAGACGGTATCATTGGATTTGTAAAGGATTTGAATAAAAATCTGGAGACGATACATGACGTAGTCTATTTTGAAGGAGAAAGCGAAGGCATCCGTGTGGAAGCAGCTTTTCAGTATACCAATGAATTTCATGAAAATATTCTGGGCTTTTGCAATAATATCTATAATGCAGAAGGTGGAACACATATTACCGGTTTTAAGACGACTTTTACGACAGTTATCAACTCTTATGCCAGAGAACTCGGTATTTTAAAGGAGAAGGATGCGAATTTTACCGGAACCGATGTCAGAAATGGGATGACGGCGGTGGTGTCCATTAAGCATCCGGATCCTCGCTTTGAGGGACAGACCAAGACAAAACTGGATAATCAGGATGCGGCAAGAATAACAGGAAAAATTACCGGAGATGAGATACAGCTTTTCTTTGATAAAAATCTGGAAACACTAAAAGCGGTGATTTCCTGCGCGGAAAAGGCTGCAAAGATTCGTAAGACAGAGGAAAAGGCAAAGACAAACCTTTTGACAAAACAGAAATTTTCTTTTGATTCCAACGGGAAACTGGCAAACTGTGAATCCAGAGATGCCGAAAAATGCGAAATTTTTATTGTTGAGGGAGATTCTGCCGGGGGCTCTGCAAAAATGGCGAGAAACCGAATGTATCAGGCTATCATGCCGATTCGCGGGAAAATATTAAACGTGGAGAAAGCAAGTATTGACAAGGTTCTTGCCAATGCGGAAATCAAGACGATGATTAATGCTTTCGGGTGTGGCTTTTCAGAAGGATATGGCAACGATTTTGATATTACAAAGCTGCGTTATGACAAGATTATCATTATGGCGGATGCTGACGTGGACGGTGCCCATATTTCCACACTGCTTTTAACGCTGTTTTATCGTTTTATGCCGGAGCTGATTTTTGAGGGGCATGTTTATATTGCCATGCCGCCACTCTATAAGGCGATTCCAAGCAAGGGTGAGGAAGAATATCTGTATGATGATGATGCGCTGGCAAAATACCGGAAAAAGCATAAAGGACCTTTTACCCTGCAACGCTATAAGGGACTGGGTGAGATGGATGCGGAGCAGCTCTGGGAAACTACGTTGAATCCTGAAACCAGGTTGTTGAAAAAAGTAGAGATTGAGGATGCCATCACGGCATCGGATGTGACAGCAATGTTGATGGGAACGGATGTACCGCCCCGGAAAGCGTTCATCTATAAATATGCAAGGGAAGCGGAAATTGATACCTAGACAAGTCAGAAGTCTGGGAAAGTATCTGAAGAAATTTTAGTAAAAAGATTTAGAATAGAAGGTAGAAAATATGCTGACAGAAGATCGACTGATTCACACGGAATATTCCGAGGTAATGCAA
>CAMBKU010000023.1 GCA_945868305.1 uncultured Lachnospiraceae bacterium | reverse complement strand
AAAAACATATTAAAATCTTTTCAAAAATCATCTTGACATATCACCAGATTGCTTTCCTTCCTACAATGATTCATTGTATTATCTGCAATCGCTTGGGAAATATGTTTCTTAAGATAAAAAACGCTAAACTCAGTTCTCATGTAAATAAACTCAACTGCTCATATCCCTTATCCTGAGGAAATTCATGGAGATAAGCAAACAGTTCCTCTACATTACTTACCATCCCATGGGCTTTACAGGTTTCATGAAACAAATTCATCAGCTCTACATGATTCTCACTTGGCACTTCGTAAGCATAGCCGTACTTCCTGTGGTACTTTCCCCGCAATCCCGGAAAATGTTTTTCCAGTGCATCATAAAAATATTCCCGGTTTCCCTGCCGGAGCGTCAATCCCATACCAAAACACATGATACCGTAGACCTTTGCCTGTATACAGTAATTTAAAATTCCCTCAATATTTTCTCTTGTATCATTGAGAAAAGGCAGGATTGGTGACATCCATACGATGGTTGGAATCCCATTTTCCCGCAAAATCTGCAAAACCTCATACCTACGCTTTGTCGTACATACATTTGGCTCTAATATTCTGCACAAATCTTCATCATAAGTTGTCAGCGTCATCTGCACCACACATTTTGATTTATGCTGAATACTTTTTAACAGATCCAAATCCCTTAAAATGCGGTCAGACTTTGTCTGTATGGCAAGCCCAAACCCATAGTGGTCAATGATTTCAATACACTTCCGGGTAAGCCCTAACTGTTCTTCGCAGTGCATATAGGGATCACACATGGCACCGGTTCCAATCATGCACTTTTTTCGTTTGGAGCGGAGTGCTCTCTCTAACAGCTGTGGTGCATTCTGCTTGACCTCTATATCCTCAAACTCATGCGTAAACTGATAACATTTGCTGCGGCTGTCACAATAAATGCAGCCATGGGTACAACCCCGGTAAATATTCATACCATTTTCCGGCGACAAAATTCCTGCTGCGTCCACAAAGTGCATATTCCTTCTCCTTTAAAACTCTAAAAACATATTTCATTTATTATAATTCATATAACCTGACAATGGTATGTCTTATTAAAATGGAATATAAGAAACAGAAATTGAATTTGGTGACAATTTTTACTATAATATAATTATATTCTTACAATTTTATTTTTCCATAAATTTTTTTGCATACCAAACGGGGGGATGGCTTATGGCAGCTTTTGAACGAATTTTATCCGGAATTCCGGAAATGGATACTGCACTGGACAATATCCGACTGGGAGATAATGTAGTGTGGCAGGTTACAGCCTTACAGGAATTCCAGCTATTTTTAAAGCCTTATGTAAAACAGGCAATCAAAGACGGCAGAAATCTGATTTATATCAGGTTTGCATCACATGAGCCACTACTGGAGGAACAAAAGGGGCTTAAAATTGTCCATGTAGAACTTTCCCATCGCTTCGAGACCTTCACGGTGGAAATACATAATGTGATTGAGCAGGAAGGCACAGACGCCTTTTATGTATTTGACTGTCTTTCCGAGCTTCAGACCGCATGGTCTACAGATTTGATGATGGGAAACTTTTTTAAGGTTACCTGCCCCCTTTTATTCCAGTTAAATACAGTAGCTTTTTTCCCTTTAATCCGGGGAAAACACTCTTTTAAGGCAATTGCAAAAATCCGTGACACCACACAGCTGTTTCTTGATGTATATTCAGATACTACCCAGGTCTACGTACGTCCTTTAAAGGTCTGGAACCGTTACTCGGAAACGATGTTTCTTCCCCATGCCTACAATGAAAAAAACGAAACTTTCCGTCCTCTTATGGAAGGAGTCCTCGTAAGCCGCTTTTATCAGTTGATGAATAAAAATCAATCCTCCGGAGACGACCAGAATACGGACAGTTGGGACAGATTTTTCAATTTCACGGAGCAGATGTACCATCAGGGGATGGATGTTTCGGAAGCCTGCAACCGGATGTGCAATATCATGATGTCACGTGACGAGCGAATGCGCAAACTGATTAAGGCAAATTTCACCCCTGAAGACTATTTTGAGATACGCAGCCGCATGATTGGCACCGGAATGATCGGCGGAAAAGCCTGCGGTATGCTCTTAGCACGAAAACTGATTGAAAATAACTGCCCTGACCTATATGCCAGATTAGAGCCTCATGATTCTTTCTATATCGGTTCGGATGTGTTTTATTCCTATATCGTACACAACAATTTCTGGGATATACGTGTCCGTCAGAGAAGAAAAGAAGAATATTTTTCCCTGGCAGACACCTTTGCGGAATGTCTTAGAACCGGAGAGTTTTCAGATACAGAACGAGAACAATTTCGTCGCCTTTTAGATTACTACGGACAGGATCCGATTATCGTGCGTTCCAGCAGTATTTTAGAGGATGGCTTCGGAAATGCATTTGCCGGAAAATATGAATCTGTTTTCTGCTCTAACAGCGGAACTTTCGAAGAACGGCTGCATGATTTTGAAGAAGCGGTAAGAACTGTTTATGCCAGCACCATGAGCAAGTCTGCTTTGGATTACCGGTTACGCAGAGGTTTGGAAGACAGGGATGAGCAAATGGCTCTTTTAGTACAAAGAGTTTCCGGTTCCCGTTATGAGGATTTTTTCATGCCATGTGCCGCAGGTGTAGGATATTCCTACAGCCCATACCGTTTTTCCAAAGACATTGACCCAAAGGCTGGAATGCTTCGTCTCGTCATGGGACTCGGAACCGGAGCTGTAGACCGGGTGCAAGGCTCCTATCCCCGCCTGGTAAGTCTGGATAATCCCCGAATGACTGCTGCCGTTACCAGTGCGGAAAAGCATCAGTTTTCCCAACGGAAAATCGATCTGATTGATTCCGTTTCCGGCACCGTAGAGGGCAGAGAGTTATCATGGGTGGAAGGAAAACTACCACCCTACTTAAAAAATATGCTACTGGAGCATGACTACGATGCTGAAGCTGTTTTTCGTGAAAGAGGACAAAGACGTGACATTCTTTTTATTTCCTGCAAAGGTCTGGTAAACAATGCTGCACTGATGACTGACATGCAGAATCTGATGGCTGTTATTCAGACAGAATATCAGTATCCTGTGGATATTGAATATACTATCAATATTGCCGAAACCGGTGAATATGTGATAAATCTGCTACAATGCCGCCCGCTTCAGGTCGCCCATGACACGGAGGATATCACAATTCCAGAACATTTAGACAGCGAACATATCTTTTTGGAGTGCCGCCATGCCTCTATGGGATTATCCGGCGCAATAAAGCTTGACTATATCGTAATGGTCGATCCGGTTGCTTATTATAAAATGCCATACAATGACAAATATCAGATTGCAAATGCTCTAGGTACACTGAACTGGCATTTCCGCAACAGTGGAAAGCACCTGATGCTCCTGGTTCCTGGACGAATCGGAACCACCTCTCCCGAGCTTGGGGTTCCCACCGCTTTTTCAGACATCAGCGGTTTTGATTTAATCTGCGAAGTTTCCGAAAGCCGGGCAGGATATATGCCGGAGCTCTCCTATGGTAGCCATATTTTTCAGGATCTTGTGGAAGAAGAAATCCTGTATACTGCCGTATTTGAGAATGAAAAGACCATTGTCTTTGCGCCGGAAAAAATCAGGCAGCTAAAAAACTGCCTGACCGATTTTTACCCGGAGGGCGAAATTTTAACCAATATCATCGGAATTTATTCTGTCACTGACCGGGACAGCTATATCTATCACGATATGAAAGAAGAACATTTGTTATGTGTTCTGTAAATATCTTTCGCATACCTTGCTTGCATATATCCTGAAAGATTGCTATAGTAGAAGAACCGGATTATTATAATATATCTAAAGGAGTAAAGACAGTTATGAAATTTTGGAAAAGAATTGGAACAATACTGCTTGGTATGGCTCCGATGCCTGCCGCAGTCGCAATACAATACATACTTTTAATCCCGTTTTTGGGATTATCCAGCGCCTATTCTTTTATGCGCACCCACAGTAGCAGCTATTTCATGGATTATGCTTATGATATCTGGAGCAACAACCTGTTCAATGCCTGGTTTTCTGTGGTATTTTCCGTAAGTATTATTCTGCTGTTCGGCTACTGGTATTCCTGCCAGTTCGAACCTTTTTCCCTGAAACCGGTTGCAATGCGCCGCTTTGCCCGCCCCGGAATGATTTTTGGCGTACTGATTCTTTCCATTGGCTTACAGTATGTCGTAAATTATGTTTTTAATATTACCGCTGCCATTAATCCTGAGTGGCTGGATGCCTTTATGGATCTGGACATCGGGACGCAAAACTTTGGTCTGATACTTTATGCCGTCTTTTTGGCTCCCATTAACGAAGAGCTCTTATTCCGCGGCGTTTCTTTGGGATATTTGAAAAAAGCAATGCCCTTTTGGCTTGCAAATCTCATCCAGGCATTGCTTTTCGGTATATATCATATGAATGTAATGCAGGCAGTCTACGCTTTTGTCATCGGTTTGTTTTTAGGTTATGTATACCAGAAGGGCGGCAGCATTTTCTATTCCATTCTGCTCCACATTATCTATAATTTCCTTACATCCTATGCATCTGGGCTCCTGTTTTGGGGAAATAATTCTTTTTTCAATATTATATGGATTGCCGATGCCATCATTATTCCGATTCTCGGCATCTATCTATTTCATATCAGCAGCCGGCAAAATAAAATTTAGGAATCCCGGCAAAAAGAGGCTGACCGCTTTATCCGGTCAGCCTCTTTTTATCATATTTTCCGATGATGCCTTCGGCATTACTGCAAAAGAAATGGAATTGATTGAACTGGTAGCCGACGGACTGAGCAACAAAGAAATCGCAGAGAAACTATTCTTAAGCGAGGGTACTGTCCGCAATTACTTAAGCTCTATTTTAGAAAAACTCGATCTCCGCGACCGGACACAGCTCGCCGTGTTCTACTATAAAAATTTGAAATAACATTACTTTCTGTTTTCCGGCTCCGGATTGATACCGATTCCCCGGTTAATATCACTCCTTATATCCTCACCGAAATGATAATCATTTCCCGGAAGAATGGCATTTAACACAATTCCGGCAATAGCTGCCAGCGCAAGTCCGGTCAGCGTAATAGAGGTTCCTGCCACCGTAAAGGTAAGCCCTTCCCCAAAGCCAAGTCCGCAAACCAAAATCACTGCCGCAATCACAAGATTTCTGGACTTCGTAAAGTCTACATGGTTTTCTACCACATTTCGCACACCAATGGCAGAAATCATCCCATAAAGCATAAAGCTGACGCCACCGATAATCGCAGATGGCATAGCACCAATGATTTCAGCCATCTTCGGGATAAAGCTTAAAACCACAGCAAAGCATGCCGCGATACGAATCACCCGTGGATCATGCACATGACTTAATTCCAGCACACCGGTATTTTCCCCGTAAGTGGTATTCGCCGGTCCGCCAAACATAGCCGAAAAAGAAGTAGCAAGACCATCTCCGATTAATGTACGGTGCAGTCCCGGATCTGCAATAAAATTCTCTCCTACCGTGGCAGAAATCGCAGACATATCTCCAATATGCTCCATCATAGTCGCCAGCGCAATCGGTGCCATGACAAGAATGGCTGTGATATCAAATTTGCAGAGTCCAAAAGGCGGAAGCCCAACCCATGCCGCAGATGTCACATTTGTAAAATCAAGAATTGCGGAACCATCCGGATTCGTCACACCACAGGCATTCAAAAGAAATGCCGCTCCATAGGAAATCAAGACACCCATCAGAATCGGAATAATTTTAAACATTCCTTTGCCCCAGATATTAAAAATAATAATCGTAGCCAGCGCAATCAGTGCAATCAGCCAATTAGTCGATGCATTCGATACCGCAGACGGTGCAAGACTTAAGCCGATACAGATAATCATAGGTCCGGTAACTACTGGAGGAAGAAAATGCATAACACGCTTGACTCCGACCAGTTTAATCACCAGTGCCAGCAAAAGATATAACAAACCTGCCACAACGATACCACCACATGCATAGGGAAGCTTTTCCCCCATGGTCATATCCGCAAATTTCCCAGTGTTTAAGTTTGCTATCGTGGCAAATCCTCCTAAAAATGCAAAAGACGAGCCAAGGAACGCAGGTACTTTGCCTTTGGAACACAAATGGAACAGTAAAGTGCCCAGTCCTGCACAGGCCAAAGTAACCTGAATGGATAGTCCCTCTCCTTCAAAGTAATTATTCACCAGAATTGGTACTAGGATTGTAGCACCAAACATGGCAAACATATGCTGTAAACCTAAAAGCAGCATTTTGGGCACACCAAGACTTCTGGCATCCTTAATTGCTTCTGTTTTCTCGTTCATATAAATCTCCTTCTGTAAAGTAAATTTTTTATTTCATGAAAAAAGGGAGCATTGCTCCCTTTTCCCTATATATTTTTCAGTACTTCTACCGCTTTTTCCAGCTCTGCGCTGTCTACACGGTAAAATTCTCCCGCATCCGCAGCTTCTGCTTTTTTCGGGTCAATCGGAAGTTTTCCAAGAACCGGAATTGCAAGTTCCTTTGCCACTTCCTCCACATGACTCTCCCCGAAAATTTTAATTTCCTTTCCGCAGTCCGGACATTTCACATAGCTGAAATTCTCCACCACACCAAGCACCGGGATATGCATCATAGATGCCATATTAAATGCCTTTTTCACGATAAGCTGTACCAGTTCCTGCGGTGATGTCACGGTAATAATGCCATCCACCGGAAGGGACTGAAATACGGTAAGCGGTACATCTCCGGTTCCCGGCGGCATATCTACGAAAAGATAATCCAGATCGCCCCAGATGACATCTGTCCAAAACTGTTTTACCGCTCCTGCGATTACTGGACCCCTCCAGACTACCGGAGCTTCTTCATCATCCATTAAAAGGTTGATTGACATAATCTTTACGCCATTTTCTGCCTCCACCGGATAAACGCCCTTCTCCGTTCCCATTGCCGGACCGTGCACGCCAAACATCTTTGGAATGGAAGGTCCTGTAATGTCCGCATCCATAATGCCGACTTTATAGCCTGCCTTCCTCATGGAACAGGCTAAAGAAGCGGTCACAAAAGACTTTCCGACACCGCCTTTTCCACTCACAATACCAATTACTTTTTTAATGGAAGACTCTCCATTCATTTCTTCCAAAAAACTGGTCTTTTTATTGGAAGAACAGCCCTCGCAGCTTTCCTTGCTGCATCCTGCTGCACTGCTGCATCCTTCACAACTGTTTTCTGCCATTTTTACTGCCTCCTCTTTTTTTCAAATATTGTTTTTAAAGATTCTTTATAAGGCGCTCTTGCGATTCCATATTCTGTCACGATTCCTGCGATGAGTTCGTGATCCGTCACATCAAAAGCAGGGTTATATACCTTAACACCTTGTGGCGCCATGCGTTCTTTATACCACATTTCTGTTACTTCTTCTGCCGGGCGCTCTTCAATGTGAATATCCGCACCAGTCTGGGTGTCCATATCGATGGTTGACGTTGGAGCACACACATATACCGGAACCCCATAATGTTTTGCCACTGCAGCCACCACTGAAGTTCCAATCTTGTTTGCTGTATCGCCATTTGCTGCCACCCGGTCACAGCCAACGAAAACTGCGTTGATCCATCCCTTTTGCATAACGGAGGCAGACATATTATCGCAGATTAAAGTCACATCCACTCCAGAGGACTGTAGTTCAAAAGCGGTAAGCCTTGCCCCCTGAAGCAGTGGTCGTGTCTCGTCTGCAAACACCCGGAAATGATACCCACGCTCCTGCCCAAGATAAATCGGCGCCGTTGCCGTACCGTACTTACTTGTGGCAAGCTGTCCTGCATTACAGTGGGTCAAAATACCGTCCCCCGGCTTCACTAAAGAAAGACCGTATTCCCCGATTGCCTTGCACACCCGGATATCCTCATTTTGGATTTCTACGGCTTCCGCTTTTAAAAGACCTACAATCTCTTTTACCGGACGTTCTCTGTGTTTTTGCACCACCTGCTCCATTCGATTTAACGCCCAGGATAAATTTACCGCTGTCGGTCTTGCGGAATTCAAATAGTCTTTCTTCTTTTGAAACTCTGCCAAAAAAGTATCAAAATCCTCTGTCTTTATCTGCTTTGCCAAAAGATAGATGCCAAATCCCGCTGCCACACCGATTGCCGGAGCTCCTCTGACCTGTAACAGATAAATTGCGTTCCAGATTTCCTCTGCACTCTTTAGCCTTATGATTTCTATGTTTCCCGGCAGCTTCGTCTGATCAATGATGACAAGCTCGCTTCTCTCATCATCCAACGCTACCGTGTCATAATCCATGATGTTTTTTTCCTGCATTTTGACCTCCGTATCACTCTTTTTTCCCATTTTTTTGTGCCTCGATCTTCGCAGCCAATTCCTCCAGGTATTCCCAGCGATCCAGTTTTTCCTCCAATGTCCGGTTGACTTCGGTTTTCTCCTTTGTCAATTCATTTAAACGGACAAAATCCGTTGCACACTGCAGAATTTCATCGTCAATAGCCTCCAGACGCTCCTCGAGCACTGCAATATCCGTTTCAATAGTTTCATATTCCCGCTGTTCTTTATAAGAAAATTTTAATTTCTGCTCATGGGGATTTTCACTTTTCCAGTTCTTACCAACGTTTTCCTTGTTATTTCCCGTTTTGGAACTTTCTTCTGCTCCCGTATCCAGACCTTCTTCATGGCGTTGGTTTACATAATCTGTGTACCCACCCTCATACTGGCGCAGCATACCATTTTCTTCAAAAGCAAAAATACGCCTTACTACGCGATCCAAAAAATAGCGGTCATGAGACACTGTAATCACGATTCCCTCATAGGTATCCAGATAATCCTCTAAAATCGAAAGCGTCACAATATCCAGGTCATTCGTCGGCTCATCTAAAATCAATACATTCGGAGCCTCCATCAGTACCCTCAATAAATTCAGCCGTCGCTTTTCTCCTCCGGAAAGCTTTCCAATCAGGCTGTACTGCTCCTCCGGCGGGAACAAAAAGCGTTCCAGCATAGCAGAGGCTGAAATCAGCCCTTCTGCTGTTCGGACAAATTCTGCCGTGTTCTTGATGTAATCGATTACCCGCATCTCAGGGTCCATGTATGCAATGCCTGCTTCTTTCTTTTCCTCGATTTCCTGAGAATAGTAGCCAAGCTTAATTGTCTGTCCCAGAACGATTTCCCCGGAATCCGGTTTTTCCCTGCCCTCGATCATCTTCATTAATGTCGTCTTTCCGCAGCCGTTTTTTCCAATGAAACCAATTCGGTCATTTTTCAAAAAGATATAGGAAAAATCCTGTATCAGAATACGGTCACCATATGCCTTGTGCAGATGAGATAATTCCACTGTCGTTTTTCCCATTCGTGTGGAAATAGAACTGATTTCTATTTTCTGATCCAAGACCGGAGCCGCCTGATCCCGCAAAGTCTCATATCGCTCGATACGCGCTTTCTGCTTGGTAGAACGCGCCTTTGCGCCGCGTTTCATCCACCCAAGCTCCTTACGCAGCACCGACTGACGTTTCCGTTCTCCTGCCAGCTCATTTTCTTCCCGCATCGTCTTGCGTTCCAGAAATCCGGAATAATTGGTATCATAACTGTAGATTTTTCCTTTATCAATTTCCACAATCCGGTTAGATACGCTATCCAAAAAGTAACGGTCATGTGTCACCATAATCAGGGAACCTTTCCACTTTTTCAGATAGTCCTCCAACCAGTCCGCCATTTCATGGTCAATGTGGTTGGTCGGCTCATCCAGAAGCAGGATGTCACAGGGAACCAGAAGAATCGCCGCCAGAGCCAGACGTTTCTTCTGTCCGCCGGACAATTCGTTCGTCTTCTGATCAAAGTTTGTGATACCAAGCTTTGTAAGAAAAGACTTTGCCTGACTTTCCATCTGCCAGATTTTCTCATTAATCTCATGCTTTCCCAAGGAACCTCCGCCTGCATAGATCGTATCCTGCTTTCCGGCTGCCGCTTCCAGCACACTTTCTAACACCGTAGCATCCGGTCGGAAAATAGGGTTTTGCGGCAGATAGCGCATCACCACATGATTAGCACAGATGACTTTACCCGCATCCGGTTCCACAAGTCCTGCCAGAATCTTAAGCAGGGTAGACTTTCCGGTACCATTAATGCCGATAATTCCGACTTTTTCCCCTTCTTCCAGATAAAAGGAAGCTCCATTTAAAAGCTTCCTTTCTGTAAATGATTTTTCTATATTCTCTGCTGTCAGTAGATTCATATCCATCTCCTGTATCAGATTTCACAGTTTCCAACGGTACGCGGGAACGGAATAACATCACGGATATTCTGCATTCCGGTCAAATACATCACGCACCGCTCAAATCCAAGTCCAAATCCCGCATGACGGGCAGAACCGTATTTCCGAAGGTCCAGATAAAATCCATAGTCCTCCTCTTTTAAGCCAAGCTCATGCATTCTTTCCACGAGCTTATCATAATCGTCCTCTCTCTGACTTCCACCGATAATCTCTCCGATACCAGGTACGAGACAGTCTACTGCTGCTACAGTCTTTCCATCGTCATTCAGCTTCATATAAAATGCCTTGATTTCTTTTGGATAATCGGTAACAAATACCGGACGTTTAAAAATTTCCTCTGTCAGATAGCGTTCATGCTCCGTCTGAAGGTCTGCCCCCCAGGACACCTTATAGTTGAATTTGTCATTATGCTTTTCCAAAAGTTCAACTGCCTCTGTGTAGGTTACACGGGCAAAATCGTTGTTTACAACGTTATTTAAACGTTCTAACAGTCCCTTATCCACAAAAGAGTTAAAGAACTCCATTTCCTCCGGTGCCTGCTCCATCACATAGCGAATCACATATTTTAACATACTCTCTGCCAAAATCATATCATCTTCCAGATCTGCAAAGGCAATTTCCGGCTCAATCATCCAAAATTCTGCTGCATGTCTGGTGGTATTGGAATTTTCCGCACGGAAGGTCGGTCCAAAGGTATAAATATTTTTAAATGCCATGGCATAAGTTTCACCGTTTAACTGTCCGCTTACGGTAAGGTTCGTCGGCTTTCCAAAGAAATCTTTGGAATAGTCTACACTGCCATCCGGATTTTTCGGAACATCCTTTAAATCCAATGTGGAAACCTGAAACATTTCCCCGGCACCTTCACAATCACTTCCTGTAATAAGCGGTGTGTGTACATATACAAAGTCCCGTTCCTGGAAAAACTTGTGAATCGCGTAAGCAATCAGGGAACGCACACGGAATACTGCCTCAAAGGTGTTGGTTCGCGGCCTTAAATGGGAAATCGTCCTTAAATATTCAAAGGTATGACGTTTTTTCTGCAATGGATAATCCGGTGCGGAAGCTCCTTCAATCTCCACCTTCTCCGCCTGTACCTCAAAAGGCTGCTGCGCCTCCGGTGTCGGCGCAAGGTTTCCGGTAACAATGACCGCAGCTCCCACGTTCAGCTTCTGGATTTCCTCGAAATTCTCCAGTGTCTCGGAAAAAACAACCTGTAACGGTTCAAAGAATGTTCCGTCATTCACGACGATAAATCCAAATGTCTTGGAATTGCGGATGCTTCTCACCCATCCGCCGATGGTAATCTTTTGATTTTCATATTTCTCCTGATTCCGGAATAAATCTCTGATATTTGTCAGTTCCATGTTTCTTTCCCTCCAACTGCAATCCTATTATTCTTCCGTTGCCGCTTCCGTATCCGCAGCACTCTCAGTACCTTCCACTGCCTCTGTTGTATCCTGACTCTCATTATAAGTAACGTTTGCATTTTCTACAATACTATCTAACGCTTTATTGCAAAGATAAATTGTTTCTAAATATTCTTTTCCGTCATCTACTGTAGCTCCATAGTTCTCATAGAGCGCTTCCTCGGAACCGTAGCCATAATTGTTTACCAAACCGGATACGTATGTGTTAAATCCATCTTCATCAAAAGCGGTTTCCTCTGCTGCTGCAATCGCTTCCAGAATCATCTGTGTATTCAGTTCGTTTTCTATCTCTCCCTGTACTTCTTTCTCAAAATCCTCTACCGTAGAATTGTAATTCTGGGACAGGTAATCTTCCAATGTTGTATCCGTACAGTAGGTATCCTCAAATTTATCGATGTACTCCTGCATTCTCGCCTCAAGTAATCCTTCCGGCAACTCATTTACCGTGCAGATTTCATTCAATTTTTCCAGTGCCGCAGAACGGATTGCCTGCTGTTTACTGCTGTTTTCCTGTTCTTCAAGATAACTGCGGATATCAGAAGTCAGATCGTCCACCGTCGCATAAGATGCCCCAACGCTGTCAGAAAGATATTTCACATACTCGTCCGAAAGGCTATCGTAGCTCATATCCTGCTTTTGTTTTATGGAATTTACCGTAACCTTAAATACCACATCCTTGCCTGCCAGATCAGAATTTCCATAGCTTTCCGGGAATGTCAGGTTTAACTCTACTTCTTTTCCTACTTCTGCCCCAATCAGTCCATCCTCGAAACCGTCAATAAAAGTACCGGAACCGATTTCCAGATTATAACCTTCAGCCGTACCGCCGTTAAATGCCTCTCCGTCTAAAAGTCCCTGATAATCAATATTTGCCACATCTCCATTTTCTACCACGGTTTTATCCGTATCCTTATAGTATGGGTAATTTGCAACGACATTATTATTGATATAATCCTTAACCATATCGTCCGTTACCAGATAATCCTTATCCAGTGTCAGTTTCATATTTTTATAATCACCGAGTGTCACATAATCCGCAGCATTATACTCAATCGCCACACTTCCTGCCGTCACACCCTCGGTCTCAGTTTCTATCTCAACCTCGGTATTATCTGCTGTATTATCCTTGTTTGTCTTGCCACATGCATTTAAGGTCATCATCATGCTGACACATAAAAGAAGGGCCACTGCCTTTTTCTTCATAATTCCTCTTACCTTTCCTCTAAATTTCGTCTGTATCACAATTACTTACAATACCATAAAACTGCCCAAAATAAAAGGTTTTAATTGATTTTTCATAAAATCAATGTTACAATATTTGTCGTATTTCAAAAAAGGGAGGATGTAAAAATGTCTACGGTTACTCTTGTATTACTTATTATTGCCATTATTCTGGTGATTGCAGTAATTGTACTTTATTTTTTAGGAAAAAAAGCAGAAAAAAAGAAAGCGGAACAGGATGAGCAGATTGCAGCAGCAGCTCAGACCGTTACCATGTTGATCATAGACAAGAAAAGAATGCGTTTAAAGGATGCCGGACTTCCGGCTGCCGTCGTGGAACAGACACCAAAGATGATGCGCCGTGCAAAAATGCCAATCGTAAAAGCAAAGGTTGGACCGAAGGTAATGACCTTTATCAGCGATGCTGCCATCTTTGACCGCATTCCGGTAAAGAAAGAAGTGAAAGCTGTTGTCAGTGGTCTGTATATCACGGGTGTGAAGGGACTTCGCGGTTCCAATGAGCCTGTCGAGACAAAGAAAAAGGGACTCTGGGCAAGAGCCAAGGCAATGGCAGAAGAAAAGACAAAAGAGAAAGAAAAAGAGAAAAAATAAACTTCCTCTTTTCCCGAAAAAGGGGCTGACGCAGATGCGTTAGCCCCTTTTTTATTTTACTGAATCCGAAATTCCGATGTTTCCTTAGACTGGATATTCATTTTGATACTACAGTCCGCCATATGCTCACAGTTCACTTCCAGACCATAGGCTACATTTACCAGAATGTTTTCTTCGTTTTCCTCAATCTTTATGTCCTTTGCATCAATCCCAATCATCAGACTTCCAAAAGGCGTGTTGTAATAAGTGATATTCTTTTTGTTCTTCTCAAACATCATATGTACGTTTGCCGCACCTTTTTTCATGACATCCATACAGCCGTCCTGAATTTTGATGATATTTTTTGTCACGTCTGAAGTACCTTCCATGATTTCGTCATATAATATATAATGTTTTCCATTCCGCTTATAATAATCGCCGGAGGTAATGACCTCTACCGGTTCCGGATTTGCATTCTGCTCCTGTAAAAACTGGAGTCCCTGAATGCTAAGCAACACATCCTTCGTCATTTTTACTGCTCCTTTACCTGAAAATGCTTTGTATCTCAGAATATAACACAATCTCCGACTTTCTGCAATCATATATACGGAGCATCAAATAAAGATTTAAAAATTAATTTTCCAGAAAATCATTTAAAAACGTCAGATACTTGCAGGAAACTTCATAATTCTTATTTTCCATCAAAGATGCATATTCCTCCGGTGTAAGCGCCTGCTGCAGGGACTCCTTTGCCTCCTCATCCACCACTTCATAGGTATCTTTGGCAAAGCACATGTTCGGATACATAACGCACCACCAATTATGTCCTTTTCCCTCTCCAATGACCAGATTTAACGCTTCATAGGTCCCACCCGGAAAAGTATAACACCCATAGGTTTTTACCGGAAATTCAGCATCTCCGAGACTTGCCGTAACCGGGTAATCATAGCCTTCCTGTCTTATGGTTTCTTCCGCAGTCGCCACAATTTCCGGCATACATTCCCGCACAATCTCCTCACAATCCGACACGTCTTTCGCTTCCTTCATTTTGGGTGACATATAGCTCCCCACTGCATCCCGCACTTTCAGTTTTAACGCCTGATCACTGTCGCTGTCGCTGTTAGCAAGAACATGAAAACGCAGCACCTTCGATGCAATGTCCTTCTGATAAATTCTATGTACATAACAGGTCTTACCCAAATAGCTTCCCCACAAAAGCAGAACAGCTATGGCATAAAATAAAATCTTCTTATAATTTTTTCTCATTTCTCTGATTATGAATTGCATGGGACGAACTCCTCTTTTCTTTCTGCTTTTTTATAAGCGTTTGCGAAACTTTTATGCCTTGACAATTTCATGTGCGATTGTTTAACTTGGAGCAAGGAGAGAGACATGGGGAATACTTAGAACTTCTTAATTTCTGTACATGAACGAAAAAAGCATTCCCCATGTTCCCTGTCCTTGTATACAAATTGCATATAAAATTTAAAAATCTCGCAATCGTTATCTACTTAGAATTATTTCCCATTTTTCCGTCCCTATTCAATTTTTTGCTCATTTTGTATCTACCAGAGTAATATCTGTCTTCACCGTATATTCCAATATCGCATCATACTGATCCTTTTTGTCCACATAACTTTGATAAAGTTCTCTGTCATAACCGCCCAGTTTTTCATAACTTCCTGTCAGGTCCACCCCTTTTTCATCCCGTGCGCCATAAAGTGTTTCCTGCAGCATCTCCGTAAGTTTCTTATTCGCTTCCTGCTGCATTGTTTCACGCTCTTCGGTATCCGCATATTTTCCATTCATCCATACCGCTTCACTCTTTACAGAAAGTGAAACCTGCGGTTTTCCCCGTTTCTCTGTAATCTCATAACTGCACTCTGGCGCATTCAGCTTCAGGATTTTTCCTTCATCCAGTTTCATGGAAAACTCCTTCAGCTTATTTTGAATTAGCAACCCCTCCAATGCCTCCTGCATACTTAACGTTCCTACCGGCCTGAAATTACGTAGCACGCAATATTCCGAAATTACAGGCATTCCGCCATTATTATCCAGGATTGGCAAAAATATAATCGTGTTTCTATTATAATATTCATTGTACAAATCCCCTAATGTCGGCATTGTACGCGCTTTATATAGAGTGGAATTCGCCGCCATTTCCTCTAAAAAAGTTCCGATTGGCTTGTCTAACCCATCATTCAGTGCAAGAATCTTTGAAGCGTTCGGATTTGCTGCAAACACCAGCGTGTTACGCGAAAAGTTTTCCTGACTGATTGCAAATTCCAGGAAATCAGCCAGTGCATCCTCATCCTCAAGAAAATCCATGCCCAAAACCAAAACCTTTAAATGATTGTAATCCAACGAATTTTCACTGTCCGCTTCGTATGTCTGCCATGCCTCATAATAAGAATCCGCTGTCACTCGAAATGCATCTTCGTTTTTGCTTTTCGCATTCTCGTCTGCCACCTCGGACAACTGCGGAAAATAGAAATCGACTCTGCAGCCGCTTCCCGCCTTATCCAGTCCGATTGCCAACGGAAAACTACGTTCTTCCAGCTCTCTTGTACTGCATCCACTCAGGCAGATACACGCCAGAACAATTACAGAAATATATAATCCTCTTTTAATTTTTATCATTTTCTTTTCTTTCTCCCTTCCAGCAAATATACGAGAATCGGAAGTAAAATCACCACCGGAGTTCCCACATACCAGAGAAATGAAAAATACCATTCCTCTGCACCACCGACCCGGTAGAACCATCCCGCCAGCCCATAGGAGAGTACTGCCGCCACAAGAAGCGGAAAGAATTTTCCTTTCGCACGAAATAAGTGCTGAAACGTAAGCTCCGAGTAAAACAACCCGGTATTCAAAAAAGCATACAGCGTAAAGAACCAGATGGCAACCATAAACGCATCCTGCCGTTTTAAAAATCCTCCCGGCAAATCAACCATACTCATCAGTGTCACAATCGGAAAGCGCTGCTCCTTCAAGGCTTTCACCTGAAATACGCCAACCAGAATCAAAAACACCACCAGATTAATGGAAAAATTAAATGCTGCCGCCTGTCTTGCCGCCGAGACCACCTGCCCCTTTTTCTTTGCATAGCCTGCGAGAAACGGAAGCAAAAATAGTACACCGGAAAAAATTACCACCAGATAAATCCCTTCCGCTGCATTAAGCGGTTTTGTCGTAAACACTGGTGTCCAATAATCCGTATTCACATGGAATATGGCAAGAAAGAGCATCAGAAAGAGCGGAACCATGAGAAACCAGAACAACAGCTCATAGACTCTTGCCCGTCCTTCCATTCCCTGATAAATACCATAAACCGCCAGCAGACAGAGAAAAAAAGAAATCAGCCAGAAAGATTCCTCCCGAAGCAGGCATTTTTGAATCAGAGATGCTTCCGTAAACAGTGCATACCCGCAAAGCAGTATGCAGTATACAAAATACAAGCATAGAAAAACTGTTCCAAAAAAAACGCCACCGCTTTCTTTCAGGCAATCAATATAACCGCACTTCATCCGCTGATGCAGTTTCTCTAAAAATGCCAAATAGCAAAGAATCAACACCCATGCGCCAAAAATGCAAAATACTCCATCCTGCCCGACGTTTTTCGCGAGAAGCACCGGCAAAAGCAGTGTATTAATTCCAAACAAATCATAAATCAACAGTCGTCTTATCTGACGTTTTGAAATTTTTTCATTTTTTGAAAACATGGCTATTCCTTTCGTCTCAACTTAATTCTTTGCCGGACATGAGCAAATATCGGTCTGCGGTTCAGATAAATGAGCGGCAGACGTACGATAGAATCCCGCTCATCCTTGTAATCACTCAAATCAGCACCCACAATCGGCATCAGATACGGAATGCCAAAGCTCTTTAAATGAGCCAGATGAATAAGCACGGTCAGAAGGCACAACAAAAATCCGAAAAATCCGAGCCATGCACAAAATATGATGAAAAAGAATTTCAAAATCCGAAATGCCGTGGCAAATTCCTCATTTGGAATCGCAAAGGAGCAAAGTGCCGTAAACGCCACCACAATAACGACAATGGGACTGACCAGGTTTGCCTCCACCGCTGCCTGTCCAATAATCAGTCCTCCTACAATTCCTATGGTATTTCCCATAGCCCCGGGCAAGCGCACTCCCGCCTCCCGCAAAAGTTCAAAAGACAATTCCATCAAAAGCACCTCAACCAAAGATGGAAATGGCACTCCCTGCCTGGCTGCCGCAAAAGATAATAACAATGTCGTCGGCAAAATCTGCGTGTGGAAATCCATCACCGCAAGATATAACCCTGGCAATGTCATTGCAAAAAAGGAAGCAATATAGCGAAGCATCCGACCCAGCGAAGCAATTTCAAACCGATTATAGTAATCATCACTGGTTTGGATAAACGAATTGTAATCCGTCGGCAGAATCAGCGCTACCGGAGAATTGTCACACAAAAGGACAATCCTCCCCTCCAGAATCGCCATTGCCGCCCGGTCAGGACGCTCCGTCGTCTGAAACTGAGGAAAAGGCGAATACCACTTTTCCTCAGTAAGCTGCTCAATCACACCACTGTCTAATACCCCATCAATTTCAAAAGAATTCAGCCGTTCTTTAATCTGCTCCAGCAGTTCCGGATAAATTAAATCCTCCATATAAATTAGATCTACATTTGTTTTTGAACGCATTCCTGCCTTTTTCTCCCAAACCTTTACTCTGGGGGAACGCACTCTTTTCCGTATCAAAGCAGTGTTTACCTTTACCGAATCCGAAAAGCCCTCGTTAGAGCCTCGAATGACTTTCTCCGAATCCGCCTCAGTAACACCCATGCCTGGATAACCTTTATCCGATATTTTTAATGCATGTGGATACCCGTCCACAAAAAGAACCGCATCTCCAGTCAAAAGTCCGTCTGCTGCCTCGCCATAAGTATCAAATACCGACACATCCGACAATCCAAGCCCGTTTTTTTCCAGACAGTCATAAAGCTTTTCTGCCTCCATACCGCAAAAGGAGTTTAAAAGCTTTCCCAATGCCGATTTCTCAAACAGTACGTTGGCAACCGCTACCTCTATGTAGGCAACCAGACATTCAATATTCTTTTCTTGTCCGAGAAACATCTGCCGCATCTTAATATCTGCGCAGTCCTTAAAAATCTCCTGAAATCTTGCAATATCTGTTTTGATATTCCCGGTGATACATTCCTTGTTCTCTTTTTTCTTTTTACTTTGGTTGTTTAACTTTGCCTCCGGCATACTCTTTCCACCTTCCTCCTATACGTCAAAAAAGGAGCCGGGCACTGCCCGTCTCCTTTTATCATGTACTTTTTTATGTAATTTATACTAGATTTCCTGTTTTCTGATAATATTTTTCACCGCTTCCGCCTGGTTTTCCACATGCCGCTTCATTACCTGAGAAACATATTCCTTATCCCGCCTTGCAATACCGTCATACAATTCTTCATGTTCCGCAATCAATGTCGGATATCCCTTATCGTCCTTTAAATATTCCACACGGTAACGGTAAACCTGTTCTCTTAAATTATTCAGTATACTCACCAGTTTTTCATTTCCGGTAGCCGTATAAATCGCATCGTGAAATCTGACATCTGCCTGAGCAATTTTTTTTACGTCCCCGGTACGTGTAGAATCCTCAAAATTTTTCATTGCAAGCTTCAACTGCCTTAATTGTTCCTCTGTAATCGCATCACAGGCAAGCTGAACCGCCAATTCGTCTAATGCTGCGCGGATTTCCAGCGCGTCCTCCATATCCTTCTCCGTCATGCCTGCCACCTGCGCTCCCTTTCTTGGAATCGTCACTGCAAGCCCTTCCTGCTCCAGCATACGGATTGCCTCACGGATTGGTGTCCGACTGACTCCCATCTTTTCTGCAAGCTGCAACTCCATCAGACGCTCTCCCGGCTTTAATTCTCCCTTTAAAATAGCTTCCCGCAGTGTATGAAACACCACATCCCGCAAAGGAAGATATGCATTCATATTTAATTCCAGATCATCCATCATACTGTTCTTCCTCCCATACTCCTCCTGTCTTTATACGTTGTACGGTCTTGTAATGTAAATTTGTCTGGCAAGCTGTCCCTTACGAATATTTTTCATTGCCGCTCTCGCCATTTCCTCATTCTGAAAAATACCAAAAACCGTAGGACCGCTTCCGCTCATCATAGCTCCGATTGCCCCAGCTTCAAGCATCGTCTGCTTAATCTTTGCAATAACCGGATACTGTGGAATCGTCACCGATTCCAGAAGATTTCCCATATGCCCCGCCAATGCAGACAGGTCTTTCTGCTTCAGGTCTTCCACTAAAACATCAATATCCGGATGCTTCGTCTGCTCATCTAAAACAAGTCGTTCATAGACCTGCTTTGTAGAAACACTAATCGGCGGCTTTGCAATAAGTATCGTGCAAGATGGCATCGACGGCAACGGTGTAAGCATCTCTCCGATTCCCTCCGCCAATGCTGTGCCACGCATGATACAATAAGGAACATCCGCCCCAAGCTTTACTCCTCGCTCCATCAGTGCTTCCCTTGAAAGTCCAAGCTTAAAAAGCTTATTCATTCCAAACAACACTGCTGCCGCATCCGTACTGCCACCTGCCATTCCGGCCGCTACCGGAATATATTTCTGAATTTCAATTTTTATACCTGATTTTATGTCAAGTTCGTCCAGCAAGATTTTTGCTGCTTTATAAGCAAGATTATTCTCATTCGCCGGAAGATAAGGCAGATTCGTCTTAATCTCGATTTCCGGTCTTTTTGTCGGTTTTAGAAAGATACGGTCATACAGATATATCGTCTGCATAATCATTTTCACCTCGTGATAACCGTCCTCCCGGCACCCGGTAACATCCAACCCCAAATTGATTTTTGCCAGTGCCTTTAATTTCATTTCGCTCATTGTTCTTCTCCTGTACTTTGTATACATTATACATACTAACATTTTCCCCCAAAAAGTCAATCTTTCCTATCAATGAAATTTATCAATTTGCCGATATACATAATAGAAAGAATGCAGGGAGCACAACCTCTGCCTATAGTTTTATCATAGTAATAAAAATCATTTTTATACCAAGGAGGGTTATTATGGATGTAAATGGAATTAACACAATCAGCACAAGCTACAGCACAAAACCTGTAGATTCTGTTTCAGCAGTTACTGCCGAAACCGCAAAAAAAGATACCACAACAACCGAAGGTGTTGTTTATGACAAAACTTCTGCTACCACTGGCACAGACTATAAGACACAAAACGCTGCTCTTATCCAGCAGCTGAAACAGGACTCTGAAAACCGCGTCAATCAGTTAAAGGACATCGTAAAACAAATGATGACCAAGCAGGGAACTGCCATCGGAAAAGCAGATGATATCTGGAGTTTTCTCGCAAGCGGTGACTACACGGTAGATGAAGCCGCAAAGAAAAAAGCACAAGAAGAAATTTCCGAAGACGGCTATTGGGGCGTAAAACAGACCTCTGACCGTATTTTGGATTTTGCAAAGGCTTTATCCGGCGGTGATGTCTCCAAAGCCGATATGCTGTTAGATGCTTTTAAGAAAGGCTTTGAGGAAGCGACCGGAACCTGGGGCAAAAAACTTCCTGAAATTTCACAGAAAACCTACGATGCCGTAGTAGAAAAGTTCGAGAAATGGAAAAACGGTGATGAATCCGCCGAAGCAGAACAAAAAGCAGCGCAGGAAGCAGATGCCGCTGTAAAGTAATCCCACAAAAATTATTTATAAATAATATAAGCATAGCCAACGTGAATACTCTTCTCCGTTGGCTATGCTTATTTTTATCTTTCCGGTTCCAAATCTACCGTAATCTTATCCAAATGCCAGATATCATCCACATACTCCTGAATAGTCCGGTCTGAGGAGAACTTACCGGAGTGTGCCACATTAAGAATGGCACTCTTTGCCCAGCCTTTCTCATCCTTGTAGGCTTCCATCACACGCTTCTGCGCCTCGGCATAAGAACGGAAATCTGCCAGAATAAAGTAGGTATCCGCATACTGTGTGCTCTGGGTATTTAGCAGAGAATTATAAAGGTCTCGGAACAATTCCGAATCCTGCGGAGAATACATACCGTTAATGAGCTGCATCAATACTTTCCGGATATCCTGATCCTGATTGAAAATCTGCATCGGATTATAGTCACGTCTCTTTTCATGTTCGATAACTTCGTCAGAACTCATACCAAATATAAAGATATTTTCTTTTCCCACTTCCTCTGCCATTTCCACATTGGCACCATCCATTGTACCAATTGTTAAAGCACCATTTAACATAAATTTCATATTTCCGGTTCCGGACGCCTCTTTGCTGGCAGTGGAAATCTGCTCACTGACATCTGCAGCAGCAAAAATCAGTTCCGCATTGGAAACCTTATAATCCTCAATAAATACAATCTTAATCTTTCCATTAATGGATTTATCATTATTCACTACATCCGCTACGGAATTGATCAATTTAATCGTAAGCTTTGCATTCTTATAACCCGCAGCTGCCTTTGCACCGAAAATAAAGGTTCTCGGAACGAAATCCATTTCCGGATGTTCCTTCAATTCATTGTATAAATACATGATATGCAGGATATTCAAAAGCTGACGCTTATACTCATGCAGACGCTTGGTCTGTACATCAAAGATAGAACGCGGATCAACTTCGATTCCGTTGTGCTTCTGGATATATTTTGCCAGACGCAGCTTATTCTGGTACTTGATATTCATAAATTCCTGCTGTGCCTTCTCATCATCCGCATAGATAGCAAGTTTTTGCATATGGGAAAGATTAGTAATCCAGTCTGCGCCGATATGATCTGTCACCCAGGATGCCAAAAGCGGATTTCCATGCATCAGAAAACGACGCTGGGTAATACCATTGGTCTTGTTGTTGAATTTTTTCGGGAACATCTCATAGAAATCCTTTAATTCCCGATTTTTCAAAATCTCCGTATGCAGTCTTGCCACGCCGTTAACAGAATAACCTGCTGCAATAGCAAGATGCGCCATTTTTACCTGACCATCATAAATGATTGCCATCTTGCGCACTTTTTCCTGGTCATTCGGGAATTTCTCCTGAATCTGAAGTACAAAACGGCGATTAATTTCTTCTACAATCTGGTAAATTCTCGGAAGCAGACGGGAGAAAATCTCAATCGGCCATTTTTCCAGAGCTTCCGCCATAATCGTGTGATTTGTATATGCGCAGGTATGTGTGGTGATATCCCATGCATCATCCCAGTTAAGTCCCTCCTCGTCGATCAAAATACGCATAAGTTCTGCGACTGCCACCGTCGGATGCGTATCATTGAGCTGGAAAGTAACCTTCTGTGGGAGCATACTGATATCCGGATGATTTTTCTTAAACCGTCCAATAGCACGCTGGATACTTGCTGATACAAAGAAATACTGCTGTTTTAAGCGAAGTTCCTTTCCCGCAATATGATTGTCATTCGGATATAAGACCTCTACTAAATTTCTTGCAAGGTTCTGCTGTTCTACTGCCTTACGGTAATCCCCTTTATCAAATGCATCCAATTCAAAAGACTGCATTGGCTCAGCATCCCAGATCATGAGCGTATTTACCACGTTGTTGTTGTAACCGATAATCGGCATATCATACGGTATTGCAAGTACTGACTGGTAATTTTCCTGTACAAAACGGGTTCTTCCCGCTTCATCTGTCTTTGCACTGACATAGCCGCCAAATTTGACCTCATAAGAATGCTCCGGGCGTTTTAACTCAAACGGATAACCGTTTTTCAACCAGTCATCCGGCTTTTCCACCTGAAAGCCATTCTCGATTTCCTGGCGAAACATTCCATAATGGTAACGGATACCACAGCCGTATGCCGCATACCCCAAAGTGGCAAGAGATTCCATAAAACAGGCTGCTAAACGTCCAAGTCCACCGTTTCCAAGCGCCGGATCCGGCTCCTCATCCTCAATGGCATCCAAATCCACGCCCATCTCGGCTAAAGCTTCCTGCACCTCACCATAACACGTTAAATTGATCAGGTTATTGCCCAGAGCCCGTCCCATCAAAAACTCCATAGACATATAATAAACAATCTTCGGATCGTCCTTTTCCAATACATTTTGTGTTGCAATCCACTGATCGATGATTGTATCCTTCACAGTATAGGAAACTGCCTGAAAAATTTCCTGTTTTGATGCCTCATCCAAAGTTTTCCGGTATAAATTCTTTACATTATCACTGACACTTTTCTTAAAAGCCTCTTTTTCGAAAACCTGATTTTTCATAAAAATACCTCTCCATACTATTTTTTATTATCATATAACTTCATGTCTCCGCCGTCAAGCAACATTTTACTGTATTCTTGTTCCTTTTTCTGATAATTTTATGTGCTTGCCAAAGGCAAATATCTTTTTCCTCGTCACCATAACAAAAAAGACAGCGCCATAGCAGATGACCTTCACTGCCAGCACTGTCTTTTCGATATTTATAACTTTTCTACTGCAAGGACAACTTTTTCTCCGTTGATATTCCACTCTTTCTCATATCCATTCGCTGTTCCTGCGGTAATTTTTTCTGCCAATACTTCTTTCCCGATCTGTTCACCGTATTTTTCAAAAATATCGGCAATCTTATCTCCTGCCTGATAGGAAACAGCAATCTTATCCATGACCTCAAAACCAGCTTCCTTACGCATGGTCTGAATCTTGCTGATCAGCTCGCGCTCGAAGCCTTCTTCTAAAAGCTCCGGTGTCAGATTAGTGTCAAGCACAACTGTCACTTCATTGTCTCCCTCTGTGACATAGCCCTCCGTCTGCGTCATGGTGATAAGCAGGTCTTCTTCATAGAGAACAACGCTTTCATCCACCTCCGGTAGCTTTAAGCCTGCACCGCTTCTTACCTCTGCCATTGCCTTATTACCGTCCACGTTTGCCAGTGCTTTTTGAATCTGACCTAAGAACTTGCCGTATTTCGGTCCGACCGTACGAAGCTGCGGCTTAAAGGTATATGTCGTATAACTGCTTACATCCTCAGTAAATTTCACATTCTTTACATTCAGTTCATCCGCAATGATTTCTGTGAAAAATTCCGGCAATGCAAACGGCGCTTTAACATACATGGTTCCAATCGGCTGACGGTTCTTGATGTTTGCTGCATTTCTGCAGGCGCGTCCCATCACAACAACCTTTAATACCTCATCCATGTTCTTTTCCAGTTCCGCATCAGAATAAGCCGGATTTGCAACCGGGAAATCACACAAATGAATACTTTCCGGCGCATTCTTATCAATACTTCTTACCAGATTCTGGTAAATTTCCTCCGTCATAAACGGAATCATAGGCGCTGCTGCCTTACAGATAGTAACAAGCGCGGTATATAACGTCATATAGGCATTAATCTTATCCTGCTCCATGCCCTTTGCCCAGAAACGTTCTCTGCTTCTTCTGACATACCAGTTGCTCATGTCATCCACAAATTCATCCAGTGCTCTTGCCGCTTCCGGAATCTTGTAGCTGCCAAGATCCTTATCCACCTCTGTCACAACGGAGTTTAGTTTTGACAAAAGCCACTTATCCATAACGGAAAGTTTGTCATATTCCAATTCGTATTCCGTCGCATCAAAGTTATCAATGTTCGCATACAATACGAAAAAGGCATAGGTATTCCACAGTGTTCCTAAGAATTTCCGCTGTCCTTCCGTTACCGCTTTATCGTGAAAACGGTTCGGCAGCCACGGTGCACTGTTAATATAGAAGTACCAGCGGATTGCATCAGCGCCGTGCTTTTCCAGTGCATCAAACGGATCTACTGCATTTCCTTTGGATTTGCTCATCTTCTGTCCGTTCTCATCCTGTACATGTCCCAAAACGATAACATTTTCATATGGCGCTTTATTAAAGAGAATCGTAGATTCTGCCATCAGAGAATAGAACCATCCTCTAGTCTGGTCTACCGCCTCAGAAATGAATTTAGCCGGGAACTGACGTTCAAATACTTCTTTATTTTCAAATGGATAATGATGCTGCGCAAACGGCATTGCCCCAGAATCAAACCAGCAGTCAATAACCTCAGGTACACGGTGCATAGTCTTGCCACAGTCCGGACAGGTGAAAGTCACTTCATCGATATACGGACGATGCAGTTCTACCTCTGCGTCTTTCGGATTTCCGCTTCTCTCAGCAAGCTCTGCCCTGCTTCCGATACATTCCTGGTGTCCGCACTCACATTCCCAAACCGGGAGCGGTGTTCCCCAATAACGGTTTCTGGAAATACCCCAGTCCTGGATATTCTCCAGCCAATCACCGAAACGTCCTTTACCGATGGATTCCGGAATCCAGTTTACAGTATTGTTGTTGCGGATCAAGTCATCCTTAACCTCGGTCATTTTAATAAACCAGGATTCTCTTGCATAGTAGATAAGTGGTGTATCACATCTCCAGCAATGCGGATATTCATGTTCGAATTTCGGTGCCTCAAACAGCAGTCCCTTTTCATCCAGATCTTTTAAGACCATCGGATCTGCTTTCTTTACAAATACACCGGCATACGGAGTCTCCTCGGTCATCTCACCTTTACTGTTTACCAACTGCACAAACGGAAGGTCATATCTTCTGCCGACCTTTGCATCATCCTCACCGAAAGCCGGTGCGATATGAACGATACCGGTACCGTCTGTCATGGTAACGTAGGTGTCGCATACAATGTAATGTGCCTTTTTATGCTGTTTTTCAATGATATCCTTTGCACAGTCGAATAACGGCTCATATTCTTTTCCTTCGAACTCGATTCCTTTTTTCGTCTCCAGAATCTCGTAAGCCTTTACTCCTTCTTCCTCGTTTCCGAGCTTACCAAGCACCTTATCTAACAGTGCTGCCGCCATATAATAAGTATAGCCGTCTGCTGCCTTTACCTTACAGTAATCTTCATCCGGGTTCATACAAAGGGCAACGTTACTCGGCAATGTCCACGGTGTAGTGGTCCATGCCAGGAAATATGCATCTTCGCCCACCACTTTAAAACGTGCGATGGCAGAGCGTTCCTTTACAGTCTTATAGCCCTGTGCAACCTCCTGTGCAGAAAGCGGAGTTCCGCAGCGCGGGCAGTAAGGTACGATTTTAAAGCCTTTATATAACAATTTTTTATTCCAGATTTCCTTTAATGCCCACCATTCGGATTCGATAAAATTGTTGTCATAGGTAACATACGGATTATCCATATCTGCCCAGAATCCCACGGTACCGGAGAAATCCTCCCACATACCCTTGTATTTCCATACGGATTCCTTACATTTTTTAACGAAAGGCTCCATACCATATTCTTCAATCTGCTCTTTTCCGTTTAAGCCAAGCATTTTTTCCACTTCCAGCTCTACCGGAAGTCCGTGGGTATCCCATCCTGCCTTACGCGGTACATAATTGCCCTTCATGGTCTGATAACGCGGAATCATATCCTTGATAACACGGGTAAGCACATGTCCGATGTGCGGTTTTCCGTTTGCGGTAGGCGGTCCGTCATAAAACGTATACGTCGGTCCCTCTTTTCTGGAATCCATGCTCTTTTTAAAAATATCATTCTCTTTCCAGAATTTTTCTGTCTCTTTTTCCTGTTCTACAAAATTCGTGTTTGCCTGAACTTTGTTGTACAACATACTGCTTTCCTCCTAGATTTTCTATGATAGAACAAAGTCTTTCCTATGATATAAAAAATCCCTCCATCCTGTAATAGGACGAAGGGATATCATTCGTTTACCACCTGTTACATTGTACTTGGTCTCCCGCATACAAGGCTCCCATAACGGGGGAACATCCGTCGGTGCTTACTTCACGCTTCAGCCCGCAGCTTGGAAGTGATTTTCACATATTTTCTACTCGCACCGGCTCCCACCTGCCCGGCTCGCTTTGCCTTTCTAAAATACGCTACTGTCTTCGTCATTGCCTTTTCATTTTATTAACGTTAAAAGTATAAAGCCTCAAAATTTTCTTGTCAAGGATTTTTTCTTATAAGTCAAACGTATCATAGAAATTATCTTCAAATTCTTCTTCCCACTCATAATATGGAATATCATAAGAATATGTCAGACTCTCATCAATGACACCGATTGAAATCAGAACCCAGAATATAACAAAGCATACAATCGATGCTGCTCCGGTAACCAGTCCAGCAACTGCCATTCCTTTTTTGCCGCCTTTCACAAGCTGTACGATAGCAAGCACAATGGCTGCAATGGCAAGTGGAATGTTGATGCAGGTACAAAACAGCACCAATGATATGATACCAAGTATCATAGCTGCAATACCGAATGCCTTTGTCGGCTCTGCCGGCTTCGGATTTATATACTGCTGCTGCCATGAACCATTATTCCCCTCCGGTGTTGTTCCGTTATACTGATAATTTGCCTGATTCTGATAATTTGGCTGTGACCCATATGAAGCCTGACTGCCCGCATTAGTGTAATCAAAATTTTGCTGGTATCCATAGTTCGGCTGATTTCCTGCATTATTTACATTCTGCTGGTAACCGTAATTAGGCTGATCCCCCTGTTCATTAACGTTCTGCTGATAGCCATAATCCGGCTGCACTCCCGGATCACTGTAACTTTGTTCTGTCTGTGCATTACTTTCTTCAAACTTTTCTTCACTCATCCTGCTGTCTCCTCTGTTTTTTCTAATTTAATATGGTACTGCCACATTTTCATCTGTTTAACTATTATAGCAAAAGACATCTGCTGAAACAATGACCTTTTTCTTAAATTTTATAAAACAATTTGCAGAATGTATATTTTTACGTATAATAAGTCTATACTTATTTCAGACCGCAAAATCCAGAAAGGAGTGCGCGATTTTACGCGTAGCAATTATGAGTACTTTAAATCTGACTTTACTGACTGATCTCTACGAGATGACAATGATGCAGGGCTATTTTAAGTCAGGCAACCATGACATTGCCGTCTTTGACGCCTTTTACCGCAAGAATCCCTGCGACGGTGGGTATGCGGTATGCGCAGGCTTAGAGCAGGTCATCGAATATATCAAAAATCTCCATTTTTCAGATGCGGATATTGCTTACCTGAGGAGTTTAAATATTTTTGACGAGGATTTTCTTACCTACTTAAAAACCTTTCATTTTTCCGGGGACATTTATGCCATCCCGGAAGGAACGCTGATTTTTCCACGTGAACCGATTGTTAAAGTTATTGCACCGATTATGGAGGCCCAGCTTATTGAGACAGCTCTCTTAAACATCATAAACCATCAGAGTCTCATCGCTACCAAAGCTGCCCGTGTCTGCTATGCAGCCGGAGCGGACGGAGTAATGGAATTCGGACTCCGCCGGGCCCAGGGACCGGATTCCGGCACTTACGGCGCAAGAGCTGCTGTCATCGGCGGCTGCAAGGGAACCTCCAATGTCCTCGCCGGACAGCTTTTTGACGTTCCGGTGCTCGGCACACATGCCCACAGCTGGATCATGAGTTTTCCAGATGAGTACACCGCATTTTTGACCTATGCCAGACTTTATCCTTCTGCCTGCATTCTGCTGGTCGATACTTATGACACCTTAAAATCTGGTGTTCCCAATGCTATCCGTGTCTTTACAGAAATGCGAAATGACGGTATTCCTTTGTCCTATTACGGTGTTCGTATCGACAGCGGTGACCTTGCCTACCTCTCCAAACAAATTCGCCGGATGCTGGATGAAGCAGGATTTCCGGATGCTGTCATTTCCGCTTCCAATGATTTGGACGAATATCTGATTGAAAGCTTAAAACTCCAGGGCGCAGCCATTACCTCCTGGGGTGTCGGTACCAATCTCATTACCGCAAAGGATAATCCTGCATTTGGCGGCGTTTACAAAATGGCTGCCCTAAAGGACGCCGATGGGAATTTTATTCCGAAGATAAAGATTTCAGAAAATTCAGAAAAAATCACCAATCCGGGAAACAAGACGGTTTACCGGATTTATGATAAAGAGACCGGAAAAATCCGGGCAGACTTAATCTGTCTCGCAGATGAGACCTTTGATGAAAAAAACGATATGAATCTGTTCGACCCAAGCGAACCCTGGAAAAAAACAAAAATCCCAGGCGGCACTTATACCCTGCGCGAGCTTTTAGTTCCTGTCTTTTCCGGCGGCACCTGTGTTTACCGCTCTCCAAAAGTCATGGACATCCAATCTGCCTGCACAAAGGAAAAAGATACCATCTGGGATGAAACCAAACGTTTCGTCAATCCGTCCCGCATCTATGTTGATTTGTCCGATAAGCTGTACCAGCTAAAAAATGAACTGTTAAACCAGATGCATGACCTTTAATTAAAGCCGACCACCTTCTGGGTAATCTTATAGGCAGCGATGGAAATTTTTCTTCCTCCTTTGCCCGGAAGGTTGGTGGACTGTCCTAAAATACCGTTTCTTAAATGATGGAACAGTCTAAGGTCTTTACGCTTGATATAGCTCCAAAGTTCCCGCTTTTTCTCCAGATTTTCATCTGTTCCAGAACGGATACACATTACTGTAGAAATAACGGTTATAATTTCAAGATAGTTAAACATATAATTCCTGAGCCTGCGGTTTGTTATCTTCCAGAGGTCAAATTCATCCACCATCAGCTTGTTTACTTTAATCTGCTGATCAATTCTGCCTATCATCACCTTTTCATTGACTGACTGATCCTCTCTGCCGATAAAATAACGGTAGAAATCCACATCCATGTAATACATGGTCTTTACGGACGGCAACGGCTTGTATACGAAAATGTTATCTACATAAAAAGTGTGTTCCGGCAATTTCAGTCCACATTCCCGTAAAAGCTTTGTCCGGTAAATGACTGAATGCATCAGAAGGTATTTTCCTTTCGTGAAACGTCTTATATCATTCCATGTAAAAATCTCATTCTGCGGCATCTGCATTGTATAACGCATCACTTTTTTATGCTTTGCGCCCTGCTTCTCATAAACGAAATTGCTGACAAACATATCAAGCGTCTGGTTTCCACCCGCAATTTCCTTTAATTTACTCAAAATCTGGCGGTAAGCATCTTCATCCACCCAGTCATCGCTGTCTACAACTTTAAAATAAAGCCCGGAAGCATTTGCAATTCCTGTATTGACCGCTCCCCCATGTCCGGCATTTTCCTGATGGATTGCCCTTACAATAGTCGGATACTTCTTTTCATAAGAATCTGCTATCTCTGCCGTAGCGTCCCAAGAGCCGTCATCTATAATCAGAATCTCTACATCTTCTCCACCTTTTAACAAAGATTCCACACATTTTTCCATATAATCCTGCGAATTATAACATGGAATCGCAATTGATAATACTTTCATTCCTCTACTCCTTAGTCTCTATTTACACCTTGTCTTATTGTACTTATGTTAGTTTCTTTTTCATTATACACATAATAAAAGGAATATCCAAATTATTTTTTCTTATAAATTTCTTAACTGCCGTCAATTTGTTCATATTTTATTTACAAAAACATCATAAACTCAACATACCTTCTTCATATCTTCCCTTTATAGTAAAATCATAGTTAAAAAGCCAAATGATATATATCATTTATACTTTTTCATAGACCTTGCATCAATTTGCAAGGTTCCTCCCAAAAATAATGAGTTAATCTTTTCTTTTCATAAAAGCAACCGCCGCATCCCTGCGGCGGTCCTCTTTTTATTTTCGGAAAATACTATGACTCCCGATTAAATCGCTCATTTCCCAATCGTAAATTCATATATTTCGTGTATTTTGCAAAAGCTGCCGGAATCGGATATCTTCTTTCAGACTCCTCTGTCTCCACAAACAAAAGCCCTGAACGCTCAGTTTCCAGTTCTGAGACCTTTATCATATAGCCTGTCATATGCCATTCAATATGGGAAAAAATATGCTTTGCGTCCTCCAGCCGCTCAATATGAACCGGAACCAGATTCTGCTCTCTCACGTAATCCAGAACCTCCTTTTCATTCCGATGTCCTTCCAGATTCGGGAACTCATACATTCCTGCTAACAGGCCTTTCTTTGGTCGTTTATGCAACACGATTTTTTCTCCGTCACGGATAATAAGCACTGTCTTATCCTCAATTTTGCGGGGCTTCGCTTTGGATTTCACCGGAAAAGACTGCCAACAGTCACCAGCATGTGCCTCGCAAAAACTTTTCCACGGACATTCGCCGCAAAGCGGTTCTCCGTTCGGCAGACACACCGTTGCCCCAAGCTCCATAAGCGCCTGGTTAAATGCTCCTGCCGCATCTGCCGGCATAATCCCTGCCACCTCCTGTTCTATGGCATTTTTTACACTCTGTTTCATAATATCCGAGTCGTCTGCCGCAACCCGGGTAAGCACCCGCAGTACATTTCCATCTACCGCCGGAACCGGAATCCCATAGGCAATGGAGGCTATCGCTCCCGCCGTATAATGCCCGATTCCCTTCAACTTCAAAAGCTCCCCGTAATCTGCCGGAAGCCTGCCGCCATACTGCTCCATTACAAACTGTGCTGCCGTCTGCATATTCCGTACCCGGTTATAATAGCCAAGTCCTTCCCACAGCTTCAACAATTTTTCCTCACTGCATTCCGCAAGTGCCTGCACATCCGGTAACTCTTTGGTAAAACGCTCAAAATAGGGCTTTACCGCCTCCACTCTGGTCTGTTGAAGCATAATCTCCGATACCCACACCCGGTAAGGCGTCGGTTCCTCCCGCCAGGGAAGGACTCTCGCATGCCCCGAAAACCATTCCAAAAGCGGCTCTACAATTTTCCTTAAATCAAAATCCTTAATCATGGGTTTCATTATACTACATCTTTCCGCTTCCGACCACACAAAAAAAGACAAAAAACTGCCCAAAGTATGGTAAAAGAGATTGACAAAAGTTTGTCAAAGTAATAAGATAAAACTATATGAAATTTGGTCACAAAAACCCAGTGAGGTTAAATTTTTTTAGGAGGTTTCAACAATGAACAATTTGAAATTAGAAGTTGAAAATGAAATTGCTGTCCTTACGATTGACAGACCGAAGGCTCTCAATGCTTTAAATTCCGAGACTTTGGATGAATTGACAGAAGTATTGACTGAGATTGAAGGCAGAGACGACATCAAAGTTGTTATCTTAACAGGTTCCGGAGAAAAATCTTTCGTTGCCGGCGCTGACATTGCAGAAATGATTAATTTCACTGCACCGGAGGCAAGAGCTTTTGGTATGCGCGCATCTGTTCCTTTCTTCAAATTACAGAATATGCGTCAGGTAACTATCGCAGCTGTAAATGGTTTCGCACTGGGCGGCGGATGCGAGATTTCCATGGCTTGTGATATCCGTATCGCTTCCGACAATGCTGTTTTTGGTCAGCCGGAATGTGGACTTGGTATCATCCCTGGATTCGGCGGAACTCAGAGACTTGCTCGTTTAGTAGGTATGGGACGTGCAAAAGAAATCATCTTTACCTGCCAGAATATCGATGCAGAAGAAGCATACCGTATCGGTCTTGTAAACAAAGTTGTTCCTCAGGCAGAGCTTATGGATACTGCTAAGAAAATGGCTTCCAAAATCCTTCGCAACGGCAGCTACGCTGTTTCTATTGCAAAGGCAGCTATCAACAACGGCTATGACATGGACATCAAGAACGCAGTTGAAATGGAAGCAAATCTGTTCGGCGTTGTAAACGATACTCATGATAAGAAGGAAGGCATGAGCGCATTCCTTGAAAAGAGAAAAGAAAAAGACTTCACAGATTTCTAAATCGATAAACAATATCATTCCAAAAGGAAACGAAGAACCGCTTGCATTCTGCTGGCGGTTCTTTTAAAATTAAATAAGTAGAAAAATAGTGCTATTTGTAATAAAACTAAAAAACCGGAGAGGCAAAATACTTGCCTTGCCACTTCGTCCGGTCTGCGCATTTTGTCTCTCCGGTTTTTCTGCTTTCTCTTACATCATGCACTATACTTTTCTATCCTATAACACAAATAGGTAATTGCGAAACTATATAAGTTTCGCAACCAACTATATAACCCCAAATTCATAAGGAGGAATTTTATGTTACAAAAAACCATTGGATTTATTGGCTGCGGAAATATGGGAAGCGCCATGATCGGCGGCATTGTCGGTTCGGGACTGGTTCCGGCAGGACAGGTCATTGCAAGCGCTCATACCGCTGCCACTTTAAATAAAATAAAAGATCAATATCCGATTGAGACTACTCTTGACAATACGGAAGTAGCAAAAAAATCAGACATTTTGTTTCTTGCGGTAAAACCTTATCTCTACGAAAAGGTAATCAGTGAAATCAAGGATGTCACCCCGGAAAATGCGGTTATCGTTGCTATTGCAGCCGGACAGTCCATCGCAAAGATTGAAGGCTATTTCGGCCGACCGGTGAAACTGGTGCGTGCTATGCCAAATACTCCGGCTATGGTATTAGAAGCAATGTCCGCTCTTACTCCAAACACAGCCATTACCGATGACGAAATGAATGACATCGTTTCTATTTTCAACAGTTTCGGCAAATGCGAAATCGTTTCGGAAGCGTTAATGGATGCTGTGACCGGCGTCAGCGGTTCTTCCCCGGCATACGTCTATATGTTTATTGAAGCTATGGCAGACGCAGCCGTAGAGGACGGTATGCCGAGAACCCAGGCCTACAAATTTGCCGCACAGTCCGTACTTGGCGCCGCAAAAATGGTGTTGGAGACAAAGAAACATCCGGGCGAATTGAAAGACGCCGTTTGCTCTCCGGGCGGAACTACAATCGAAGCCGTTGCCACGCTTGAAAAGCTTGGTTTACGCGGCACAGTCATCGCTGCGCAGCATGCATGTACAGAGAAGTCAAAATCTATGGGAAAATAATCGAATAGGAGGTTTTTACTATGTGGGCAGAAAAAAGTGTATTTTATCAAATTTATCCGTTGGGATTTTGTGGGGCACCTTTTGAAAACGACGGTATCCTCACGAATCGCATTGAAAAAGTAAAGGACTGGATTCCTCACATCCAGAAACTAGGCGCAAACGCCATTTATTTTTCTCCGGTATTTGAATCCGATACTCATGGCTACAATACCAGAGACTACAAAAAAATCGATGTGCGCCTGGGCACCAATGAAGATTTTAAAGACATCTGTGATAGTTTACATAATGCAGGAATCAAGGTTGTCTTAGACGGCGTATTCAACCACGTAGGACGGGGCTTTTTCGGCTTTCAGGATGTACTTAAAAACCGGGAAAATTCCCCTTACAAAGATTGGTTCTTCATTAATTTCGGCGGAAATGACGGTTATAATGATGGCCTTTGGTACGAGGGCTGGGAAGGAAACTTTGACTTGGTAAAATTAAATCTGAAAAACGAAGAAGTCGTCTCCTACCTGTTTTCCTGCATCGAATACTGGATTTCCTACTTTGACATTGACGGTCTTCGTTTAGACGTGGCTTACTGTCTTGATCATGATTTTGTAAAACGCCTTCGCTCCTTCTGTGACTCCAAAAAAGAGGAATTCTTCCTGGTGGGCGAGACGCTGCACGGCGATTACAACCAGCTTATGAATGACTCCATGCTCCATTCCGTGACCAACTATGAATGCTACAAAGGACTTTATTCCAGCTTTAACAGCATGAATATGTTTGAGATTAATCACTCCCTGCTGCGGCAGTTCGGCCCGGAAGACTGGACACTTTATAAGGGCAAACATCTCCTCTGCTTCGTGGATAACCACGATGTTACCCGAGTTGCCAGCATTCTGACCAACGCAAAACATCTACCGCTCATTTATGCTCTCTGCTTTGGTATGCCGGGCATTCCCTGTGTCTACTATGGCAGTGAATGGGGTGCAAAGGCCAAAAAAGAAGAAGGCGACCCAGCTTTACGCGCCTGCTTCGATGCACCAATTGAAAATGAGCTGACGGAATATATCTCCCGTCTCGCTGAAATAAAAAAAGCCTCGGATGCTTTGAATTACGGCAGTTTCCGCTCAGTTGTCCTGACCAACAAGCAGTGTATCTTTGAACGCAAAACCGACAAAGAACGCATCCTTGTTGCCATCAATGCGGACGAAGCTCCTTTTGACGCACATTTCGATGCAGGCTGCGGTCGTGCTGAGGAATTACTCACCAATACCACACACGACTTCGGCGGCGGAAGTACACTGGCTCCTTACACGGCATATTTCTGGAAAATGGAAGCCTAAAAA